>PMBF01000005.1 GCA_003152875.1 Ignavibacteriota bacterium | reverse complement strand
TGGAACGGCTACAACTTCGAGGACGCGATCATCATCAGCGAGCGCGTCGTGGCGCAGGACGTCTTCACCTCGATCCATATCGAGGAGTTCGAGCTTCAGGTGCGCGACACCAAGCGCGGCGAGGAAGAGCTCACGCGCGAAATCCCGAACGTGAGCGAAGAAGCCACCAAGGATCTGGACGAGAACGGGATTGTCCGGGTCGGTGCGGAGGTGGTGGAGGGCGACATCCTCATCGGCAAAATCACGCCGAAGGGGGAATCGGACCCGACGCCCGAGGAGAAGCTGCTGAAGGCGATCTTCGGCGAGAAGGCGGGCGATGTGAAAGACGCCTCGCTCAAGGCGCCCCCCGGCATGAAGGGNNACCAAGCTCTTCAGCCGCAAGAAAAAGGACGCCGAGTCGAAGCGCGAAGACAAGCGCCGGACCGACGCCCTGGACCGGCAGAAGCGCAAGATCGTGTCGGACCTGCGCGACCGGCTGGTGCGCAAGCTGACCCTGGTGCTGGAAAACGAGCGCTCGCAGGGCGTGCGCGACACCGACGGCAACGTGGTGTTCCGCGCTGGAACGGTCTTCAAGGCCGAGAGCTTCGAGAGCTGCGACCAGCTCGACAGGCTCGACACCTCCAACGAGTGGGTCGACGACAAGCGGAAGAACTCGCTGATCGTGCGCATCTACCAGGCCTACATCGAGAAGGTGGAGGCCGTGGAGGAGGAGTTCAAGCACGAAAAGAACAAAGTGCAGCTCGGCGACGAATTGCCGCCCGGCGTGGTGCAGCTTGCCAAAGTCTACGTTGCCAAGAAGCGCAAGCTCTCGGTGGGCGACAAGATGGCAGGCCGCCACGGGAACAAAGGGGTCGTCTCGCGTGTCGTCCCAGCCGCGGACATGCCCTTCCTGCCCGACGGCACCCCGGTCGATATCGTGCTGAACCCGCTCGGCGTTCCGTCCCGCATGAACATCGGACAGCTCTATGAAACCGCCCTTGGCTGGGCCGCCCGGACCCTCGGGGTCAAGTACGCTTCGCCGATCTTCGACGGGGCGACCTGGGAGGACGTGCAGACCGAGCTGAACAAGGCGCACCTCAGCACCCACTCGCGCTCGGCGCTCTACGACGGGCGGACGGGAGACCGGTTCGACCAGGATGTCACGGTCGGCGTGATCTACATGCTGAAGCTTTCGCACCTGGTGGACGACAAGATTCACGCCCGGTCGATCGGGCCGTACTCGCTGATCACCCAGCAGCCNNTGGGCGGCAAAGCGCAGTTCGGCGGCCAGCGATTCGGGGAAATGGAAGTCTGGGCGCTGGAAGCCTACGGCGCCGCGCACGTGCTGCAAGAAATCCTCACCGTCAAGAGCGACGACGTCTCGGGCCGCGCCAAGGTCTATGAGGCGATCGTCAAAGGGGACAACCTCCCCGAGTCCAACGTTCCGGAATCGTTCAACGTGTTGATCCGCGAACTCATGGGCCTCGGGCTGGACGTGAAGCTGGACTAACGGCATCGGTCCCGCCCCGGCGGCGGGGCCGTTATCTCTCGGGAGGAGCATCATGGCATTGTTTCATCAACCCAAAGAGTCAAAGAAGAACTTCACCAAGATCACGATCAGCCTCGCGTCGTCGGACATGATCCTGGCGAGGTCGCACGGTGAGGTGACCAAGCCGGAGACGATCAACTACCGGTCGTTCCGTCCGGAGAAGGACGGATTGTTCTGCGAGAAGATCTTCGGGCCGGTCCGCGACTGGGAATGCCACTGCGGCAAGTACAAGCGCATCCGGTACCGCGGCATCATCTGCGACCGCTGCGGGGTGGAAGTCACGCAAAAGAGCGTCCGCCGGGAGCGCATGGGCCACATCGCCCTGGCTGTTCCCGTCGTCCACATCTGGTACTTCCGCTCCCTGCCCTCCAAGATCGGCTACATCCTGGGGACGACGACCAAAGACCTCGAGCGGATCATCTATTACGAATCGTACGTGGTCATCAACCCGGGACCGACAGGCCTGCAGAAAGGCGACCTGATCTCCGAAGACCAGTATTTCGAGATTCTGAGCACACTGCCGGAAAACAACGACGACCTCGAGCTGACGGACAAGCGCCGGTTCGTTGCCCAGATCGGCGGCGATGCCGTGAAGAGCCTCCTGAAGCTGACCGACGTCAACCAGCTCGCCGAGGAGTTGCGCGAGCAGATCAAGGTGGAGACCTCCGCCCAGAAGAAGCTCGAGGCGCTGAAGCGGCTTCGGGTGGTCGAAGCCTTCCGCGAAAGGGAAGACGGACCTGTCAACAAACCCGAGTGGATGGTCCTGGATATCGTCCCGGTGATCCCGCCTGAGCTCAGGCCGCTGGTGCCGCTCGAGGGNNGACCTCAACGACCTGTACCGGCGCGTCATCATCAGGAACAACCGCCTGAAGCGTCTGATCGACATCAAGGCGCCCGACGTCATCCTCCGGAATGAGAAGCGGATGCTGCAGGAGGCGGTCGACTCCCTCTTTGACAACTCGCGGCGGGTCAACGCGGTGCGGAGCGACAATAACCGCGCGCTCAAATCGCTGTCCGANNATGCTCAAGGGAAAGCAGGGGCGCTTCCGCCAGAACCTTCTCGGCAAGCGCGTGGACTATTCCGGCCGCTCGGTGATCGTGGTCGGACCCGAGCTGCGGCTCCATGAATGCGGTCTCCCGAAGGATATGGCCGTCGAGCTCTTCAAGCCGTTCATCATCCGCAAGCTCATCGAGCGCGGGGTGGTGAAGACCGTCAAGAGCGCCAAGAAGATGGTGGACAAGAAGGGACCCGAGGTCTGGGAGATCCTCGAGCATATCATCGACGGGCATCCGGTGCTTCTGAACCGGGCCCCGACGCTGCATCGCCTCGGCATCCANNGACCAGATGGCCGTGCATGTGCCGCTGTCGTTCGATGCCCAGCTCGAGGCGCGCATCCTGATGCTGTCGAGCCACAACATCCTCTCGCCCGCGAGCGGTACCCCCATCGTCACCCCGACGCAGGACCAGGTGCTGGGATGCTACTACCTGACGAAATCGAAGGCCGGCGACACGGGGGAGGGCATGATCTTCTCCTCTCCGGAAGAGGCGCTGATCGCCTTCAACCAGGGCTGCCTCGGGCTGCACGCCCGCATCAAGGTGCGGATCGACGGGCATCTGGTCGACACCACCACCGGACGTGTGATCTTCAACCAGATCGTCCCGAAAGAGATCGGCTTCTTCAACGAGCTGATGAACAAGAAGCGCCTGGTGGCCATCATCTCCACCGCCTTCCGGCGCGTGGGGAACCTGCATTCCGCGGAGTTCCTCGACAAGCTCAAGGACATCGGGTTCCGCTACGCGACCGCGGGCGGGCTCTCGGTCGGCCTCGACGACGTCATCGTCCCTCGGGAAAAGGAAGGCATCATCAACACCGCCCAGAAGAACGTCGACCAGGTGGAAGGACAGTACCAAAACGGCATCATCACCCAGGGGGAACGGTACAACAAAGTCATCGACCTCTGGACCTCGGCCTCCAACCGCGTGGCCGACCGCCTCATGGAGACCCTCCAGAAGTCGAAGGACGGCTTTAACTCGCTCTTCATGATGGTCGACTCGGGCGCCCGCGGCTCGCGCGAGCAGGTGCGCCAGCTGGCCGGCATGCGCGGCCTCATGGCCAAGCCCCAGAAGAGCCTCTCCGGGGCGACCGGGGAGCTGATCGAGAACCCGATCATCGCGAACTTCCGTGAAGGCCTCTCGATCCTGGAGTATTTTATCTCCACGCACGGCGCCCGCAAGGGCCTTGCCGACACTGCCCTCAAGACGGCCGACGCGGGGTACCTGACCCGGCGCCTGGTCGATGTGGCCCAGGATGCCATCATCACGATGCAGGACTGCGGCACCATCCGCGGCGTCGCCACCGGCGCCCTGAAGGAAGGCGAAGACGTCAAAGAGCCGCTGGCTGAACGCATCGTGGGTCGGGTTAGCGTGCATGATGTGACCGATCCGATGACCGGCATCATGCTCGTCCAGGCGGGCGAGCTGATCGATGAGGAGAAGGCCGACCGGATCGCCGAGACATCGATCGAGACGGTGGAGATCCGTTCCGTGCTGGGCTGCGAGGCAAAGCGCGGTGTGTGTGCGCTGTGCTACGGGCGCAACCTGACCACGGGCAAGCTGATCCAGCCCGGCGAAGCGGTCGGGACCATCGCCGCGCAGTCGATCGGCGAGCCAGGCACGCAGCTGACGCTGCGAACATTCCACACGGGCGGCACGGCCAGCCGCATCGCATCACAGTCGTTCGTCCAGGCGAAGTTCGACGGCCGCGTCGGGTACGAAGGCCTGAAGGTCATCAAGGTGCCGTCCGACGAAGGGGTACGCATCATCGTCTCCGGCCGCAGCGGCGTGATCAACATTCTCGACCAGGACAACCGGACCCTCACCAAGTACGACGTGCCCTACGGCGCGACGCTGACGGTGGAGGACCGCGCCCCGGTGAGTAAGGGGGCGACGATCTACGAGTGGGACCCGTACAACGCGATCATCATCTCCGAGCGCGCAGGGGTGGTCCGCTACCGCGACCTGAAGGAAAACATCACCTACCGCGAGATCGACGACGAGCAAACGGGCCACATCCAGAAGGTCGTGAGCGACTCGCGCGACCGGACGCTGGCCCCCACGATCGAGATTGTCGATGCCAAGGAAACGAAGGTGGCGTTCTACATCATCCCGACCCGCGCGCATCTCGCCGTGAACGACGGCCAGCAGATCGCGGCCGGCACCGTGCTCGCCCGCATCCCGCGGGACATCGGCAAGACGCGCGACATCACGGGCGGGCTCCCGCGGGTGACGGAGCTCTTCGAGGCCCGCAGTCCTGCGGACCCGGCCATGGTCTCGGAGATCGACGGCACGGTAACCTTCGGTGCCCAGCGACGCGGCCACCGCGAGGTGATCGTGACCAGCCACGACAGCTCCGACGTCCGGCGGTATCCCATCCCCCTCGGCAAGCACGTGCTGGTCCAGGAGAACGACGCCGTGCGCGCGGGCGAGCGCCTGTCCGACGGCGCGATCAACCCGCACGATGTGCTGCGCATCAAGGGCGTGGGGGCGGTGCAGGAATATCTGGTCAATGAGATCCAGGAAGTGTACCGCATCCAGGGCGTCAAGATCAACGACAAGCACATCGANNGAGATCATCGTGCGCCAGATGATGCAGAAGGTCAAGGTGGTCGATTCGGGCGATACGAAGTTCCTCGAGGGGGACTACATCGACAAGCTGCGCTTCGAGGAGGAGAACGAAGCCCTGCGCGACAAGGTGTTCGTCACCGGGAAGGGGGACTCGAAGCTCAAGAACACGCAGATCGTCGCCCGCCGCAAGGTGAAGGAGGCGAACGTGGACCTGAAGAAGCGCGCGAAAAAGGTGGTCGAAACCCGCGATGCGGATCCCGCCACGTCCGAGCCGGTGCTCCTCGGCATCACCACGGCCGCGCTGTCCACCGACAGCTTCATCTCGGCTGCGTCGTTCCAGGAGACCACCAAGGTGCTCACCGACGCCGCCATCGAGGCGAAGGTGGACTACCTGCTGGGCCTCAAGGAGAACGTGATCATGGGTCACCTGATCCCGGCAGGGACAGGCCTGAAACATTTCCGCAATATCATGGTGTTTACAAGCGACAGCGAGGAGGAAGAGGGGACAGAACCGGGAGGAAACGGCGCCCGGACAAGGACACGAGAGAAAGAGAACGTGGCAACACCGTAGACCACACTGCCACACCGGCAGCATTCCACAGGCGCTGGCACGGACCCGGCCTGGGTCCGTTGCCATCCTGAGATGTTACTTCCCATTGCCAGCATGCTCAGGCGGCCGGGAGTCCGGGCCCGCTTGACATTACGCGTTCGTTTTCGTATATTTGAAGGCTTTTCCAAACTTTCCACACTTGCAGTCCCAGGAGCGATCTGTGCCTACGATCAACCAGCTGGTCCGTAACAGCCGGCACGCGGTGACCTACAAGAGCAAGGCTCCCGCGATGGGCGGATGCCCGCAGAAGCGGGGCGTCTGCACGCGTGTCTACACCACAACGCCGAAAAAGCCCAATTCGGCCCTCCGCAAGGTGGCCCGCGTCAGGCTGACCAACGGGATCGAGGTGACCGCGTACATTCCGGGGGAGGGCCACAACCTCCAGGAACACTCGATCGTCATGATCCGCGGCGGCCGCGTGAAAGACCTTCCGGGCGTCCGCTATCACATCATTCGCGGCACGCTCGACACCGCCGGGGTGGCCGACCGGAAGCAGGGCCGCTCCAAATACGGCGCCAAGAGGGCAAAGGCATAATCTTCCTCCGGGGTTCGCATTGAGAAAGAAGAAATGAGAAAGAAGAAATCGTCTCCGCGCAAGACCAGTCCCGATCCGAAGTACGGCGACGTGCTCGTGTCGGAATTCGTCAACAACATCATGAAGTGCGGCAAGAAGCACAAGGCCCGCAAGCTGCTCTATGACGCCCTGACCATCATCGAGGAGCGCGGCAAGCCTTCCGGGCTGGAGGTCTTCAAGAAGGCCGTCCACAACACCAAGCCGCTTCTGGAAGTGAAGGCCCGACGCGTCGGCGGCGCGACCTACCAGGTCCCCACCGAGGTCCGCGGTGACCGGAGCACGGCCCTGGCCATCCGATGGCTGATCTCCTATGCGGGCGACCGCAAGGAGAAATCCATGTCGGAAAAACTGGCCGCCGAGTTCATCGATGCGTCGACCGGACAGGGCAACGCGATCAAGAAGAAGGAAGACACACACCGCATGGCCGAAGCCAACAAGGCGTTCGCGCACTTCCGGTGGTAGGGAACTGAGGGGAGGAACACAAGAGTACAGGTATGCCACGACAGTATCCGCTTGAACGAACCCGAAACATCGGCATCAGCGCCCACATCGACGCCGGCAAGACGACGACGACGGAGCGCATTCTTTTCTACACCGGAGTGCTCCACCGCATGGGGGAGGTCCACGAGGGCGCCGCGACGATGGACTGGATGGAGCAGGAGAAGGAACGAGGGATCACGATCACCTCGGCCGCAACCACCTGCTTCTGGCACAACAACAGGATCAACATTATCGACACGCCCGGACACGTCGACTTCACCGCCGAGGTGGAGCGCTCGCTGCGCGTGCTCGACGGTGCCATCGCGCTGTTCTGCTCCGTCGGCGGCGTCGAACCGCAGTCGGAAACCGTCTGGCGCCAGATGGACAAGTACGGCGTGCCGCGCATCGCGTTCGTCAATAAGATGGACCGCGTCGGGGCCGATTTCCAGGCCGTCATCCAGATGATGAAGGACAGGCTCCATGCCAACGCCGTGCCGGTCCAGCTCCCGGTGGGCGAAGGCGACCTGTTCACCGGCATCATCGACCTGGTCAGGATGAAAGCGTATATGTACCGCGAGTCTACCCTGGGCACCGAGTGGGACGAGATCGAGATCCCGCAGGGCATGCAGGGCAAGGCGCGGGAAGCCCGGACCCACATGCTGGAAGCGGTCGCCGACGAAGACGATTCCCTGCTGGTGAAATACCTGGACGGGAAAGAGATCACCCCGGCCGAGGTGATGCCGGTTCTCCGCCGGGCCTGCCTCAAGGTCAGCATCGTCCCGGTCTTTTGCGGCTCCTCGTTCAAGAACAAGGGAGTCCAGATGCTCCTGGACGCGATCGTGGACTACCTCCCGTCGCCCCTTGACCTGGCTGAGGGCCGGATCCGCGGACATCACCAGAATATGAAGGACGAGGTTTACCGCACGGTCGACGACGACCAGCCCTTCGCGGCCCTGGCCTTCAAGATCATGACCGACCCGTACGTGGGCAGGCTGACGTACCTCCGGATCTACTCCGGGACCCTGAACAAGGGGTCGTATGTCTACAATTCGGTGACCGACCGGAAGGAACGCATCAGCCGGGTGCTGCGCATGCACGCCAACATGCGGGAGGATGTGGAGGAAGCGTTTGCGGGCGAGATCATCGCGGTGGTCGGGCTGAGGAATACCCGCACCGGCGACACGCTCTGCGACGAGAGCGACCCGATCATCCTGGAGAAAATGACGTTCCCCGAGCCCGTGATCCACGTCGCTATCGAGCCCAAGACCAACGCCGACGAGGAGAAGATGTCCGAGGCGCTGGCAAAGCTGACCGAAGAGGACCCGACCCTGCGCGTGGCCACCAACGAGGAAACGGGCCAGATCATCATCAGCGGCATGGGGGAGCTGCACCTCGAGATCATCGTCGACCGGATGAAGCGCGAGTTCCACGTGGAAGCCAACATCGGGAGGCCGCAGGTCGCCTACAAGGAGACGATCCGGAAGAAGGTCGAGCAGGAGGGAAAGTTCGTGCGCCAGTCCGGCGGCCGCGGTCAGTACGGGCACGTCTGGATCGAGGTCGAGCCGAACGAGAAGGGGAAGGGATTCGTGTTCGAGAACGCGATCGTGGGCGGCGTCATCCCGAAGGAATACGTGAAGCCCGTGCAGGAGGGGATTATCGAGGCGATGCGCAACGGCGTCCTGGCCGGCTACCCGGTCGAGGACGTGAAGGTGAAACTGTTCGACGGCTCGTTCCACGAGGTGGATTCGTCGGAGATGGCCTTCAAGATCGCGGGGTCCATCGCGTTCAAGGAAGCCGCGCGGAAGGCCAACCCCGTGCTGCTCGAGCCGGTCATGGCTGTCGAAGTGGTGACGCCGGAGGAGTACATGGGCGACGTCATGGGCGACCTGAATTCCAGGCGCGGGAAGATCGAGGGGATGACCCCCCGGAAGGACGCCCAGGTGATCAAGGCTGCGGTACCGCTGTCGGAAATGTTCGGCTATTCAACCGTGCTCCGGTCGATGACGCAGGGCCGGGCAATCTACACGATGGAGCTCTCGCATTATGACGAGGTGCCGCGCAGCGTCGCGGAGCAGATCATCGAAAAGGTCAAGGGGAAGGAATCCGTTTCGGCATAACGGTCCCCGCTACGCTCAACATCATTCCCCGTTTCCAGAGGAGAACACCAATGGCAAAAGAGAAGTTTACACGCGACAAACCTCACCTGAACGTCGGCACCATCGGTCACGTTGACCACGGCAAGACGACCCTGACAGCCGCGATCACCATGGTGCTCGCCAAGAAGGGGCTGTCGCAGATTCGCACGTTTGACAGCATCGACAACGCTCCCGAGGAGCGCGAGCGCGGGATCACGATTGCCACGGCGCACGTCGAGTACTCGACGGCCAAGCGCCACTACGCGCACGTGGACTGCCCCGGACACGCCGACTATGTCAAGAACATGATCACCGGGGCCGCCCAGATGGACGGCGCGATCCTGGTGGTCGCGGCGACCGACGGCCCGATGCCCCAGACGCG
>PMBF01000107.1 GCA_003152875.1 Ignavibacteriota bacterium | reverse complement strand
GCAACAACGTGATCACACTGAAAGTCGGGTTCTGATCCCGGCGCCCCACCGCCAATTGCGGCGGGAGGTTCTTCCCCCGCAACGGCTGGCCTTGTACGAAGGGGCCAGCCTTTGTACTGTCTCTCCGGGCGACTGTGTGGGAAGAGGGGATGGGGTGAGGGAGTGTGCTACCGTGTGCTGGGGAGCGCCCGGGATCGGCCGCCGGATGTGGAGTCCGCCGCCGGCCCGAGGGGGCGGGCGATCTCTTCAAGGAGCGCTTCAGCCTGTGCCGTCGGTTGCGCCCTTTCGGACTCTTCGAGGACGTGGCGGGCATCCTCTCGTCGTGATGCCTCGAGGTAGAGCCGGGCGAGGCGAAGCGAGGAAGCCGCCTGGCTCCGGTCCAGGCTGATCAGCGCTCGCAGCTCCTGCTCCGCGTGGAACATGTCGCGCTGTCCCTCGTAGTACTCTTCGGCCGCCCGGTGGGCGTCGCCGGCTCCCCAGGACCCGTTGACCACCCGCTCCGCGATCTTCTGCAGCGAGTCCCTGGGGAACGACGCGGGAGTGCTGAGCGACGGCTCGGCGAACGGCCATCCCGAAGTCAGTCCGGTGGTGCGGAGCAGCGCGATGCGCTCGTCAAGATCCGTTACCGGCCGGTCGTTCCACAGCGTGGAGTCGGGAATCACGTCGCTCCGGGCCCACTCCTCCGGGGAAGCAAGGAGGGCGCGCTCGCGCATGGCGGCAGCGTATCCTTTGGCCATGAGGAAGGAGCCTGCGGAATTCGGGTGGAGGTGCTCCAGGATCAGCTCGTTGCCGACGAGGGAATCGGGCGAATACAGCATATAGAGCCCTTCCATATCGACAACCCCCGTCGTCGTGGTGTCTTCCATGCTGGCGATACGCCGGTTGAAGTCCGAGCTGGCGCGGAAGCGTAGCTGGTCGTAGTCGCGCGCTTTCACATATTCAACGCGCGCCTCGCTCCTCCGACCGAGGGCGTCGAGAGACCGGGCGATGGCAAAATGGGTCCCCGCGTGCAGAGAGTCCTCGGCCTCGGCCTCCCGGTACTCCTGGAGACTGACTTCCCATTGTCCCCGGCGCCAGGCGGCCTGCCCGGCGCGCTGATGCTCTGCCAGCCTTCGCCGTCCGAGAGGGCTGAGGCTGGAGGAGTCGTCCGAAACGAAGGGAGCCTGGCCGCGCAGATTCGACACCTGGGAGCCGAGAAGGAGGGGGATGCGGTTCTGCCGGCAGAGAGTGCGTAGGTCGTCCAGATTCGTGGCGAAGATCTCTTCGCCCTTCCTGTAGAGCGGGCTTCCGTACGGAATGTGCTGGCTGCGGGAGAGACGCTCCAGGGTGACGTCCCTCGCCGCCGGTTCTCGCGTTCCGGCGACAACGGAGCGGAACGCGTCGAACAGGTCGCGCAGAAGGAGGAAGAGGCGGAGGTGAATGAGGCGCAGATAGGCCAAGCTGAGCACCCGCGACCCGCCGGTGAGCCCCTGGGAAGCGACGCCGAGAGCTCCGTAGAACTCGTTGTGCCCATCATAGACGACGAGGAGGTCGGGATTGTAAGCCGGCAGCTCGCGTGCGAGGTCGAGGACGGTGTAGCTGTTCGTCCCCGTCATTCCCAGGTTGATGACTTCGATCTTGCGCCCGGGGAATGTCCTTTGGAGGCGGTCCCGAAGAAAAGTCGGGAACGCGGCATTGTACGAGTAGGGGAATCCGACCGTCGTGGACCCGCCAAGGCAGAAGATGCGGAATGTCCCGGACGGCTTCGGCATGGCAAAGTCGTCGCGGGAAGTCGAGGCCCTGAAGGGGATCCCTGCGAAGTAACGGGCCTTCACCTCATGGTTCAGCACGTAGCGGGTGCTCCCTCCGGCTTCAGACGCCGTGAATAGAGCGAGGTCAGGCCCGTAGTGGAAAAGTCGAAGTCCACCTTCGACGAGGGCCAGGAACAGCACTGCGGAAAGAACCATGAAAGTAGCATAAGCCGCGCTGCGGAGACGCGAAAGGGTGGCGGGCCCGGGGGGGAACTTGGTGCCACTGCTCCCCTCCTGGTCCTCCGGAGGCCGTCTGGTGTTGCGGGGTTTATGAGGCAACGAGGTTTGCTCTTCCTTCTGCTTCATCGTAATATAGCACTTTCCACGCCGGGATGCATCGCGCGGTCTCCAAAGCGCCCTGGCGGGCCGGGGGCGCTGTTCCGTGCGGCGTGTGAGGCGGACCCGGCGACGACATCTATGCGCTGGACCCGCCGCGCGTCCTGATCTTCTATACTTTTGGCAACTCGCTCGGCGAGCTGGAAGGGAAGGGGCATGACCCCGCGAAGGTGATGGCGTTCCTGAAGAAATGGGCGCGCCCGCGGACCTCAAATAACATTACTGCAGCCAAGAATGCCTGGTTTGCGGCCATTCGCTTTGGCTTCTGAGATCCGATCTTTGTATGTTCGGTTGGTAAGAGGTGTCATTCGATAACGAGGGGAGCACCATTGATGCGCGCTATTTTTGTTCTATTGCTTTCAGCGATGATTGCCGCAGGAACCTTTGCCCAGGGGAAGGCGCCTAATTTCAAGGTCAAGTCGGCCGACGGGGCCACGGTGGAGCTGGCGAAGCTGAAAGGGAAAGTCGTGGTTGTGAACTATTGGGCGACCTGGTGCGGTCCCTGCCGCATGGAGATCCCGGGGTTTCTCGAGGTCTACAAGCAGTACAAGGGGAAAGGGCTCGAGATCGTGGGTGTCTCCCTTGATGAAGACGGCTGGTCCGTGGTGAAACCCTACATCGCGAAGGTAGGGATCACGTATCCGGTCGTGATGGCAGATGAAATCCTTCAGACGGCATATGGAAGGATCGAGGCGATTCCGACCACGTTCATTGTCGACAAGACGGGGAACATCGTGGACAGGCATGTCGGGTACATGGACAAGACGGCATTCGAAAAGAAGATCAAGGGCTTGCTGTAGTCTGCGCCCAGCCGGCTCACCCGGAAAGCAGGCGTTCTCCGTCGGGCGAAGCGGCCTCAGCGTAGCATCGAAGCCACGGAAAGCAAAACCCCATCTCGCATAGCGTGACGGGGTTTTCGCATTCTCTAGATGTTGA
>PMBF01000030.1 GCA_003152875.1 Ignavibacteriota bacterium | reverse complement strand
GCACGGTTCAGGCTGGGCGAATTCGATCTGCCGGAAATGGTCCCATTTCGTTCAATAACGAAAGAGAAGCTCGACTGCAAGGAACATCGCGATCTTGCGCTTGAAGCTGCTCGGAAATCGATCGTGCTCCTGAAGAACAACGGCATATTGCCTTTGAGAACGGACAACGTCAAGTCAATTGCGGTTATCGGTCCCAACGCGGCAGAACCCCAACTGGGGATCTATAGCGGTTGGCCGAATGTTCATGTTGCCCCCCTCGAAGGAATACTGGGTAAAGCACTTGCTCTCGGAATCCATGTGGACTACTCCATGGGATGCGCCATCAGTGACAGTTCATTGAGGCCCATTGAATCTCAGTACTTCACCAAAGTCGAAGGAGCTGAGAGGACCGGTTTGACGGGTGAGTATTTCGACAACATGAGTCTATCCGGCAAACCAGTTCTCACACGCATCGATTCAATGGTGAATTTCAATTTCGGCACGCATTCGCCTGCACCGGGCATTCCGGAGGACCATTTCTCCATCCGGTGGAGGGGCGCAATAGTCCCTCCCGATACCGTTCACTACATCGGTCTCAGTACCGATGATGGCGCGCGGCTCTCTCTGGACGGGAAGTTGGTCATTGATGACTGGAGAGACCACGCAGAAGAGGCGCACAAGGCAGAAGTCGAACTGAAACCGGGCAAAAAGTACGAGGTGGAAATCCAATACTATGACCATGCCCTCAGTGCGTGTGCAAGGCTGACGTGGGACCTGGTTCAGAAGGATTTCAGCGCTGCCAAGGCAGCAGCCGCAAAGAACGATATTGTCGTTCTCGTTCTGGGGACCTCTCCGGAACTTTCCCGGGAAGAGCGGGACCGTACTTCAATTGAGCTGCCGCAAATGCAACGCGAGTTGATCGCCGAAGTCGCATCGGTCAATCCGAGGGTTATTCTCGTCCTCGTGAACGGAGGGCCGGTCGCCCTTGCAGGGGCTGAGAACAAAGCCTGTGCAATCGTTGAGGCGTGGTACCCTGGGGAACTGGGTGGCACGGCCGTTGCCGACGTTCTGTTTGGGGATGTCAACCCTGGAGGCAAACTTCCTGAAACGTTCTATGCATCGACGCACCAACTTCCTCCGATGTCGGATTATGATCTCATCAACCATCCCCGAACATACATGTATGTTGAACAACCCGTCTTATTTCCGTTTGGCCATGGACTCTCCTACACGCAGTTTGAATACAGCAGTCTGGATTGTGGTCCGGCCGCAATCGGAAAAGATGGTGAGGTGCAGATGCAATTCACTGTGCAAAATACCGGCAACGTCAAAGGTAGTGAAGTTGCTCAGGTGTATGTCCACGATGTCCATGCATCCATAAAAGTCCCCATCAACCAGTTAAAGCGCTTTCAACGGGTTGCGCTTGCTCCCGGCGAGAAAAAGACCGTGACGTTCAAGATACCGGCATCGGAACTTTCCTTTTACGATACAAATGCAAATGACTTCAAAGCCAAGCCGGGAACGTGGGACATTCGCGTTGGAAGCTCATCGAGCGATATCCGTTTGAAAGGGACTGTTACCATTGAAGAGTGAGCAGGGTCTTTCGCCAATCCACTTTCCCGACCAGGAGATTGTATGATACAAAGAGAGACAGAGAATGATCACGGCATGAATTCTTCACGGAGGAGTTTCATACGGAAAGTCGGCACTGCCGCCGCAGGTGTGCTCGTTGTACCGTATTTGAAAGCTTCGGGGGTCCTTGCATACAACCATGCGCAGGCCTCTTCCTCTCTGGCGACGGTGGCGATTTGTAACACGGCAAACACGCCGGCGGACGGCTATGTCTATGACGATGCTCTCGGCGGGGTCAGGCAAAAGGTGAAATACCTTCTTGATTTGCTGGACCAAAATCAATCTGGTGCGGTGTCAGCTCTGTTCGGCAAGGGGAAGAAGGTTGCGATCAAGATCAATTTGACTGGCGGATCAGGTTCCGCAACAAGCTCGAAACTGGGCGGTTATACCATTACTGAGGCCATGTGGACTCATCCGGCTGTTCTTCAAGCAGTCGGTCAGTTTATCATTAGTGCCGGTGTGAACCCTACCGATCTCTATATCGTGGATTCCTTCTGGGATACAACATGGCAGAATCCTGGTTCGACAGCTCCGTTCGGATCCGATGACGCGTTTGGTTATCTGGCAGTTCAGCAGGCATTGGGCTGCAACGTGGTTGACCTGAACGATAGCACTGCTGCAAATGTCGTAGCAGTATCGACGGGGAGCAATTACTTCAATTTCCCTTCGTTGACGATGAACAAAGTGTTGCAGACTGCCGATGTCTATGTCTCGATCCCCAAATTGAAGCACCATTCTGCGGCTGGATTCACATGTGCGCTCAAGAATCAGGTTGGGATTGTCCCGAAGGCGCTGTACACGATCGCGAATGACAACGGCCGCCGGGGAGCCCTTCATCATCCGACAAGCACGGCGGCGGAGTGGAGTTATTTGCCGGAGAGTATTTGCGATCTGAATGCAGCGCGGCCGGTCCACCTCGCTGTCGTCGATGGGATTAAGAATTCGACGGGTGGGGAGGGGACCTGGTGCGCGAATTTCGCACCGTGTTCCAAACACGCACTCTTTGCGGGACTGGACCCCGTGGCAACCGACAGCATCGGTGCCAAGATCATGGGGCTGGACCCAGGCGCGGCGTCCCTGCCCCTGCCTGCGCCCTTGAAAGATGGTACAGCAACATCTTCGACGACTGACAACTACCTGTCCCTTCTCAATGGAAAGGGTATCGGCACCAATCAACTCAGCAAGATTCAGCTTCTCGGCGATGGAGCGAACCTGGCTACGGCTGTGAATCATAATGTCAAACAGATCCAGCCTTCTGAATTTCAATTGTGCTCGAATTTCCCGAACCCGTTCAATCCATCGACCATGATTGTCTTCTACGTGCCGCGAAATGCCCGGGTGACGTTGAAAGTGTACGACGTTACCGGTCGAGCACTGGAAACGCTCGTCCAGGGCGATGTTCCCGCCGGCGAACATCGCTTACACTGGAGCGCTCAAGGCCTTGCGAGCGGAATCTACTTCTGCCGAATGGAAACCAACGGTTTCTCCGAAACGATCAGGATGATGTACACGAAATAGATGTGGCCTGCATTATGACTCCAGGAATGACTATGCCAGTCATGCCCGGACTGAATCGTAGGCTTTGTTTTGCTGAAGGGCAATAGGGTGAAGAGTGCGTTTTGGCCGGGATGCATATACGTTTTCTTCTGTTTAGGTTCGCTGTTTGATATCGCGAACAGCTACTCGCAAAAACTTCTTGGATATGTTTCGGGCAACGACTCTTACGGAGTCACTCTGGGATGGGGGGGTGCCTGGTCCAATGCTGTCGGGATAACGTCTTCAAGTTTCGCTCTGTGCATGAGTATCTGGGTGCTTTTGGCCTATGAGTCTCCCAACCGTGTCAATGCATTCGGGTTGTAGGTGCATGGAGAATAAAGCAAGTCGTTACGGTCAATGGAGAGCCGGGAGACGAACCCTTGTGACGCGGGTGCATTGGTTCTGATACGGGTGTTGCAACTACCATCATGGTCCTTTGAGAATCCCGATCTCGGATCTACCAGGTTTGCCACAAAGTCGCGTCCTGCAATTGGCAGAACCGAACATGATGAAATCAATAGGAGTGCCAGAATTGAAGACCTGAACACAGAGCCAATTCGATCCTCCGTCTATAGAATGATAGATCGAATCCGATATCGTCCATCCTTCGCATGGATCTTTGAAATACAGCTTCGACACAGATTCTAGCAATGGGGAGGAAAATGAGGAATCAGGCTTGATTCTGAAGGAGGGTCACCGCTTAAGAGGCAGATGCTCTACCCCTGAGCTACGCGTCTCACGGGTGAAAATAGCAAAAACCCAAGTTCAAAACAAGCGGCCGAAGGCGCGCAGTGTACAGGCTGTGGACCTGCCTGGAGGGACATGAAGGGTTTGCTGACAACCGTTATGGGAGGGGGCCGCCATGACGTGCGCCCGCTGCGTAGCCTGCGGGAGAGATCATTTATGGGTGGCGGGGGAATCCTGCGTCGTCGGCTCCAGGGAGGAGATTCTCGCAATCACGCAGCTCACGTCATCGATGGCCCCTTTTTTCTGGGCCAGCTTCACGAGCTGTTCCGCGTCAAACGATTCTTCTGCCGCGATCAGAGAGATCATTTCCTCGGGCGAACAGACATCAGAAACGCCATCAGAGCAAAGGAGCAGCACATCGCCCTCCTCGAGACTCATGCTGATCTGGGCAGGTTGGACGGAGGCCCGGGCGCCGATCGCCTGGGTCAGGTACCGCGGGCTCTGGCTTGCGCCGGATTCCCGTTCGAAGTCCCGAAGGCGGACGCAGTGGTCTTCTGATTGGTAGAGGAGCTTGCCGGCGCGGAACAGGAAAGCTTTGCTGTCTCCCACGTGGATAATTTCCGCAGACCTCCCCTGGATCGCGGCCGCGGCAACGGTAGTGCACATTCTGGTGCTCGGCTCAGCCCCCTGGCTCGAGTCATACAGCCGGGAATTCAAGGCGGTGACCGCCTGGTGCAGGCTTTTTCTGCACGAGTCTTCTGTCAGCCGCGCATAGTAGAGCTCTGGCAGCTCTTCGCACACCATGCGGCTCGCCACATCTCCCCGGTCGTAGCCTCCCAGCCCGTCGGCGACGATGAGCAGCGTGCTCCCGTCCATAGTCGCGTCGCTGACGATTGCCACGTGATCCTGGTTCGGGCCGCCCCGCTCTCCTGCCTGGCTGTCCCGGGAGCACCTCGCACAAAGTGTGAGCATCTCGCCCGGCTCGCAATGACGTTCGTTTCTTACGGGGCGCATTTGGAGGCCTTCGTTCAAAGCACTGGGAACGTGAGGGTGAACGTGGCTCCTTCACCGGGTGTGGAGTTCACGCTGATGGACCCCCCGTGGGCGGTCATGATCTGGCGGCATACGGGGAGACCGTATCCATGCCCGTCGGGCTTGGTCGTGATCTTCTCCTTGAACAGGCGTTCAAGCACCGCGCGCTCGATCCCCGGACCGTTATCATTGACGCGGAGATGGACAACCCGCTCAGTGGGGTCATACTCGGTCGAGAGAATCACCGTGGCATCCGGCCGAGCCTGGGTCGCGTTCATCACCAGATTCAACAAGACCTGCTGTATCTGGTCGGGATCGATGGCTACCTGAGGGACGATGTCTGCGGGCACACAGGCCAGCTGCGCCGTCTTGAAGCGCTTCAGCACCTGGACGAAGGTCTCGAATTCCTTGATCAGGCGATTCGGGTCGGTGGAGATCTTCTTGCACTCGGCGCGCGCCCGGGACTGCAAGGCCTCAGTGAACGTGATGATCCTGTTCGTGCTTTTCAAGGCATGACCCACCAGTTCCCTGATCCGCTCTTCGCTCAGTTTCCCAAGTTTTCGGTTGAGCAATTCCAAACTCATCGACACGATCGCGACCATGTTTTTCAATTCATGGCTGACTTCCCCGATCAGTTCCCCCCTCGTGGCCATCCGCTCCAACTTCACGTTCAGATCGTTCGCCTCCGACAGGTCGTGGTAGGCCTTCTGCAAGTTCTCATACAGGCGGGCGTTCTTAATCGCGATGGCAGCCTGGCCGGCCAGGATTTCAAAGAGGTTCAGAATATCGCCCCGTTCCACGGGCTGGATGTATTTGCTGTCCACATAGATCACCCCGAGGGTCTCGTCTGTGGTGCGCAGCGGACTGCAGAGAATGGTCTGCAGTTCGAGATCCAGAACACTCTCCCTCCGTTCAAACCGGGCGTCATGCAGGGCGCTCTCGATGCAGAGGGATTCCCCGGTGGTGAACACATCGTCCAGGGCTGTCGAGCTCACGCGAAAGCTGGCTGCGGAAATGGACTCTCCTCCGGATGTCCGCCCCATGACGAACTCCAGGCGGTGCTCGCCGTTGGCCAGCATCAGGAAACCGCGTTCGGCGGCGGTGATCCGGATCGCCTGGTCCAGCACGAGCTCCAGCACATCGGAGAGGACCAGCGAGGTATTGATTTTCCGAACAACATTGAGGATGGTTTCCAGATCGCGTTCCGGGACGTCGGCCGGACCCGGGGGGCGGGGAGCCGCCACGTCGTTATTCTGGGCCAGCAAATCCTCAAGAAACATGGCGTCCTCCGTTTGTCGTGCAGATTTCCTGTTCCGTGCGCTTGACATCCGCGGCCGCCCCGATTTCCTTGAAGATGGCGAGCGCCTCGGTAAAGGCCTTCAGCGTTTCTTCTTTCCTTCGGCGCTGCCGCTCCAGAAGTCCCATCTCAAACCAGGTTTCAGCCTCATTCAACCTGTTCTTCAGTTCCCGGTTCATTCGAAGACTGGTCAGGAAATACGACGTGGCCAGGGCGTATTTCTTCATGTCCCGGTGGCACATCCCCTTCAGCTTGTAGGCATCGGCCAGGCCAAGCCGGTCGTCGCACCGCTCGAAGGCTCCTATGGCGTGCTGCAGAAAGTTGGCCGCAAGCGGGTAGTCCCCTATTCGGTAGTGGGCGTTGGCTTTGCCAAAGAGCGCAAGCCCCATGACCGGAAGCAGATTGCGCCTGGAAGCCAGGTAATGGCTGCAGTTGAACTCCTTAATTGCCGCGCTTTCCTGTCCCCATTGCAGGTACGTCATGCCGATATTGTGGTGGAGCTCCGCCAATCGACACACATCCCCCAGCTGCTCGAACAGAGAAAGCGCACGTGTGTAGTGCCCCAGCGCCTCGTCGTACTTCCCCGCAATATTCAGGAGGATGCCCAGGTTCATCAGAACCGTCCCGGCCATCTCCTTTTGGTCCGACTCCTCGAAGATCGAGAGCGCCCGGGTATAGCATTTGCGGGCAAGCTTGAGGTTTCCCTGCTCCGCGTAGTTTGTGGCAAGGATATTTTCCACACGACCCAACGCGACCTGTTCCCGGAGTCCGACAAAGAGTGTTCTGCTCCTGGCAAGGTCCGCCTGCGACGCTTTCCACTGCCCGAGACGCGAATGCAGTTCGCCACGGCGCATGAATGCTTCTGCAATGTGCTTTTTCTTGACCGGCCCGCGGTCATCGCTCAGGACCATCGAAAAGAGGTCTGCCGCCTTCTGCATTTGGCCGTTCGCCTTAAGCACATCCCCCATCTCCAGCAATGCCGCCGGTTCCTCCTCTCTATCCAGCACCGTGCGGCACAGAGTGATCATGTGATCAAGGAACTCCCCATCCGAATGAGTCTGAACGGGACCGCACTCTGTCGCTCTCCCCGTACCTCGTCTCCCGGGGCCAGCGCCAAGGCTCCCCGCAGTGCGCAGTTCGCCCAGCAGGCCGGTGACCTTCCTGCTGCCGCAGTGCCGCTTGACTACCTCAACAATCTGGCTGTGCACTTCCTGCATTTCCATGGAGCAGCGTTCCTCGTGAGTCCCATTGGGCGCGGACCGGTCGACTGCCGACCGAAGCGGAATGCGACCGGTTACCGGCCGAAACAATACCGGGAGAAGTGCGGAAGCTCTCCGTCCTTGCACTCAAGCTTGAGATGTTTCGGGTCGATCTTCACTTCGCCCTGCATGGGAACCCAGGTGCCGTTGTCGTCGTAGTACAAATTCGGCGGCGCATCTTTGGTAAAGCCTGTCAGGTCCACTCCCACGACATTCGCCGACAGGATGGCCGGTTTCAGGAATGTCGATCCGTGCGGCCCAAACTGCATGTCCACCGTGGACATCAAGTAGTAGCTGTCCATGGTCAGCGTGGCAACGAAGTCATCGGTGATGGTTCCCGGTTCGAACCTGAGCTCTATGTGCACCGAGAAGTTTTCGCCGGCACCTGCTCTGTCCTTACAGTCCAGCACCAGCTTGCCACCGTCCTTTGCGGTGATGAGACTGGACGCGGTGTAGATCTTGCCGAGCGAGGGCGTGCCGGGAAGCTTCAGCATCTGTATCTGCTGGCCCGAGACGCCAGCAGTCTTGCTCACCGCCTGGTCCGGGGGCGCCAGGGGGTTATCCTTCGTGCAACCCGCGAGCATCATACCAAGCGCTGCAAGACAACCGACAATCATCGAAGTCCTTTTCACACATCCTCCTGTACTGTTGGTGGCTTGAGAACATTCTTCCTCTTCCGAGGTGATATTCTACATTCCAATCCTCATGCCAGACAGGAGAGCGTCAAAGAAACACAATAGAATCTGATAGTCACCCCGTTCGTGCGTTTATTATGTGAAGAGACGGGTAAATGCATGGCACACTTCGTGGTGCCGCATGTCACGCCATGCAACAGAACAATACATGCGTGTATTGTGATAGTACATGTGTCATCTCACGGCGAATCAAGCCTCTTCTCCCTCGTCGTTCCTGAGAATCCTGTCCAGCCGGGGACGTGAAACCCCCAAAATCCTTGCCGCCCGCACTTTGTTCCCCCCCGTCTCTTCCAGAATCCTGCGTACCAGGAGGAGCTGGACGTTCGCAATTGTGGCACAGGTCAGCGGGACGAGGAGCGTGAACGACTGTCCCTCTCCATCGCTTGTGCCGCCGGGAGCAGCGGAGGTTCTCGTCCGCTCCCCCGCTCCCTTCCTGTCCGCCCTTCCCCGTGCGAACTCGAAGTCGGCTGCCGTGATCCACTCCCCCTCTTCCAGAAGCACCGCCCGCTCAACTGCATGCTTGAGCTCGCGCACATTTCCTTCCCACTCCTGGTCCATCACCAAGCGGAGGGCCTCCTGCTTGATTCCCTTGATCTGTTTGCCGTATTGTTCGTTGAACGTCTGCAGGAACGCTTCAATGAGCTGCGGGATATCCTCCTTCCGCCGGCGCAGGGGAGGTGCCTCCAGGGGAAGAATTTTCAGCCGGTGGTAGAGGTCCCGCCGGAACTCGCCCGAACGCATTTTGGCTTCCAGGTCGGCGCTTGTGGCGGCAATGACCCTTGCACTCACCGGAATATCACGCACACCGCCGATCCGCCGCATCACCCGGTCTTCGATCACCTTCAATAGCTTTGACTGCATGGCCATGGAAATGTCGCCGATCTCATCCAGGAAGATCGAGCCCTCTCCTGCAATCTCAAAGAGGCCGATCTTTCGTTCCTTGGCGTCGGTAAAAGCCCCCTTCTCATAGCCAAAAAGCTCCGACTCCAGGAGGTTCTCCGGAAGCGCCGAGCATGCGATATCCACAAAGGGATACTTCGCAGTCCGGCTGTTGTAGTGGATTGCCCGCGCCAGGAGTTCTTTCCCCGTTCCTGTCTCGCCGGTGATCAGCACGGTCATGCTACCGGAGGCGATCATCTTCTGCGCATGGTCGATGGTCTGCAGCAGAGCAGGCGAGCTTCCCAGGATGTGGCGGAAGTCATACACTTTCCGTTGGATCTCCACAAAGTCGGAGGTCTGCTGCCGCGTCAGCCACTCCTGCCGGATGACCGCGATCTGATCGGTCAGCCTCTTCCGGTCTGCGGGCAGGCAATAGAAGGCCGACACACCCGCCTTCACCAGCGCCACTGCAAGCATGTGGTCCTGCCGGTTGGAGAGGGCGACGATAGAGACCTCGGGGAACTGCGTGGAGAACTCCTTCAGGGATGGCCTGAGTCCCAGCACGCTCTCCCTCGTGGCATCCAGGAGCACCATGCTTGGCAGATGAAACAGCGCACGTCCACGCAGGAACGCCGGGGAAGAGGCGTACTGAAGATGGAGGTCCGGGGAGTGTGGAACAAAGCGCCGCACCTCCTGCATCATTTGCTTGTTGCCGCACAGAAGAAGCGTGAATTTCTCTGCCTGCCCATCCTGTACAGTGGTCTGTCCGATAGCCATCTAACCGCCGAGATGTCGTTCGATTGTTGTGAGCACTCCCCGCCTGCCCTCCGCCTCGAGATAGGCATTCTGCAGGTCGCTGCTGCCGAGACACGACAGGAAATGCCTGAGCACCGCCCGCACCTTGCGGAGATGCTCCACCGCCCGGTCCCTCTGTCCGCGCTCGAAGTATTCCCTGGCCAGAGCGTACAGAACCTTCCACGTGATTTCCGCCAACGGCTCGCGTGCAAGCAGTTCCATGGCAGTCTTGAATTGCATGAGCGGATTCCTCCCGGTGACGCCGGGATCTCGCCGCTCCAGAAGCCCGAGCATATAGTTCCCCTCTGCCCGGATGTGCGGAGGGATCCTCTGATCCTGCAAGGCTATGACCGCGCAGAGTTCTCCGGCAGCCCCCTGCCGGTCCCCCAGGAGCAGGAGGCACTCAGCAATCTCCAGCCGGCAAGCCGAGTTTCCCGGCTCTTCATGAGAGGATTGAAACGCCGCATGCGCCTTTCGAAGAAGCTGGAGTGCTCCAGCGGCATCTCCCCTCCTTCGTGCTGTCGCCCCAGCCCAGAATGTCCACCTCCCCGTGAAGTTCTCGATGTCTCCGGGCGCGAGGCAGCGCCGGGCATCCTCGAGCAGCCGGTCAACCCGGGAAAGGTCCCCCACGGTGATCCAGGCCTCCGTCAGCTGCAGATACGTCTCCACCAGCCCCCGGCGGTCCTCCATTGCTTCATACTGAGGCAGAACCTCCGTCCACGTCGAGATCGATTGGCCATAGTCCCCATCGGCGAAGAGCACTTCCCCCAGGTTTGTCAAGGTGTAGGCAAGATCGCTTTTCATGGCCAGTCGGGTGAAGAAATCCCGCGACCGTTCATAGCATGCCCTGGCCTCGGCATATTTTCTGATGTTGAAGTAGGCAATCCCCAGGTTGTTCTGGATTTTCGCCTGCTGGCTCAAGGTACCGGCAGAGGACACAACGCTGAGCGCCCCCTTCCACTGAGCAATGGCTTCCTCTGTCTGACCCAGTGCACTGAGCGCATTCCCCACATTTGTCATTGCGCTGGCGATGCGGGCCTCGTCTCCGAGCTCCTCAAAGAGCCCGAGCGCCTGCTCGAATCGTCCCCGCGCGTCCTCGAACCGGTCCTGCAAGAATGTGGCGATCCCAAGATCGGTAAGCACCGCGGCTTTGAGTCTGATGTTGCCCAACCGTTCGGCAGCGGAAAGCTGCCGGAGGCAGACGCTTTCTGCCTCCTTGAAGCCGCCTACGTTGATGTCGATATTGACCAGCTCTTGCGTCAGCTCGATTCTTTCGGCTTCCTCCACGGCATTCTCAACAAGGGTCCGGAGGCCTGCCCTGGCTGCCTCGTAGTCTCCCACCCTGGACCGGGCAATGCTTACGGTTTTCAGGAGGTTTCTCCGGTCGGGCCCCGGCAGGCGCGGTTCGTCGACGAGCGGCAGCCCTAGCTTGAGGGCCTGGTCCAGCTTTCCCGCAAGGAGCAATGTTTCCGCCTGCCGGGAGCGGAGAGTGAGGTCCTGTTCCTCTTCCCCCGCAGACCGCGCCTCGTCGGCCGCCCGGCTGTAGAGCTCTACAGCGCGCTCGAAGGCCTGCAGGTCCCGCATGCCGCCGGCGGCCTGCGCGAAGTACCCGGCCGCTTTGTGCGGATCGCGCATGGCTGAGCATTGATACCCAAGCTCCTGAAGGGCAGAAACCGACAGGCCGGATCCCGACGATTCAAGCGCTGCTGCAATGGTTGCATGCAGCTCTTTCCGTCCCTCCCCCAGTGAAGTGTAGACGAGCTCCCTCATGCGCCGGGTACGGACCGAAAGATGTGTACTCTCTTCCGCCGAGCCGATCAGGCCTTCTGCATGCAAATGCCGAATGAACTTCCGGATGGCTTCCTCTGGAAAGGGCAGCAAAACCTTGATGAGGTTCACGGGAGTCGGGTTCGTGAAGCAGCAGATGAACGAGAACAGAAGCCGCTCTTCGCATGAGAGGGCGTTATAGGGCTTCATGAGGAGTTCGTCGGCATCCCGCGGGATTAGGCTGTCCAGCCAACCCGATCCCGCCTCATGAGTACGCGCCAGAAGGGAGACATTGAGTGTGCGCTGCATTGTATACAGCGCTTCAAGGATTGCCAACGGCAGGCCCCCGAGCGTGAGATGAATCCGGTTGGCCAGTTCCCAGCTCCATGGGCCGCTCCCCAGAACCCATCGGACCAGGGGCTCAATCTCCTGAGGGTCCAGATCTCTGAGCGGAAGAACTGTCATCCCTTCCTTCGTTCCTTGCCATGCTTTGCCGGAAGACGCTGTCAAGACAACGATCCCCCGCCCAGCCGGCATATCCCGCACAATGATCTGCAGGACCCTGATTGAAGCTTCGTCCATTGCCTCGAGATCTTCCGCCACAAGCATTACCGGCACAGCCGAGGCGCTCTTGACCACAAGCCGGGCTATGAGCTCGTCGATGTTTTCCCGGTTGCCGCGGAAAATGCCGTCATCAGAGCCACCTTGTTGCTGTCTGCACAGCCCTTCGACCACCTGGGAAAACTCATCAGGCGCGCTGCCGTTGGAACACGAGCAAGAGCTTACGCGTAGCGACCGAAGCATCGGCAGAAGTCCCATATAGGGAATGCCTCCAGCGACGGGCTCCGTCCTGAAATGGCGCAGACCGTTCATCCGGGCCAGGCACACCGCTTCCTCCACGAGCCTGGTTTTCCCGATCCCCTCGGGCCCATAGATGAAGACCGCACGAGGAGGGAGATTCTCGGGATCATCCCCCCGCCCAACAATGGCATCCCGGAGCAGACCTATCTCCGTTCCCCTCCCCACAAAGGGAGGCGATGCCAGCCTCCCGGCCCACTCTGTCTGGACTCGTGCCTTATCTCCCTTCAGCATCCGGAGCGCCTCCGGCGCCGATGGCGTCCGATGTGCCGGGTCTTTCTCGAGCAGCGATTCGGTCACCGAGCGCAGCAACGGCGCATCCTCCCAGCACCATGGCGTGTAGCCGACCGGATCGGAGAGGACTTTCTTGATCAGTTCCAACGGGCTTTCGGCTTCAAATGGGCACCGCCCTTCGACCAGTTGATACACAGAAGCACCCAGCGCATAGAGGTCAATCCGCTGATCGGTCGGCTCTCCCTTCAAGACCTCAGGGGCGGCATATTCGAGGGTTCCCCTGGCCGGCCCCTCATCGGCGATATCGCCCACGCGGCTGAAACCGAAATCGCTGAGCTTCAGGAGGGGACCTGCCTTCGTCTCCGGTTCTTCTACAATGAGAAAATTCTGCGGCTTGATATCAGAGTGGGTGATCCCTCGGGCGTGGATGTAGGAAAGGACCGAGAGCGCCTGCTCAAGAATGAGACGTGCGGCGGCACGACGAGCCGGGGCATCTTCCAGGGACTGGATGCAGCGGAGAGCATCGGAGCCCTTCACGTACTCCATGGTAAAGAATCGACGACCGATCAGGTCCGGGAGGTTCGACTGCCGGATGACATCAAAATCATACAGCGTAACAAGGTGAGGGTGGCGAAGAGTGAGAAGGACGGCGATTTCGGTCGTGAATGGATCAGGCTGTCCCGCGGGCGGAGGGTCGGAGCGCAAAACCTTCAACGCACAACGGAGGCCACTGCGGAGAGTGTCCTCCACAAGGAAAACGGTTCCGGATCCGCCGGAGCCAAGTTCTTCCACGATATGGTATCGGAAATTGATCACACCGGCGGATGCAATATTTCAGTTCGTTATGGACCCGGAGAGTCCTCCGCCATGCTGTGTGCGGCTACAAGGACGCTCGCAAGCATTGCTCCTGGGAAGAGTCCGATCCACCAACCCCGCTGCAGGGATCCCAGCGCTTCTCCCATCATGTTTCCCCAGCTGGCGGTTGGCGGCTGGACCCCCAGACCGAGAAACCCTAGTGCCGCCTCGGCAAGAACGGCGTTCGCAAACTGCAGGACCGTGGCACTCACGAGCACCGGCAGGAGATTCGGAACTAGGTGGCGCACTGCAATGCGCCATGCCGGCACCCCCAGAAGACCCGCGGCCAGAACGAATTCCCTCTCCCGGAGC
>PMBF01000108.1 GCA_003152875.1 Ignavibacteriota bacterium | reverse complement strand
GCTCCATGCGCCGCGGCGATATCGTCCACCGCCCGGGTGGTCGAGAGGTTGACCACGACAGTCTGCTGTCCCGGACCGGAGGGGCCCTTGCCGGCCTGTGTGGTCCGTCGGAGGACGAAATCCACGGCTGTCGCAACCGTGTACTCTTCGCCGTACGGTTCCCCGCGTTCATCGATCAGGACAAGGCGGTCGACGTCCGGATCCACCACGATGCCGATGTCCGCTTTCTCCTGCCGGACCCTGGCGGCGACTGCGCCGAGGTTCTCCGGCACGGGCTCGGGGGTCCGGGCAAACACACCGCTCACATCGCAGTTCAGGGGCACGACGGTGCAGCCCAGCTCGTCGAGCAGGGCCGGAACGATAGCGCCGCCGGCCGCATTGATGCAATCGAGCACGACCTTGAAACGGCGGCGGCGGATGCTCGGCGGGTCGATCCAGGAAAGCCCCAGCACCGCATCCATGTGTTTCCGGAGCCAGGTCGTGTCGTCGGCGACCGTGCCTGCGCTCTGCCAGTCGGCGTAGGCCTGGGATTCTCCGGCGAGCGCCCAGAACTCGCGGTTCTCTCCGCCGTCGAGGAACATTCCCGTCTGGGCAATGAACTTCATCCCGTTCCACTCCATCGGGTTGTGCGAGGCGGTCACCGCTATCCCGCCCGCGGCATGTTCATGCTCGACTGCCATCTGGACGGTCGGGGTGGGACACACGCCCAGCGAGCGCACGTGCATCCCCTTTGCCGCAAGCGTCCCCGCGACAATGTCCGAAACCATCCGGCCGCTCCTCCGCCCGTCTCCCCCGAGGACGACCGCGGGGTTGCCGGGAACAGCGCGTGCGCAATACTCCGCAAATCCCGCGGCGTAGCGGACCGCCACCTCCGGCGTCAAAGTCCGGCCGATGACGCCGCGAATGCCGGAAATGCTCACGATGAGGTCCATGCGGTCTTCCGTTGTGTCAGGTTGAGACGCGTTTCCAAACCCGGGAAATGTACGACAGACACGGACCAGAATCAAGGCACGGGGTTTGCTGCGGGAAACGGGCGGCGCCTTGAATATCTCTCATGATTTGGTTACGTTTGCTCAGAGTGAGGGAGCCAGCGATGTTCACGGACGATGAGCGACACACCTTGCTACGCATCGCCAGAGATGCAATTGGGCATGGACTGGGGGTGATCCGGGAAGAACCCGTGCTCCCCGTGCGAGGCGCTCTCGGCGAGCCGGCTGCCGCATTTGTCACCCTGCACCTTGATGGGGAACTGCGCGGCTGCATAGGGTATGTGGAGGCGCTGGAACCCCTCGCCGCGACGGTAAGCGAAGTTGCCGTGCGTGCGGCCTTCCATGACCCGCGGTTCCCGCCGCTGACCGAAGGGGAGTTCGGAAAGGTGGTGATCGAAGTCTCCGTGCTTTCGCCGCTGCAGCTGCTCCGGAGCGAGGAGGAGATCGAAATCGGCCGTGACGGCCTCGTGCTCGAGCTCCATCGTGCCCGTGGGCTTCTCCTTCCGCAGGTCGCGACGGAGCAGGGATGGGACCGGATACGGTTTCTCGAATTCACGGCGATGAAGGCCGGCCTCCCCCCTTCGGCCTGGAAGGATCCCGAGGCGCATGTCTACACGTTCTCCGCCGAAGTGTTCGCGGAGAGCTCGATGGAAGGCGCGCATCCATGAGCAGGACCCAGACTACCCGGCCGTGTGCCGTCTGCGGGACGTTTTATCCGGAGGACCCGGGAACTCTGCGCGAGGAAGTCCAGGCAATGATCCACAAGGGCCTGGTCCCGGAGACCCCGGCGACACCCCTCGGGGTGATCGCCCCCCATGCAGGCTACATGTATTCGGGACCTACGGCGGCTGCGGCATACGCCCGGCTGGCAGGCCGCCGCTTCGAGACCGTGCTCGTGGCTTCGCCGAGTCACCGCGATGCCTTCGCCGACGTGTCTGTCTATCCCGGCGCGGCATACGAGACACCGCTCGGCCCCGTCTTCCTCGATACGGAACTGCGTGAGGCGCTCATCGCCGAATCTTCGGTGGTGACGGCCTCTCCCCTGGGCCACCGGAGCGAGCATGCGATAGAGGTCCAGCTCCCGTTTCTCCAGGTGATCCTGGGCGACTTCAAGCTGGTGCCGCTCGTTCTCGGAAGCCAGACAAGGGAGGTCTGCCTCGAGCTTGGCGAGCTCCTCGGGCGCGTGTGCGCCGGACGGCAAATCCTGCTGGTGGCCAGCACCGACCTCTCCCACTACTTCCCGGCAGACGCAGCAGATGCCCTGGACGGCGTTGCGAGGGATGACATCAGCCGGTTTGATGAGGACCGGCTCATGGACGATCTCGACCAGGGGAGGACGGAAGCATGCGGCGGCGGACCCATGGTCGCCGTCATGAAAGGGTTGCGCCTGCTGGGCGCGACACGGATGGAAATTGTGCAGCACTGCACTTCGGGCGACATCACCGGCGACCGGAGGTCGGTTGTCGGATACTGCTCGGCGGTGGCGTGGGAAGACTCACCAGACGCATGAAGCGCGCTCGATGGAACATCGCAGTGGTCGGGGCCGGAAACGTGGGACAGGTACTGGGCCGCCTGCTCGTCCGTGGGGGTGACCGCGTGAGGGGTGTCGTCTCGCGGAGCGCCGGCTCCGCCGCGAAGGCAGGGGCGTACCTCAGCTGCCGCAATACGGGCATACGACTGGACCGGATCCCGGACACGACCGACCTCGTGCTGCTCACCACGCCTCACAGCGCTGTCGAGGAGACGGCGCGCTCGATCGCCGGACTCGGCCATCTGCCATTCGCCCGGATGGCCTTCTGCCACACTTCGGGGATGTTGACGGCGGCCGCTCTTGCCCCCCTTGCCTCGAAAGGCGCGACCGTATTTTCGTTCCACCCGATCCAGACTTTTCCGCGCGACTTTACGCCTCCGCAGATCCTCCCAACGCTTGCCGGGGTCTGGTACGGGGTGGACGGAGATGCCCGCGCAGTGCGCACCGCCCGGATCCTCGCCCGGAGGCTGGGAGGGAAAGCCGTCGTCGTTCCTGCCGACATGCGCGCCTACTACCATGCCGCGTGCGTGGTCGCTTCGAACCACATGACGGTCCTGCTTTCCGTGCTGGACGACATGTACCGGAAGCTGGGCATCGGATCATCGGGCTTCCTCGCGCTGTTCAGGCCGATCATCGAGGCGACCCTGCGAAACAACGAGGCGGCTTCCCCGGCGGAGGCGCTCAGCGGTCCGGTCGCCCGGGGGGGGATTGAAACCATCGCGCTTCACTTCGATGCGGTCCGCAGGTTTTCCCCCGGTCTCGTTCCGTTCTTCGACGCGATGACCATGGAAACCGTCAGGCTCGCACTGCGGAAGGGATCGATCGATGCCCGGCGGGCCGGGGAGTTCCGCGACCTCATTGCGCCGGGTCCAGATTCGTCCACAAGCACGGAGCACACTTCGTGAGAGCCCTGATCGCCAGCGGCGGGCGCGGAACGCGCCTGCGCCCCATCACCCATACGCGCAACAAACACCTCATCCCGATCGCCAACAAACCCATCATCCACTATGCCATCGAGGCCGTCGCCTGTGCCGGGATCCGCGACATAGCGATCGTGGTCAACGCCGACAGCTCCGAGGTGCAGGAGGCGGTGGGTGACGGCGCGCGCTGGGGGGTGAATATCTCGTATCTTCGCCAGGAACGGCCCGGCGGGCTGGCGCAGGTTGTGGCCCTGGCGGAGGAATTTATGGGCGATGAGCCGTTCATCTTCTACCTTGGCGACAACATGGTGGTGGGCGGGGTCACGCGATTCGTGGAGGAGTTCCGGCGGAGCGGGTGCGACTGCTATCTCACGCTGTCCAAGGTGAAGGATCCGGAGCGGTTCGGGGTTCCCGAAATCCTTAACGGCCGGATCGTGTCCGTTGAAGAGAAACCGAAGCGCCCGAAAAGCTCGTACGCCGTCGCGGGGATCTACCTGTACAACCGGTCCATCTTCGAGGCCGTCAAGGCGATCAGGCCGAGTGCGAGGGGGGAGCTGGAAATCTCCGACGCCCACCAGTACTTGATCGACCATGGGCGCAGCATCGGGTTTTCGGAAATCACCGGCTGGTGGAAGGATACGGGGAAGCCGACCGACCTGCTGGAGGCGAACCGTCTGATCCTGGACAACATCACTGCTTCGGTGAACGGGGACGTGGATGAGAAGTCGACGGTGGCCGGAAAGGTCATCGTGGAGCCGGGGGCGCGCATCATCAACAGCGTCGTGCGCGGGCCGGCGATCATCGGCGCCGGCTGTCTCATCGAGGAGGCATACATCGGACCGTTCTCCTCGATCGGCAACCGGACGGAGATCAAGAAAAGCGAAGTCGAGTACAGCATCATCCTTCGTGACTGCAAGATCCACAACGTCGGCATACGGCTGGAAGGGAGCATCCTGGGAAACGATGTGGAGATCGTGCAGGCAGCCGGCAAACCCCTTGTCCACCGGTTCATGATCGGTGACCAGAGCAGGGTCGAAGTGGTCTGAATCAAACCTGTGGCCAAAACACGTGAACTACCAGACACTGCTGTTTTCCGTCGAGAACCGTGTGGGCATCGTCACCGTCAACCGCCCCGACAAGCTCAACGCATTGAACGCTGTGGCGAAGGATGAGCTCCGGATGCTCTTCACCGCGCTGAGGTCCGACCCGCTCGTCGACGCGGTCGTCATTACGGGGGCGGGGGAGAAGGCCTTTGTGGCCGGCACCGACATCAGGGAACTCACGGCGCTCGACGCGGCCTCCGGAGTGGAGTTTGCCTCCAGGGGCCAGGCGGTGTTTGACCTGATCGAGCAGCTGGACAAACCGGTCATCGCCGCGGTCAACGGGTATGCTCTCGGCGGCGGATGCGAGCTGGCGCTGGCATGCCACCTTCGCCTGGCATCCGAGAAGGCCAGGTTCGGCCAGCCGGAAGTCAGCCTCGGCATCATCCCGGGGTACGGCGGCACCCAGCGGCTGGCACGCCTGATCGGGGAGGGACGAGCGCTGGAGATGATCCTGACTGGTGTGCAGGTCGACGCTGCGGAAGCCCTGCGCATCGGACTGGTGAACAAGGTGTTTCCCCCTGCGGAACTGATGGTGCGGGCCCTGGCGACGGCGCAGGTCATCGTGTCGATGGGCCAGGTGGCCGTGCGCGCGGCCCTGAAGGCGGTGCACGCCGCCGGCCTCCCCCTGCCCGAGGGACTCGGCATCGAGGCGGAACAGTTCGGCCGGTGCTGCGCCAGCGACGATTTCCACGAAGGCACCAGGGCGTTTCTGGAAAAACGCAAGCCGGCGTTCAGAAACAGATGACGTTCCCCCTGACCGGGCGCCCCTGGCGCCTGAAACTCGCGGTGGCCGGTGCCCTGGCCGTTCTTGCCGCCTGCCTCGCCGTTGCCGACCGCGCGCTGGAGCCGCGCGTGCCCGGGGTTGCTCCGGTCCACCGCGACTCCGGCGAGATCGATGCGGCGATCGACAGCCTCCTGGTGCGGCACCATGTGGATCTCAGGAGCGTGAGGAGCTGGTCGGTCAGAACTCCGGACAAGGCAGTCCTAAGGAGAGAATCGCGCATCGATGTCCCCTCATCGTTTGTCAGCCTCGTCTTTAACCACGATCTGCAAAACGAGGTAGTGCCGCTGGGCGCCCGCGTGATCGCAACCGAGCATTCAAAAGAGCAGACGGTGACCATGCATGTCCGGAAAGACGGCCAGGTTGTCCGGACGCTGGTCTTCCGGATGGTGGCCGCCGCCGGGCCGGCAGCGGGCGCCCGGAACGCAACCGTGAAAGGACGACCTCGCAAGTGATGTGCGCGCGGGCCTCACCGCCCTTCACCCTGCAGTGCCCCATGTCCCAGAAAGGAGCTTCCCATTTCTCAACAAGGATCTTCCCCCAAGCCGGACGCCAACGCCGGGGCGGTGATGGAAAAGCTCGTCTCCCTCTGCAAGCGCAGAGGGTTCGTCTTCCAGTCGAGCGAAATCTACGGCGGCTTGAACGGCTGCTGGGATTACGGGCCGCTCGGCGTCGAGCTCCTCCGGAACGTCAAAGAAGAATGGTGGCGGACGATGACCTCCCGCGAGGACATCGAGGGCATCGATGCCTCGATCCTGATGCATCCCCGTGTGTGGGAGGCCTCGGGTCACGTGGAGAACTTCACCGACCCGATGGTGGACTGCAAGGAATGCAAGGCCAGGTTCCGGGCCGACCAGATCGAAGACGCCATGTGCGGCAACAACGCCTACAAGGGGAGAAAGGCCCACAAATGCCAGGCCGAGGGGAAGTTCACGGAGGCCCGCCAGTTCAACCTGATGTTCAGAACGTTCGTCGGCCCCGTGGAGGAAGCCGGGTCGGCCGTCTACCTGCGGCCTGAGACGGCCCAGGGCATCTACGTGAATTTTCTGAACGTCCAGTCCTCATCCCGCCAGAAACCCCCGTTCGGCATCGCGCAGATCGGGAAGGCCTTCCGAAACGAGATCAACACGAAGAACTTTCTGTTCCGCACCCGCGAGTTCGAGCAGATGGAGATGCAGTTCTTCGTGAAGCCGGGCACGGACGAGGAGTGGTTCAACTACTGGAAGGAGCGGCGGATGCAGTGGTTTCTGGGACTCGGCATAGGGTCCGAAAAGCTCCAGTATCACCGGCACGAACCGGACAAGCTTGCCCACTACGCCAAGGACGCCTTCGACATCGAATACCTTTTTCCCTTCGGCTGGGGAGAGATCGAGGGAATTCACAACCGCACTGATTTCGATCTCTCGCGGCACGAGCAGTTCTCCGGGAAAGCCATGAAGTATTTCGACGAGCAGTCGAAGGAGCGCTACACGCCGTACATTATCGAGACTTCGGCCGGTGCAAGCCGTTCGTTCATGGCCTTCCTGGTGGACGCGTACCGCGAGGAAGAGGCGCCGACCTCCGACGGGAAGATGGAGCTCAGGGTGGTCATGCATTTCCATCCCAGGCTGGCCCCCATCAAGGCGGCGGTGTTCCCGCTGGTCAACCGCGATGGCATGCCTGAGATCGCCCAGAAACTCGAGACGGCGCTGCGTGCCTCCTTCAAAGTGTTCTACGATGACAGCGGTGCCGTCGGGCGCAGGTACCGGCGGCAGGATGAGATCGGCACGCCGTTCTGCCTGACCATCGATTCTCAGACGCTTGAGGATCAGACCGTCACCGTCCGCGAACGCGATACCATGGTGCAGGAGAGGATTGGGATCGACCGCGCGGCAGCCTATGTGCGGGAGAAGCTGCACGCATGAGGAAATGCCGGGTCGGAGGTCCGGGCGGGCCCATGCCAGGCCGCGCGTCGCGCCGGGGTTGGCCGGCTGTCTCCCGGGGGAGCCTGCGCCTGGCCGTCGTGGTCGTGATGGCGGTGCTGGCCGCAGCCTCGCCAGGAGAGGTCCTGGCCCGGCAGGACGGAGGGCGGTTCGAGGAGGTTGCCCGCAAGGGGATCGGCGAGGTCTACAACCTGCAATTCGAGCAGGCCGAGAAGACCTTCACGGAGCTGACCGCCATGCGGCCGCACGACCCGGCCGGACCGTTCTTCCTGGCGATGATCACCTGGTGGCGGATCCTGATCGACATCGACAACACGCGGTACGACGACGAGTTCTTCGGCTCCCTGGACCGGGTGGTGGACATGTGCGACTCGCTGCTGGACCGGAACCCCGGCGATGTCAACGCCATCTTTTTCAAGGGGGGGGCGATAGGGTTCATCGGACGGCTGAAGTTCCACCGCAACGATTATCTTGCGGCCGCCAACGCCGGCCGCAAGGCGCTTCCGCTCGTGCAGGCGGCAGCAGAGCTTGACCCGGAGAACACCGACATCCAGCTCGGCACGGGCATGTACGATTACTACGCGGAGGTCATCCCGGAGGAGTACCCCTGGCTCAAGCCGCTCCTCCTGTTCGTGCCCCGCGGGGACCGGCAGCGGGGACTCCGGGAGATCACGGCGGCGTCGGAGAAGGGAAGGTACGCTTCTGTGGAGGCGGCGTTCTTCCTGATGCAGATCTACTTCTACTATGAAAAGGATTACGGGAAGGCGCTGGCCATTGCCGAGAACCTGTTCGCGCGGTTTCCCGACAACATGTTGTTTCACCGGTACGTAGGCCGCTGTCTGAGCTCTCTTGCGGACTGGAATGGCACCCGGACCGCGTTCGAGGAGATCGTCAGGCGCGCCTCCGCCGGCCAACGCGGCTACACCAGGAACGTGGAGAGGGAGGCGGAGTACTACCTTGGGGTAAGCCTGATGGGCGCGCGCGACTATGACGGGGCACTGCGCCACCTGCTCCGGTGCGACGAGCTGAGCCGGACGCTGGACACCCAGGAAGCGTCGGGCTTCATGATCATGGCCAATCTGAAGATAGGGAACGTCTACGACATCCTGGGGAAACGGGAGCTTGCGCTGGAGCAGTACCGGAAAGTGCTGGGGATGAAAGAGTTCAAGGATTCTCACACACAGGCGGAGCAATACCTCAAGACGCCCGCGCTGTACTGACCCCCCATCACGCGACTGAAGACGGCATGGGACTGACCATTCTTGCGTTCGGCATCGTGGCCGCGCTCGCAGAGGTTGCGGGCGGGAGCTTCGTGCTGCTCCGGCGGACCTGGCCCCGGGCCGTTCAGGAATACCTGCTTGCCCTCAGCGCGGGATTCATCCTTGCCCTGGTCTTCCTGGAGCTCATTCCGGAAAGTATCGGGGCCGTGGGGGTCAAGGCCCCGATCTTCATGCTGCTCGGCTATTCCACTCTTCATTTTTTCGAGCACACGGTCGTGGGGCACCTGCATTTCGGTGAGGAAACCCACGAAGAGCTCATGCTTTCCCGGACCGCGAGCGTGTCCACCTTCATCGGTCTCTTCATCCACGCCTTTTTCGACGGTTTCGCGATCTCGGTCGGCATGCAGTTCAACTTCTACCTGGGGCTTCTGGTGTTTTTCGCCATCCTGCTTCACAAGATTCCCGAGGGACTCACGATCGCCACGGTGATGCTGGCGGGAATGCGCAGACGGCGGACGGCATTCCTGGCCTCGGCGGCGATCGGCGCGGCCACTGTGCTCGGCATACTCAGCGTGTTTCTCCTGGAGGGCGTCAGCCGGGCCCTGATGGGCTCCGCCTTCGCGTTTTCGGCGGGGATAGCGACCTATGTGGGCGCGAGCGACCTGATCCCCGAGATCAATCACTCCCGGAACAGGGTCATCCCGCTTCTGGTGTTCGGAGGGATGCTGTTGTTTTATGCCGGCCTCGTGCTCCTTCAGCCTGCAATAGGCGGGGCCCATTGACTGGCGTCAGTCCCGCAAGAGGGATCAGACCCGCACGCGGGATCAAAACGCGGCGCTGATCGACACGCGGTGGAGACTACCGATGGATCCGAGCGACGAGAGCGAGTAGTCGACGCGGTAGGTCTTCACGTTGATGCCGATCCCGGCGGAAAAGCCGGTCAGACCCGAGGTTGAGCCGAGGTTGAGGTCCAGCCGCTGCTCGTTGTTGTAGCCGATGCGCGCCTGGAGTACCTTGCTCAGCGTGAATTCGCCCCCCACAGAGAAGGAGCGGAACCGTTGTCCGAATGAGTTCACGTCCTGGTTGATATTGTGGAAGGCGACGTTCAGGAGCAGGGGGAGTCCCTTGGGGATGATGGAAAACCCGGCGGAAGCGTCCACCGGGAGGTTCTCGCGGGTACCCAGGTAGGTCGTCAGCTGGCGGCCCAGATTCCGGATGCTCACCCCGACGGCGAATCGGGAATCCGGGATGCAGTAGAGGATGCCGATGTCGGCGGCCAGGGCGGATGAAGAGGCGCCGGCGATGGACGAGGTAATGAATTTAACGGCGCCGCCCCAGTAGAGGTTGTCGTCGAGCGTGTTGGAGTACCCGATGGAAATGGCCATGTCCGACGCGGTGAACGAGCCGAGGGCGTTGCCGAGCTCGTCGGTTTCCGTGAAGGTTCCGTAGTGCTCGTACAGGACGCCGGCCCCGAAGGTCCCTGCATCTTCGATGGCCTGACCGTAGGCCAGGGACCCGGCATTGACATCGAGCAGATTCTTGAAGAAACCCGCAGTCCCTCGCGGGCCGGTAAGGGTGCCGAGGGAGGCGGGGTTGTAGAAGATCGTCGTGGGGTCGTCCGTCATCGCGAGAAAACTCCCTGCGAGGGCTGCAGCGCGGGCGTTCATGTCGCTGCGCAGGAAATTGAATACCGTGTTGGCGCCGTCGGCCAGGCCTGTGCATGCCGGCAGCGAGAGCAGGATCAGCAGCAAAGCGGGTCTGAAACGCATAGTCCTCCAAGCGGGCGTGCTTCAACATAGCAAAGGACGGCACAAAACACAAGAACGGCAAGGCAGCCGGGTTGATTCTCTGGAGCCTTTTCAGTATATTGATCTCCTGAAAGTCCTGAAAGGAAGATGTTCATGAAAGAGGGCATACATCCGGAATACAAGAAGTCGGTGGTGACGTGCGTCTGCGGGAACACGTTCGAGACGCGGTCGACCATAGGCAATCTGAAAATCGAAATCTGCTCAGCCTGCCACCCCTTCTTCACCGGCCGCCAGAAGCTGCTGGATTCCGCAGGGCGCGTGGAGCGCTACAACAAGAAATACGCAAAGAAGAAGGCAGAGGCACCCGCAGCCTGATGCCGCGGCCCGAACGCACTGTGTCGGGAATCTGGCAACGTTCCGCCCGGAAGAACCGTGCGGAACGTTTTCGTTTCTCACCCCCGGGGAGCTTGACATGCAGCTCTGTCTCTTTGAGGATGGCGGCGCCTCCGCACTGCGCCCCCTGAGCTATTTCCGGCCCGTCTACGAGTTGCGCTGCGGGATGCTGTCGCTCCGCGAACGCGCCCTCGTCGCGCTTCGCCCCCGCTCCGTTGCGCTGCATGCGCGCGGCTATCTGCGCCCCGTGTTCCGTGAAGAGCATCCCAGGTCCGATCCGGCGCAGCTGGCTCCCGGGAGGCTCGTCGCGGTCAACGGCCGTGCCGTGGTGACCCCCTCGCTCGCCGCCGCCTTACGGGGGGCGAAGGGGGAAGTCTGCTTCATGAGGGGGGATGAGCCGGTCGGAGCGGTGATGGACGGAGACCGCGCCGCGCACTTCGCGGCCTGCCTTGGCACAGATGAGGTTCTGCCGGAAATGTTCGAAGGGTTGCCTCGCATAGAGGTCGACACCGAGCTCATCCGCTACCCCTGGGACCTTGTCTATGCCAATGAAACCGCCCTGAGGGCCGACTTCGCGATGCTGCGCCGCGGGGGTCGCCGGAAAGCGGGACGGAGCCGTGTCCACCGGGCGGCGGTCCTGGTTCACCGAAGGAACATCGTGGTCGGGCCGGAAGCAGACATCGGACCCGGAGCGGTGATCGATGCGGAGACGGGTCCGGTGATCCTCGGCCGGGGCGCGAGGATTCTGCCGAACGCCGTGGTGGAGGGGCCATGTTTCATCGGAGACGGTTCCATCATCAAGGCCGGGGCGCAGATCTATGGCAACACCAGCATCGGACCTTCGTGCAAGGTAGGCGGGGAGGTGGAGCACGTCATTTTCCACTCCCATGCCAACAAGCAGCATGACGGTTTTCTCGGCCATTCGTACGTCAGCCCCTGGGTGAACCTGGGAGCCGGGACAACATCCAGCAACCTCAAGAATACCTACGGCTCGGTGCGCGTCCAGATCGACGGCGTACAGGTGGATTCCGGCAGGATGTTTGTCGGCCTGCTGGCGGGGGACCATGCGAAGACCGGCATCAACGTCACCCTGAACACAGGAACGGTGATCGGGCCGGCAGCGAACATTTTCGGCACGGCCATGGCTCCAAAGAACGTGCCGCCGTTTTCCTGGGGGAGCGGCGGCGATCTTTCGACCTACGACGTCGACAAAGCCCTGGCGGTCGCCGAGACCGTCATGCGGCGGAGGGGAATCGTGCCGACCGCCGCCTACCAGGCGCTCTTCCGCGCCATTTATGCCATGACGGACCATGACCGAAGTCATTTCAGAGCGTGATACCGGACCGTTTGCCGAGCGGCGAACCCTCTACAGCGGGCCGCGCGGCATTGCCGTCAAGATCCTGAACCGGGTCGAACGGACCGATTCCTATCTCGACAAGGTCCTCGATGCGGAGCTGAAATCTCCCGAGATCAGCGATGCCGACAAGGGGCTCCTCAGCGAGATCGTCCACGGAGTGCTTCGCTGGCAGGGGAGACTCGACTGGGTCCTGAACGGTTTCTCGCACGGGAACTTCTCGAAGTCGGAGATCAACGTCAAGAACACGCTCCGGGTCGCGCTGTATCAGGTGCTCTTTCTCGACCGCGTGCCCCATGCCGCGGCGGTCAACGAAGGGGTGGAATTCATCAAGCGGATCCGCGGGGACAAGCCTGCGGGACTGGTGAACGCGGTGTTGCGAAACATCATCCGCAACATCGACGGCATCCGGTACCCCGACCCGGCCGAGGACCAAACGCAGCACATGAGCGTGTACTACTCCCACCCGCAATGGATGGTCCGCAGGTGGATTGAGCGGTACGGGGCCGGCGACGCTGCAAAACTCCTGATCGCCAACAATGAGCGTCCCGAGCTCTCCCTCCGCATCAACCGGCTGAAGGTGGATGTCCGGGAGTTTCTGCAGATGCTCGACCGCCAGCAGATCCGCGCCCAGGCGTCGGCGTACGTGGACTGCTTTGTCCGCACGCGCTCGCTCTCCAGGATCGGCCAGATGGAGTTGTTCCGCGGCGGGTTCTTCACGATCCAGGACGAGAGCGCTGCGCTTCCCTGCATCCTCCTGGCTCCTCAGCCCGGCGAGCGGGTGATCGACCTGTGCGCGGCGCCCGGGGGCAAGACCACCAACATCGCCGAAATGATGAAGAACGAGGGGGAAGTGCTGGCGGTCGACAAGTACGAGGCCAAGCTCAGGCTGATCCGCGGGTCGTCAGACCGCCTCGGCCTCCGCAATGTCACGCTGCTTGCCGCCGATGCCGAGACGCTCGAGGCAGGACAGGCCGACCGGGTGCTGCTCGACGCCCCCTGCTCCGGGCTGGGAGTCCTTTCGAAGAAGCCGGACATCAAGTGGAAGCGCGATATGGCCGACGTGCTCGTCCTTGCACGCCAGCAGGCGCGCATGCTCGACAACGCGTCACGCCTGGTCAAGCCGGGCGGTGTGCTCGTGTACAGCACGTGCACCATCGAGCCCGAGGAAAACCAGGAAGTGGTGAAGGGCTTCCTGCAGCACCACCCGGAATACACTCTCGAGGACGCGGGACGCTTCGTCCACCCCGATCTCGTGTCCCCCGACGGATACGTGTCCACCCTGCCGCATCTGCACGGCATGGACGGGACGTTTGCCGCGCGCCTTGTAAGATCGTCAGCCTGACCACGCAGGGTATCCTGCGGTACGCGTACAGGAGGAATTCCATGGCGGACATGCTCGAACTCGTGGGGCGGGAACTCCGGCAGCTCGAGGCGACTCAGACCTTCAAGATCGAAGTGCCTCTGGGCAGCGCCCAGGACGCCGTCGTCAGGGTGAACGGCAGGAAGGTGGTGATGCTTGCCTCCAACAACTACCTCGGCCTCTCCAATCATCCGGAAGTCCGGTCGGCCGCGATCCGCGGCATCCGGGAGTACGGGTACGGTGTTGCGTCCGTTCGCTTCATCTGCGGCACGCAGGACATCCACCTGAAACTGGAGAAGAAGATCGCGAAATTTCTCGGGATGGAAGACGCAATCCTGTTTTCCTCCTGCTGGGCGGCGAACGAGGCTTTCTTCGCATCGCTGACCAACGAGAAGATGGGGATGGAGGCGTACCGCGACGTGATCTACTCGGACCGCCTGAACCATGCCAGCATCATCGACGGGCAGCGGCTCTGCAGGGCGGAGACCTGCGACAGGAAGATCTACCGCCACGGCGATGTGGATGATCTTGTGCGGCAGCTCGAGGAAGACCGGGGAAAGGACTACCGCCTGCGGATCATCGCCACTGACGGGGTCTTCAGCATGGAGGGTGATCTCGCGCCGCTCGACAGCCTTGCCGGGGTCGCGCGCGAGTTCGGCGCAACCCTGTTCGTTGACGATTCCCACGGCGTGGGGGTCTGCGGAAGGGGGGGACGGGGGACTCCGGAAGCGAAGGGGGTGCACGGCCGGATCGACGTGCTCACAGGGACCCTCGGCAAGGCGATCGGCGGGGCTGCCGGCGGCTACATCTCCGGAAGGAAAGACCTGGTCTCCTTCATGAGGCAGAAGGCGCGCACATACATCTTCTCGAATTCCCTCCCTCCCTCGATCGTGTTCGGCGCTACGTCTGCCTTCAACCTGCTGACCAGAGACCGGTCCATCGTCGCACGCCTCCGGAGGAACACTGCCTATTTCCGGAAAGAGATCGCCACTCTGGGCTACGCCATCCTGGCGGGAGACCATCCGATCGTTCCGATCATGCTGGGCGAAGCTGCAGCCGCCCAGGAGATGAGCCGCGAGCTCCTCAAGGCGGGCGTCTACATCCGCGGGCTCTGGTTTCCCGTCGTGCCGAAAGGGGAAGCGCGCCTGCGCGCGCAGATTTCCGCCGCGCTCAGCCTGAAGGACATCGACCGGGCGCTCGGCGCATTCGAGAAAGTCGGAAGGCGGATGAACGTGCGCTGAGCTCCAGACGTTATAGAGAAAGAGTGCGCCGGCATGACTCACAAAGGGAATCCATGAACCAATTGAGCGAAACCGTAGTCCTGAATGCTTTGAGGCAGATCCGCGATCCGGACCTTCACCGTGACATCGTCGCGTTGAATTTCGTGAGAGACATTGCCATTCAGGGCAACGACGTCAGCTTCACGATCGAGCTCACGACCCCGGCCTGTCCGGTCCGCGACGAGATGAAGGCCCAGGCGATCCGCGCGGTGAGAGAGGCCGTCCCCGGCGTGGGAAACGTTGCCGTGGAGATGACGTCGAACGTCACACGACGTCAGGCCCCGCAGCAGGCGGACATCCTCCCCGGGGTGAAGAACACGATCGCCGTGGCGTCTGGGAAGGGCGGAGTGGGGAAGTCCACCGTTGCCGTGAACCTTGCGGTGTCGCTTGCTCGCGAGGGAGCAGGTGTGGGGCTCGTCGACGCCGACGTGTACGGCCCCAGCATTCCGCTGATGCTGGGAGTGAAAGGCAAACCCCGCATGGTGGGGAAACGCCTTCAGCCGATGGAAAGCTTCGGCGTGAAGCTGATGTCGATAGGGTTCTTTGTCGATCCGATGGACGCCATCATCTGGCGGGGACCCATGGCCAGCGGCGCTGTGAAACAGTTCATGACCGACGTGGACTGGGGGGATCTGGACTACCTGATCTTCGACCTCCCTCCCGGGACCGGCGACATCCAGCTGACCCTGGTCCAGACGATCCCCCTCACGGGTGCGGTGATCGTCACAACGCCGCAGGACGTCTCTCTGGCCGATGCCCGCAAAGGGTTCAGGATGTTTGAGAAAGTGAACGTCCCTGTCCTCGGCATCATCGAGAACATGAGCTACTTTATCTGTTCACACTGCGGCCAGCGCGAAGAGATCTTCGCGAACGGCGGAGGGCGGAAGGCGGCCGACGACCTCGGGGTGCCGTTCCTCGGCGAGATCCCGATCTATACCGCCATCCGAGTTTCCGGCGACAAGGGCATCCCCGTCGCTGCCGAGACGGGGACTGAACAGTCGGAGATTATGAGCAGGATCGCCCGGGCGATGGCTGCGCAGGTCAGCATCAGGAATGCAGAGGGCAGCGCCCCGAACGTTGAGATTGCCCTGGGACCGTCATGAGTGCGAACGAAAACACGCTCGAAGAGCGCATTGAACAGTCGCTCGACAGCGCCCGGCCGTTTCTCCGGGCCGACGGGGGTGATGTGAGGCTGATCCGGTTCAGGCCTGACGGCGTCCTTGAGCTCCAGTGGGCCGGCACATGCGCAATCTGCCCGATGTCGCGCATGACGCTGCGTGCCGGCATCGAACGCACCGTCATGAACGACGTGCCCCAGGTGCGGCGCGTGGAGGCCGTCACGTAGCCTCTCCGGAAGGAAGACAGGGTCACCTGTGGGAAGCGCAGTTTCGTTGGAGAGGGAATGAGGGAACACGACCGGCGGGAAAAGGAATGAACGCTTTCGAGAAGACCGACACCCGGGCACTGGCCACGGCGGTGCAGCTGCTTGAGCACCCCGGACTCATGGTTCGGATCGCACACCTGGCCGGCTCCCCCATCGAAAAGGGGTTCGAGCTGATGCCGTTGGATTGGAGGGAGAGGGTCGGGAGGGCTACCAGCAGCGCCCTGAAGAAGTCGCTCGCCGTCGCGGTCAGAAGCCTGGGAAGCGACCGGAAGGACATCGAGTTCAGCAACCGGTGGCACAAGGTCGTCGTGACGGCGTCGGGAGCGGCGAGCGGCGCGCTGGGCCTGGCTGCCCTCGCCCTCGAACTGCCCGTCACCACCACGATCATGCTCCGCTCGATCGCCCGCATCGCGCGGTCGGAAGGGCAGGACATCGACGCCATGGAAACCAGGCTGGAGTGCCTGGAGGTGCTGGCCCTCGGGGTGGGGGAGAGGGATGGGGCTGCAGCGGAGAACGGCTACTGGGCGGTCCGCGCGGCCATGGCGAGGGCGATTTCGGAAGCGGCGTCCTTCATCGCCGAACGGGGGTTCGTGGAGGAAGGGGCGCCTCCTCTCATCAGGCTGGTCGCCGCAGTCGCCTCACGGTTCGGCGTGATTGTCAGCGAAGAAGCCGCGGCAAAGGCCATCCCTCTTATCGGAGCCTTCGGCGGCGGTGCGGTGAACTACCTTTTCCTCGATCATTTCCAGAACATGGCGACCGGGCACTTCACCATCAGGCGCCTCGAACAGAAATACGGCGACGCGGCGGTGAAGCGTGAGTACGAGCGGATCGCCGCACTGGCCGGCTGACACTCAGCAGGCGGGGAGTTCCCGCAGGACGCCCTCTTCAATCACCATCCTCCTGCCCCTCATGGCACCTGCCTGGTCCGCATTGTGGGTCGCCATGACGACGCCCATCCCTCCCATGTTGATCGCCGCAAGCAGCTGCAGGATCTCCCGCGAGGTCGCCGGATCCAGGTTTCCCGTCGGCTCATCGGCCAGGAGGAAAACCGGACTGTTGACCAGCGCCCTGGCGATTACCACCCGCTGTTGTTCCCCGCCCGAAAGCTCGCTCGGCTTCCGGTGCCGCTGATGGCTCAGCCCGACGTCCCCCAGGGCATGCAGGACCTTCCGCTGAATGTCCCGGTGTCTTGCCCCGGTGACCTCCAGGGCAAATGCCACGTTGTCGTAGACGCTGCGGTCGTCGAACAGGCGGTGGTCCTGGAAGACGATCCCCAGGGACCGCCGGAGAAGGGCCTTCTGCCGGGTTGTGATGGAGGCAGAGTGGTACCCGCCGACGCTTACGCTCCCCTTGACGGGATCCATGCCCATGTAGAGAAGCTTGAGGAACGTGCTTTTGCCGGAGCCGGTCTGGCCGGTGACGAGCACAAACTCTCCGGGTTTGATCTGAAGGGTGATGTCCCGGAGGACTAGATGGGACCCGTAGGCGACTGAGGCGTTGGTGATCGTGATCATGGATGCGTGCCGGGGATTCTCTTTGACCTGTTCCTGATGAAGAGCGCGGCGAGGGCAATGGCTTCGATCATGCTCGACGGATCGGCCGTCCCCTTCCCTGCGATGTCGAAGGCGGTCCCGTGGTCCGGCGACGTCCGCACGAGCGGGAGGCCCACCGAAACGTTGACTCCCTTCCCGCCTGCGGTCATTTTCAGCGGGATCAGTCCTTGATCGTGGTACATGGCAACGACCGCATCGTAGACCCCCGGGGCGTATCGTGCGAAAAAGGCATCGGCGGGAAACGGGCCCGCCAGGGTCAATCCCCGGGCGCGGAGGGTGCGCAGAACAGGGTCGATGATCCGCCGTTCCTCCGTCCCCAGATCACCTCCTTCGCCGGCATGAGGGTTCAATCCCAGCACGGCGATCCTGGGCTTCACGATTCCCCAGTCTCTCCTCAGGGCCTCTTCGATGAGCGCGATCCGTTCGCGGAGAAGGGGCCGTGTCAGCTCGCTCGCGACGGCATTCAGCGGAGTGTGAATCGTCGCCAGCCCCACACGGAGCCCGGCCGAAACGAGCATCATGGCGACATGCCTGGCACCCGAAAGTCGCTGGAGCAGCTCCGTCTGGCCCGGGGTCCCGACCCCCGCCAGGTGGAGCGCTCGCTTCGAGACTGGCGCAGTGACGATTCCCGAGGCGGTACCTGAGGCGATGAGACCGACGGAGCACTCCAGCGCCCGCACGGCTCCTTCGCCCGCTGCGGCGGAACAGATTCCCGGATTGACAGGAACCTCCTCCACTCCCGGTGGTTCGACTACCGGAACGAACCCGTCTCTCCAAGCGCGCCGGATCTCCTCGGCGTCGGGGTTCACCGTCCGGGGCCGGAAAGGAAGGGACAGAATGTGCGCGCTCCGGCTGAAGGCGGAGGTGTTGCCCACGAGCAGCGGAACCACGGAGCGGCGGACCCTGGGCGACCGGAGGCTCTTCAGGACAACCTCCGGACCGATGCCGTTGCAGTCGCCGATGGTGATCGCGGCGATGGGCTTCATGAGCCGTTGGAGGGAATCAGGACGTAATTGCCTGACCTGCTCTGGTCTTCGAACACGAACGTCCGTCCGAGCTTGCTGTAGACCCACACCTCGCGGAAGGCCCCTGTGGTTTTCAGGGTGCGCTCGGTTGATGAGGGTGGCCCATACAGGATGTAGATCCTGCCCCGGTCTGTCCGCGAGCCGTCGGCCTGGCGAAGGGTCCCGTAGTTCAGCGATGCGTAATCCACCCGGCGGTAGTACTCCGCCATCAGTCCGTTGTAGGGCGCGGTCCGGTCGGTGTCCCGCGCGTTCCAGAACGCCTCCAGGCTATCGCGCTTCCTCTCGAAGTCCCCTCTTCTCATCCTGTCGAGTTTGTCCTCCGGAACCAGCAGCCGGAGCGCATCGATCGCCCTGTCGACGTCGCGGAGCGACGCCGGCATGTCGGGCCAGAGCGCCCGGAAGTGGGTGACCGTGCTCTCTTTCGCAGCCCCCCTGGTCAGGGTCAGGGAGAGGGTGTAATTTCTGAGGGGAAGCTGAACAAGCGGGAGGGGGACCGTCACCAGCGTGGAGTTCTTCCCCGGAGCGGCAGTGACGAACACGCCGCCGGTGTCCTTCCCTGCTTTCAGGGTCACACCCTTTCGCGCGGCGAAACGGGAGTTGCTGTCTGCGCGCATGTTCTTAGCCTCGTTCTCCGGGGTGAGCCTCCAGGAGAGCTGCATGCCCGAGGTATCGGTGCCATTCAGGAGAAACGCGAGCGAGGCCTTGCTGCCGAAAAGAAAGTCTTCGCCGAGGTTCTCCAGCCTGAGCGTGTCGGGGAGCGTCACCTCCGGCGCGCCCTTCACGAAGAAGGGAGTCGAGAGGGCGAGGGTTCCTGGCTGCCAGCGGGAGGCCCGGATCATCCGGTAGCGCTCCGCGAAGGTACGTTTGCTCTGGAGGTCATTGATCTCCACCAGGACCCGGTAGTGTCCGGGGGGCGCTTGGAGGGTTGCGATCCCCTCGTACCAGGTCCGGTTGCCCGGAAGCCGTTCGGTCGTGGCGGTGAGTGCTTCGACTGGCTCAATGAACCTTGCGGCAGAGGTCCCTGTCGAGTCGAAGAGCTCTATCATGAGCTCCCCTTTCCGGGTAAACGGACGGTCAGGGGGGGCCGATCGCGAGCGTATGGCGATGAAGAAGTCCAGGTCAATGCGGTACGGGATGAGAATCCCGGCGCTTGAGGAATCGGCCCCGGGCACGAAGAGCGGCTCGTACAGAAGGAACATCTGCATTTCCCCGGGCTCCCGTCCCTCCCGTTCCCAGCGTTGCGCCGTGGAGGTGTCCGCTGCGAGCAGAAGAAGGGTCATGACAAGCAGGAGCTGTTTCATAGGTGTATGCCTGATAGAGTGCCAGATGAGCTCGATGCGGTCAGACGTCATGCCAGCGGCGCAGCATGTCAACGAGCAGCCGCACGCCGACGCCGGATCCCCCTTTCGGGATATACTCCAGCTGTTCCTCCATGATGGCGGTTCCCGCGATATCGAGGTGCACCCAGGGAACATGGCCCACAAAGTTCTTCAGAAACATTGCTGCGGTGATGGCGCCCGCCCATCTGCCTCCGGTATTCTTCGCGTCGGCAATATCGCTTTTGATGAGGCTCGCATATTCTTCGAACATCGGAAGCTCCCAGACCCGTTCATACGTGCGCTCGCCGGACTCTTTCAGGCGCCGCATGAGTTCCGGGTTATTGCCGAACATGCCGGTGGCGTGATGTCCGAGGGCGACGACAACGGCACCCGTCAGCGTTGCGAGGTCAATCACCGCATCCGGAGTGTACCGCCCGGCGTAGGCGAGCGCATCCGCCAGGATGAGCCGCCCCTCTGCGTCCGTATTGTCTATTTCCGATGTCCTGCCGTTAAGGTGGCGCAGAATATCTCCCGGCTTCAGGGCCCGCCCGCCGGGAAGGTTCTCCGTGGCGGGGATAAGGCCCACCAGGTGGACGGGCAGCCGCAGACGGGCTACGGCCTGGACTGTCCCCAGGACTGCGGCAGCCCCGGCCATGTCCATTTTCATCTCGGCCATGTTGGCCGAAGGCTTGATGGAAATACCTCCACTGTCGAAGGTGACCCCTTTCCCCACCAGGACGACGGTCTTCCGCCCGGGCCGCCTTCTCCCGTACTCCAGGATAACAAATCTGGGCGGCCGTGCGCTCCCTTCCGCGACTCCGAGCAAACCACCCATCTTCAGGCGTTCGATCCGGCGCCTGTCGAAGACCTTCACGGAGAAGCCGCTGCGTTTTCCGCATTGACGGGCGGCCTCAGCAAGAGATTCCGGGAAGAGCTCGTTCCCGGGAGCGTTGGAGAGGTCGCGGGCCAGCCAGGTGCCTTCAATGACAACCCGTGCGAGGGCAACTGCCGTGCCCGCCGCCCGGGCGTCGGCGGCGTTTTCAGCCAGCAGCGTTATGGAGGAGAGCTTCTTTGGGGAGGGGGCGGAGCGGTAGCGGTCATACGCATAGACCGAGAGAACGGCGCCCTCGGCGACGGCCCCAGCGGCCAGTCCGAGGGAGGGCTCTTCGGAATGGGGGATGAGCCGGTCCAGGAGACCCTTCGCGGGAAGCTGGATCGAGAGAGACTGCTGCTTGAATGCAGAGGCTTGCCGGGCAATGAGGGCAGCCGAGCGCCTCAGGCGCTCGAGCGAGAGTGACTGCTTCAAACCGAGCCCCGCAACGATGAGCGGCCGGCCCTTGAGTGCGCGGGGAAAGAGGACGAGGGATTCTCCGTCCTTGCCCCGGAATGCTTCGCTGCCCAGAAGGGGAAGAGAGTCCCCGGCATGGCCCTCGAGCGCCTGCTTCGCGGCGGCGAAGAGCGGCTTGTCTTCAGGCACCATCGTCGCGACTGCCCCCTTTTCGGGTGAGGTCAGGATGCCTTTCACGGCGGCCAAGCGGGGAATAGTCATGTATTCTCCGGAGCTGCAACGTATTTCTCGGCGGCCTCGAGCACGTCACGGGTTACATCATGCAGAGACACTTTGTACAACCTTGCCCCTGCCGCATTCAGGTGCCCGTTGCCGCCGAATTCCTTGGCGAGCTCGTTGATGGGGATGACGCCCTTGGACCGGAAACTGATCTTGACGCCGTCCTTCAGCTCGAGGAAGATGATGCCTGCGGTGACCCCTTGGATGCTCATGGGGTACGTGGTGAAATTGTCGGTGTCGGCTTCGCTGGTGCCCGTCTGCTGCAGCATCTCCTGGGTTATCGACGCATAGGCGAGGCGTCCCTTGCCGCCCATCCCCATGCCGGCGAGCATTCTGCCCAGAAGGTGGATCCGCCCGGTCGACCAGCGCTCGTAGACCTCTGCGTAGATACGCACGGGGTCGGCACCAGCCTCAATGAGGCGGGCCGCCATCCGGTGGATTTCCGGATCGACTCTGGGGTAGCGGAAGGAACCTGTATCGGTCATGATCGCGCAGTAGAGGGCAGAAGCCATGGATGGGCTGAGTCCCCGGCCTGGGTCCATGAGGATGATCCTGTACACGATCTCCCCGGTGGAAGTGGCTTCCGGATCGATGATAGAGCAGTCCGCGAAGCCGTGAGGATCCAGGTGGTGATCGATGCAGATCTTGAAGGCCCTGCTGGCGTGGACTGCCGGTTCCATTGAGCGAAGGCGGCCAAGGTCGTTCGTGTCGAGGACAAGGATAAGATCTGCGGAGGCGATCGTCGCCGCATCGCGTTCCGGGTCGTAGGTCCGGATGCGCCTTCCGGCGTCATCCATGAACATATAGACGCCGGGGGTTTCGCTGTGGTTAAGGATGTGTGTCTTGCACCCACCTGCGGAAAGCCACTCGGCCATGGCCACTTCCGACCCGATGCCGTCTCCGTCAGGGTTGACGTGGGTGGTGAGCACCGCCGAGCGCACCCCGGCCAGGCGGGGCATGATGCCCTTGATGGCCTCTTCCAGAGGGCTCATGCGATCCTCGTTTTTGGTCGGCATGCATTGAATATGGGAAAAAACGGGCCGAAAAAAAAGGGTCCCGCTCCGCGGGACCCTTTTCGAACACCCGTCGCCCGATACCAGACCTCCGGTCACCGGGTCACTGGATGACCCAGGTTTCCTCGCCATCGAGCAGCTTTTGAAGCTCGCCGTTTCCCTTTTTGCCCCTGGCCCTTGTGATCTGGCCCTCCATCAGCTCCTCGTAGGCCGGCCGCTGAAGATCCACGAACACCCCCATGGGACGAGGGAGGTCGGCGTTGTGGATCATGCTGGCGAGGATGAAGGAGAGGGTGAGATCGTTTTCATTGTGGATGAGCAGGTCGCTGACCGAGAATTTCCCTTCCCGGAGATCGACCGTCACGGGAGTAAAGCCGTCAAGACGGATTCCCTTTTCCCGCCCCTTGCCGAACAGCAGCGGCTTGCCCTGTTCAAGGTAGACGACGTTTTCATCACGGGTATCCTTCTCGGTGAATTTGAAGAAGGCTCCGTCGTTGAACACATTGCAGTTCTGATAGATCTCGATGAACGAGGAACCATTGTGTTTCTCCGCGCGCCGGACCATTTCCTGGAGGTGTTTCGGATCGCGGTCCATGGTGCGGGCGACCAGCGTGGCTCCGGCCCCCAGGGCAAGGCTCACGGGCACAAAGGGGGAGTCGATGACTCCCATGGGGGTAGATTTCGTGACCTGTCCGAAGGTTGAGGTGGGGGAATACTGCCCTTTGGTGAGGCCATAGATCTGGTTGTTAAACAGCAGCACTTTGATATTCAGGTTGCGGCGGAGCATATGGATCATGTGGTTGCCGCCGATGCTCAGTCCGTCGCCGTCCCCGGTGGCGACCCAGACATCCAGGGCGGGGTTGGCCATCTTGACCCCGGAGGCGATGGCGGGCGCCCTGCCGTGGATGCCGTGAACCCCGTAGATGTCCAGATAGTATGGAAACCGGCTCGAGCAGCCTATGCCCGAGATCGCCACATAGTTTTCCCGAAGGTGCGGGAATTCCGGAAACACTCTCTGCACCTGCGCCAGTATGGAATAGTCGCCGCATCCAGGGCACCAGCGGACATCCTGGTCCGACTGGAAATCCTTGATTGTGAGCTTGGCCGGCGAAACCGGGATTGTCGTGTCAGGCATTGGCGCCTCCGAGAATCTGATCGATCTCCGCCTCCACTTCCTCCGACCTGAGCGGGAGGCCCTTGATGCGGTTGAACCCGCGGGCATCGATGAGGTACTTCGAGCGCAGGAGCTGGATCAACTGGCCGTTGTTGATTTCCGGGACGAGGAAGTGCTTGAAGCGCTTCAGTATGCCGCCGAGGTCGGCAGGGAAGGGATTCAGGTGGCGCAAGTGGAGGTGCGAAACCGAAAGACCGCGCACGCGGGCGCTGGTCACCGCGCTTTTGACCGAGCCGTACGTGCTTCCCCATGCCACGACCAGCAGGTCACCCTTCGATTCGCCCTCAACGACCGTCGGCGGAATATCCTGGGCGATCCGGTCGATCTTCGCCTGGCGCATCCGGATCATGAAATCATGGTTTTCCGAATCATAACTGATGTTCCCCGTGAGGTGCTCCTTTTCGAGCCCGCCGATCCGGTGTTCGAGTCCCGGCGTGCCCGGGATTGCCCAGGGTCGAGCAAGCGTTTGCTCGTCGCGGGCATAGGGCTGGAACGTTGCCGGGTCGGTCGCAAACTTCACCGGGATGTCGGGAAGGTCATCTGCCCTGGGGATGCGCCACGGCTCCGAGCCGTTTGCGAGGTATCCGTCGGTCAGACAGATGACAGGGGTCATGTACTTGACGGCGAGCCGCGCCGCCTCATATGCCATCTGAAAACATTCGGCCGGGGTGGCCGGAGCGATGACGCAGAGTGGGGCTTCGCCGTTGCGTCCGTGCACAGCCTGGAGGAGGTCGGCCTGCTCCGTCTTGGTCGGCAGCCCGGTGCTCGGTCCCCCGCGCTGGACGTCCAGGATCACGAGCGGGAGTTCGAGCATGATGGCCAGTCCGATCGCCTCGGTCTTGAGGGCAAGACCAGGCCCGCTGGTGGACGTGGCGGCCAGCGATCCAGCGTAGGAGGCGCCTATCGCCGCGCAGATCGCAGCGATCTCGTCCTCCGCCTGGAAGGTCTTGACCCCGAATTCCTTGAGCCGCGAGAGCTCGTGAAGGATGTCGCTCGCGGGGGTGATCGGGTAGGAGCCGAGGAAGAGCGGAAGGCCGGATTTCTGGGAGGCCGCGACGAGCCCGAGGGCGGTGGCCACGTTCCCCATGATACTGCGGTACCTGCCCGGGGGCAGCTTGGCGGGTTTGACTTCGTAGCGGGTGGTGAAGATCTCCGTGGTGTCCCCGTAGTTGTAGCCGGCCTTCAACACCCGGAGGTTCGCTTCCGCGATCTGTGGATCCTTGGTCCCGAATTTCTCCTGAATGAACCGTATCGACTGGTCCAGCGGCCGGTTGTACATCCAGTACATCAGGCCCAGAGCGAAGAAGTTCTTGGTCTTGTCCACGGTGCGTGTGGACATGTTCATGTCCGCGAGGGCGTTGGAGGTGAGCTTGCCGATNNTCGAGGCCGGCCAGGCGCAGGTTCTTGTCCGTGAAGGCGTCTTCGTTAACGATGACCGTGCCCCCGTCGCGCAAGATCTTCAGGTTGGTGACAAGGGCCGCGGGGTTCATGGCCACGAGCACGTCGCAGGTGTCCCCCGGGGTGAGGATGTCCTGGCTTCCGAAGCGCACCTGGAAACCGCTCACGCCGTAGGTGGTGCCTGCGGGCGCGCGTATCTCGGCAGGATAGTCAGGGAGCGTGCTGAGGTCGTTCCCCAGCACCGCCGAGGTGTTCGTGAACTGGGTCCCCGTCAGCTGCATGCCGTCGCCCGAGTCGCCGGCAAAGCGAATCGTGACATCGTCGAGGGTCTTGACTTCTTTCATCGCCATACGCTGTTCTTCTGATCAATGATGAATGACAGGCGAGCGTTGTGTACGGAATGGGGTGAGGGACGGCCGCGGTGCGGCGGAGTGGTCGGACGCCGCGCAGCGCCGCGCCGCGGCTGGGAACAACTCGCGCCGTCTGTCGGGTGAACGGGAAGGTCAAAAACGAACGCGCGCGTTGGCATCGGTCGGTCAAACGTCCTGCGTCCGCGCCCGGAGGCGCGAACCGGCATCCCTGCAGTGCATCGTCCTCCCGGGCGGCTCATTGCCGGCCGTCTCGCTGCACAATCATTCTACTATAGGCTCTTTCCGGCTGAAAGTCAAGATTCTCTTCAGCCCCCAGCCGGCTCTCCCACTGACTGTCCACGGCCCGGAGGCCATGGACCGCGGACGCTACTCGTGGACTACGGAGATTTTGATTTTCCCCGTCACGGTGGGGTGGAGGCGGGCCTCGACCGTATAGAAGCCGAGCGCCTTGATCGGTTCCGGCAGTTCGATGATCCGCTTGTCGAGCTCGATCCCGTTTTCCTTGACCGCGTCGGCGATGTCCTGCGAGGTGACCGAGCCGAAGAGCTTCTCGTCTTCACCGACCTTCACCTTGATCGTCAGGGAGAGCTTCTCGAGCTCGGCGGCAAGATGCTGGCTCGTCTTCAGCTGCTTGTTTTCACGGCGATGCAGCTGTTTCTTCTCCTCTTCCAGCGCGCGGACATTTCCCTCGTTCGCGGGGAAGGCAATTCCCTTCGGTATCAGGAAATTGCGGGCATAGCCGTCGCTCACTTCGACCAGCGTGCCTACCGCGCCGAGTTTTTCCTGTTCTTTCCGCAAGATGACTTTCATGGAGGCAACCTCTCTGGCATGGTTTAGCGAACGGTGTCGGAGACGAACGGCAGCAGCGCCAGGTGGCGTGCCCGTTTGATGGCTTTCACCAGCTGCCGCTGGTGTTTTGCGCAGGTCCCGGTGATCCGTTTCGGGATGATCTTGCCCTGCTCAGTGACGAAGCGCTGCAGGCGCTTTTCGTCCTTGTAGTCGATGTAGATGTCCTTGGAATCGCAGAAGCGGCATGTACGCTTCTTGCGCGGTGTCTGGTCCTTGTCGCGGCGGGTCCTGCGTGGTGTGAACACGATGTCTGGTCTCCTGGGAATTCGTGAGGTTCGGTGCGTCAGGCTTTTTTGGCTTCACTGGGCGCAGGTTCAGGCTCGCGGGCCTGCACGGGGGCGGGCTCCGCGACCAGGGCCTGTGCCGCAGCGGCTGCCGCCGCGGCTTCGGCTGTGGCCTTGCGCGAGGCGATGGCTTTGCGGTCCAGGATGATCGTCAGGTAGCGGAGAATCATCTCGTCGAGCTGGTATGCCCGGTCGAGCGCGGCCAGAAGGGTGCCCGGCGCCTCCATCTCCAGGTTGACGTAGAAACCGTTCGTCTTCTTGTTGATGGAATACGCCAGACGCTTGCGTCCCCACTTGTTTACCGCCGTCACCGTCCCGCCGTTGCGCGTGATGAAATCCTGGACGCGGGTGACCACGCCGTCGATCTGTGTGTCATCGAGCGACGCGTTCACGATGAAGGTGGTTTCGTACAGACGCTTGGGTTTGTCCATGTGTCTTCTCCCTGTGGACTCCATGATGATAGAGATGGCCCTCCAGTACTCACCGTGCGGTGAACTGAAGAGCAGAGAGGCAGCCTTCCAGGACTGAGGTATGTGAAAGGCACCGTGTGCAATGAACAGTCTGCTCAGCCGGCGTTTTCGCCGTCTTCCGGACCGGGTGGATTCCTGGGGAGGGCCCGCCCGGATCTCACAAATTCCTCGGCCGCGTCTGCGGCCCTCAAGACCATGTCGGCGGCCAGGGCCCGCTCCTCCGGGTCGAACGCCGACAGGACGAAATCGGCCAACTCCTGCTTCGGGGGCATCACCGCTTTCCCGATGCCCAGGCGGAGTCTCGAGAACTCCTCGCTTTCCAGGGCCGCGATGATCGACGCCAGGCCGTGATGCCCGCCGTCGCTCCCCCGGGGGCGGTACCGCAGGATGCCGAGCGGAAGCCAGAAGTCGTCCACGACGACAAGCATCGAACCGGGGGTGACACCGTACCGGCAGGAGACATCGGAAACGGCTTCCCCGCTGAGGTTCATGAACGTCCTAGGCGCCACGAGGATCACGTCTCTCTCCGACCGGGGTTCACGCGCCAGGGAGACCTCATAGGGACCGCGTCCGGGCCGGAATGGCACGCTCCATCGTCTGGCAAGCTCCTCGACCACCATGAAGCCGAGATTGTGGCGGGTTTCCCGGTATGGCACACCGGGGTTCCCCAGACCGATGATGGCCGCAGGCTCCATGGACGGCCGGGATTACTTCTTCTTTTCCTTTTCCTTGTCCTTGTCTTTCTCCTTCTCCTCGGCTGCGGGGGCCTCGCCCTCTTCAGGCTTCTTGCCCTTTCCCACAACCTCGGGCTCGGCAGGCGCTGCCTCGACCACGGGCGCCTCCTCGGCTTCCTTCACTACGGCGGGCGGCAGAACACCGACGACTGCGCTCTCCCCGTTCTCGAGCATGGTGACGTTTTCCACTTTCAAGTCCTTCACGTGCACGAGGTCGTTGATGTTGAGCTCGGCGACGTTGATCTCGATCTTGGACGGGATGTGGCGTGGCAGGCAGGAGATCTTCAGTTTGTGGATCATGTGCTGAAGCATTCCGCCTTCCCGGACGCCCTTGGGAATGCCGCCCGTCAGAACGACCGGGATGTCGATCGTCAGCTCTTCCTCCTCCTTCAAACCCAGCAGGTCAAAATGGATCGGGCGATCGGTGACGGGATCGAACTGCACGGCACGCAGGACGCATTTCTTGGTCGTGCCGTCCTTGAGCTTGAGCGTGATGATGTTGGTCTGCGCGGTGAAGACGAGGGGATTCAGGCTCAGGGGTTCGACCGCGACGTTCAGGTTCTCCTCGCCGTGGCTGTAGTAGACTCCGGGAATAAACCCCAGCCGGCGCGTGGCGTTCGCACGCTGGGTTTTCGGGTCGCGGAGCTCGGCGTTCAGAACGATATCGGACATGTGCTGACCTTTCCTTGACGTTACCCTTTATCGATGTCGAACAGCGAGCTGATCGACTCGTTGTTATAATTTCTTCGGATGGCTTCCGCGAACAGGTGAGCTACCGATTCGATCATGAGCTTCGGCAGCTCGAACGGAACCGGGATGCTATCGGTTGCGACCAGCGCCTTGATGGCCGATTCCTGGAGGCGCTCCCTGGCCTGGCCCGAGAGGACGGGATGGGTGCATGCCGCATAAATATCCGCGGCCCCCGCGTTCTTCAGGGCGACCACCGCATTGCAGAGCGTTCCGCCGGTGTCGATCAGATCATCCACCACCAGAATGTTTCTTCCCCGCGCGTCGCCGATCACATTCATGATTTCGGCCTCATTCTGGCGGGGCCGGCGCTTGTCGATGACGATCAACTCGGCTTCGAGGCGCTTGGCGTATGCCCTCGCCATCTTGATGCCGCCCACATCCGGCGAGACCACCGCCAGGTTCGGGATCGTCTGCTCCCTGAAACGACGCACCAGCACCGCCGAAGAATACAAGTGGTCGACCGGGATGTCGAAGAATCCCTGGATCTGGGGGGCGTGCAGGTCCATGGTGATGATCCGGTCCGTTCCCGCCTTGCTGATCAGGTTTGCCACCAGCTTTGCGGTGATCGAGACCCTCGGCTGGTCCTTCCGGTCCTGCCTGGCGTATCCGAAGTAGGGGATCACCGCAATCACCTTTCGCGCCGATGCCCGCTTCGCGGCATCGATCATGATCAGGAGTTCAAGAAGGTTCTCCGCGGGCGGATTGGTGGACTGGACGATGAACACGTCGCTTCCGCGGACATTGTCCTGAAACTTGACCCAGATCTCACCGTCGCTGAACGTCCTGATCTCGCATTGCCCCAGCGGCATCTCCAGCTCATTCGCGATTTTCTCGGCGAGGGGACGGTTTGATCTTCCGGAGAATACTTTCAAGCTGGGCATGGAAGGCGCTGGCTGTGAAACCATGGTAGCTTTTCATTATACGGAAATTCGTTAAAATGCGCAAGGTTCTTCTGGGCTCTTGCCACGACTCCAATCCTGCCGGGCCGTGCCAGGCCATGCCAGGGAAGTGCGTTCCTTGCAGGCCGGGAATTGATTTTCTGGCCCGTGTTGGGTATGTTTGAACTATACTCTCAGTGAGGAGCCTGCATGAGCGACACAGTCAGATCTCCAATTCCTGTGGCTGCGGCGGTCCCCGAAGGGGGCATCCTTGCACAAGTTCTCTGGATTGCGGCATTCGCCGCGGCGACGGCGGCCGGTGCAAGGGTGGAGATCCCCAATCAACCTGTTCCTTTCACGCTCCAGACCCCCATCGTACTCCTCGCCGGGGCGTTTCTCGGGGCCAGGAACGGGGCGCTGAGCCAGCTGCTCTATCTCGCGGCTGGCATGATAGGACTTCCGGTGTTTGCCGGCGGAGCCTTCGGGTTGGCGAAGCTGATCGGCCCGACGGGAGGGTACCTCCTGGCTTTCCCGGCTTCTGCGGCGATCGCCGGATACCTTGTGCAGCGCGGTCAGTCCCTGGTCTGGCGTTCTCTCTCCATGGCCGCTGCCCTCTGTCTGATTTTCCTTTCCGGGACTGCCCAGCTCTATGCAGTCTATTTCCACGACGTTCGACAGGCAATTGCTTCAGGGGTGCTCATCTTCAGCTGGTGGGATCTCCTGAAGCTCTCTGTCGCCGTGCTGATCTACCACGAAGTCGCCAGACGCTGGCCCCGCCTTCCCATCGCCTGAACCTTCAGGTTCACCGCGGAAGCCGCCGGGGGCACGCAAGAGCCCTAGGCATAAACTCTGGAGAAAGGCGGCCTGACGCCCGAAGGTGGGCGCCGCTTGCCTTGCTGCGATAGCCCTTTCTCCCTGCAACTGAGCCCTTTGCTTCTGATGCAGGAGCCTCCGGGATGTCAGGCAGGCCGCGGAGACCTGCGGCCGCATCCCCGTTCCTTTCGCGAATCCCCCCCGTCATCCGGCTTGACGTGCCCGGCTTCCCTGCGGGTGCAATGCCGCCGCTCTTTGTCCATCGGGCGCATGGCAGTCGCCCTCTCACACTCACTACAGGAGACCTGACGATGAGACCCACTCTCTGTCTTGCGGCCGCCCTGGTGCTGGCAGCATCCTCCTTCGCGCAGCCATTACCCGGCAAGAAGTTCGAACTGAGCATCTCCGGAGGGTACCAGCACTTCTCCAGCGGATCGAGCACCAGCAGCTCACTCTTCTTCCTGTCCCCCCGTTTCGGGGTCTTTGTGACCGAAGGGCTCGAGGTCGAGCCGGAGATCACCTCGATGTTCACCTCGGGAGCGGATCCTGCATATGTGGCGAACGGAAACCTCGCCTACAATTTCAAGGCCCAGGGGAGAGCGCTGGTTTTTGTCCTGGCCGGTTACGGTATCGCGAACGGCATCCCGATCGAGGGAGTGGTCACGGGTGGAATGAAGGATGTGACATTCGGCGTGCTGAACCTTGGAGCAGGGGTGAAGATTCTCTTCTCCGAGGACGTTGCCGTAAGGACCGAGTTCCGGTATCAGCGGTTCAGCGGTACGTACCAGAATCAGTACTGGCTGGATGTCGCACCCCAGGGCTCGGCTTCCCAGTCATACGAAGTGACGCTGTTCTCCGTGCAGTTCGGACTCACGGTGTTTCTGTGAAAGCCTCATTTCCGGTAACCCAGCGGCGATGAACCGGACCTTCTTCCTGATGAGCCTTACCTTCAGAATGACCATGGAAACGGGAGACATCCGCTCCTGGCGTGATGCGCTGCTCCGTGCGTCAGGGCGATGGTTGCTCGGATCCCGGAGGCACCCGCTCTACGTCACGGGCACATCGGAATCCTCCTGCTCGTCTGAACCTGACGATCCCGGCAGGGCTGCCTTGAGCGTTGACTGGATCAGATCCCAGCTGAAGCCGCGGCGGCCGAGATAGGAGGAAACCCGGGTCCGGAGCCTGCGGGGAGTCTCGCCGGGCCTGAGGTTCCGCGTCTTCCGGATGAAGGCGCGGGCGAGCGCGAGAGCAGTCTCCTCAAGGTTCACGGTCGAGAGGGTTTCCGTGATTGCCTGATCGACCGTCGCGCGGTCGACGCCGAGAATGAGCAGTTTGCGCCTGAGCATCAACGCCCCGGCAGGGTGTTTCAGCATCGCGTCGCGGACGTACATGCGCGCGAACTCCTGGTCGTTGATCAGCCCCGCAGTCTTGAGCCCGCTGATCGTCTGCGCGATCTCCTCGTCTCCGAACTCCTTTTCCCTCAACTTGTCACGAATCTCCTGCTCCGTTCTCGGCCGGACGCCCAGGTACCGCAGAGCGGCCCCCCTCGCATTCACCAGCTCTTCGGTTTTCTCGATTTCCCGGAGCGTTTCGTGCGAGATCTCGTCGCCGGCACGAAGGCCGAACCGGAGCAGGGTCTCCGTGCCTATGCCGAGGGCGAATGCCTCATCAACGTAGAGATTCCGGCGGGAAGGATTGCGCTCCTGCACCGCGATCCGGGTGATTCTCATGGCGGGGTTGAGAGTGTCCTGGAAGAGGATTGCGCCGCGCCGCGGCCTTCCAGGCAGGACGGCGGAGACTCGCGGATGGCGCAATCCTTTTCCTCTTCTACTTGCCTCGCTTGGCAGGCTCGGCCTTTGCGGGCTCGGGCTTTGCCGCCGTGGCAGGGGAGAGAGCCCTGGCCGTTTCTGTCTTCGCCTGGCCCGGTGCCGCTTTCGGCTGCCCGGCGCTGTTGCCTTTGTCCGCCGCAGCGTCGGCGCGGACCGGGAGTCCCAGCTTGCTCCGGGTCTCCGTCTCGACCTGCCTGAGCGACTTTTCGTTCTCAAGCAGATACTTCTTCACGGCGTCGCGCCCCTGTCCGATCCTCTCTTCCCGGTAGGAGAACCAGGAACCGGACTTGACGATCACGTTCTGCTCCACCGCAACATCGATGAGGTCGCCCAGCTTCGAGATCCCCTCGTTGTAGAGGATGTCGAACTGCGCTTCGCGGAAGGGGGGTGCCACCTTGTTCTTGACCACCTTGACGCGGGTCCGGTTTCCGACGATGTTCGTGCCGTCCTTGATGGCCTCGATACGGCGGACGTCGAGCCGCACCGACGCGTAGAACTTCAGGGCGTTGCCGCCTGTGGTGGTCTCCGGATTGCCGAACATCACGCCGATCTTCATCCGGAGCTGGTTCGTGAAGATCACGGAGGTCTTTGACCTGGCGATGGCCGCAGTGAGCTTGCGAAGAGCCTGCGACATGAGGCGGGCCTGGACTCCCATGCTGGGATCCCCCATCTCGCCCTCGATCTCGGCCCGGGGCGTCAGCGCCGCAACGGAGTCGATGACGACGACGTCCAGCGCCCCGCTGCGCACCAGCGTCTCGACGATCTCCAGGGCCTGCTCGCCGAAATCCGGCTGTGACAGGAGAAGGCCGTTCACGTCAACGCCCAGCTTTCTGGCATATGCCATGTCAATGGCGTGTTCCGCATCCACGAACGCGGCGATGCCGCCGGTCTTCTGGGCCTCGGCAATCACGTGAAGGCAAAGGGTCGTCTTGCCCGAAGACTCGGGCCCGAAGATTTCAATGACCCTGCCACGTGGGATACCGCCGATACCCAGGGCCGCATCCAAGGAAATCGATCCGGTGGAGATCACATCGACCACCTGAATCGGCCCCTCGCCCAGACGCATCACCGAGCCTTTCCCGTGCTGCTTTTCGATCTGATCGAGCGCTATTTTCAGCGCCTGCGCCCTTGCATCCTTTTCGTCAGCCATTCCTGGTCCCTCCTGGCTACTTGTCATCCTCCTTTGACCCGCGGCGTCCGCTTGCCGGGACCGTCCGCCCCAACTCATGCTACCGGTATTACTCCACCCCCCAGCCTGTTTCCGAGCAGGGGATAGGATTCCATCTCGGTGTAGTGCGAACCGGTCGGGCCCGGCTCGCTCTTCATCAACTTGACCTCCCTGACGGGATAAACTCCGGAGCTTAACGTAAGGCTTTCCAGAATCTCAATCAACTTCAATGTTTTGCGGGGGCTTCTGACTCTTCCGAGAGTCAGATGGGAATGAAATGCTCTTTCCTCTCTAAGGAAACCGAGCACCTCCAGGGCGGTCTCAAGTCCCCGATGAAGGTCCGGGAGGATCCCGTCGTCGTTGTGGATCCCCAGCCACAGAATCCGTGGAGCATGCCGGTTGGGAAAAGAGCCGAATCCGGAATACCTGACGCTGAAGGGAGGGAACCGCCCGGCCGAGGCGCGGAGTGAAGTGCTGATGGACTCTACGCTCCCCGGTTCGACGCTTCCCAGGAACTTCAGAGTGCAATGGAACTTGCCGGCCCGCTCCCATGAGACGTCCGCCTCCGCGGAGCGCAGTCGTTCGATGGCCTGCACAGCAAGCTCTTTTACAGGAAGGGGGGTATCGAAGGCGGCGAACAGCCGGAGGGGAGCCAATGTTCTTCATTCTCCGTTCGAAGTGAAAGCCCATAATGACCGCGGTGCTCCCCCTCCGGTTGTCGGTGCCTCCTGGGGAACCGCCGGGCCGGCAGGCAGGCCGGGCGTCACAGTCCCATGAGCCGGCGCCAGACGATCTCGAGCGCCGCCTGCGAGGCACGCTCCTTCACCCTGAGACGCTGATCGCCGAAAAGGAACCGTCTGGCAAACGATCCCGACGCATCGGCATAGCCGATCCAGACCAACCCCAGCGGCTTTTCGGCCGATCCTCCCGTGGGGCCGGCGATTCCCGTCGTCGAAAGTCCGATATCAGCAGCCGAAGCGCGGCGGACCCCCTCTGCCATGGCGATGGCGACGGACTCGCTGACCGCCCCGTCGCGATCCAGCAGGGCGGAGCTCACCCCGAGAAGCTCTTCCTTCGATCTGTTGCTGTAGGTTACCACCCCCCGTTCGAAGTAGTCGGAGCTTCCGCCGATGTCGGTGATCCTGCTGGCGATCAGTCCGCCCGTGCACGATTCCGCCACCGCCATGGTGAGACTTCGCGCCCGCAGCAGCGCGCCGAGAACGGCCTGGATCTCCTCTTCGTCGACTCCATAGATGAACCTGGAGACCTTCGAACGGATCGTCGCCTCAATCTCCGAGACGCGCCGGTCAGCCTCCCCGGGGTTCGCGTCCTGCACGGAGATCCTCAAACGGACTCCCGTCGGCGATGGCAGGAAGGCAAGTGTCGCTCCGTTCAGAAAACCCTGCACATCGCCTATCTCCGCAGCAAGCATGCTCTCGGATGCTCCGGTCGTCCGAAGTGTCCGGTGCCGGATGACGCTTCCGGTCACGAGCGAAGCAAGAAAGGGAGCAATGGTGGCGTCCATCATTTCCTGCATCTCATAGGGGACGCCGGGGAGCACGAAGAAGTGCTTTCCCGCCTCCTGCACATGAATCCCCGCCGCGGTGCCGAGCGGGTTCGGGACGACTCCCGCCTTGACCGGGAACAGGGCCTGCTCCTCGTACGAAACCCTCCAGGGGATGCCTCTCTTCCTGATGAGCTCAGCGATATGGAGCCGGAGTTCAGGCCGGCTCTCGAGGGTGGTGTCGAAGAACGTGCAGACGGCCTTCTTGGTGATGTCGTCGTGTGTGGGTCCGAGGCCTCCCGTGGCGATCACGACGTCATACACGCTCCATCCCTCCCGGAACGCGCCGAGGATGGCGCCCATCTCGTCGCCGACGGTGAGCATCCGCGTGGCCGCGACGCCCGCGGCATTGAGCTTCCGCGCGATGGCAGCCTGGTTGGTGTTGATGATCTGCCCGATAAGCAGCTCATCGCCGATGGTGATGATGATGGCGTTCATGGGAGTTGAAGGAGCGCGAGAACGTACAGCACGACCCGGGCGCCCGCGTTGGCATAGACGCCTGCCACGACATCGTCGAGCATGATCCCCCATCCGCCGGGGATGCTCTCGGCGCTGCGGGCGGGGGCGAGTTTCACGACATCGAAGATCCGGAAGAGCACGAACGCGATGCCAAGGGCCGCGATTGAAGGCGGGAGGTGGAGGACGGAGATCCACATCCCGACGATCTCGTCGATCACCACGATGGAGGGGTCGGGGTGGGCGTGGACGCCCGGCTGGAAGAGGGCCTTCGTCTGCGCGGCGAGGAGATTCAGCCGGTTGCCCTCGTACCGTGCCACGCGAGAAGAGGTGACTACGCCGGCGCCCAGTGCGACGGCGACGGCAGGCCAGAGGATTTCGGGACTCCAGAAACCCGGGATGAGAAGCACAATGCAGCCGGCGAGCGAACCGAACGTCCCGGAGGCGAAAGGGATGTAGCCGGTGAAAAAACCGGTAGCGATCAGCCGCACCAGGAATCCCGGGCGCGGGCCGTCACCGATCTGTGCGGATGCTTTCATACATGTTGCGCAGGGTCTTGCGGTTGTCCAGCAGATAGGCGAGGCCTGTCCACACGGTCATGATCGTCACCAGCAGCATCATGCCGAACAGGACATCGTAGTGCATGAGTGCGTCGATCCACGGGCCGAATCCAGCATGGACCGAGGGAATGCTTCGCGCTACATAGAGAATCAGGACGTAGTAAATCACGACGAATTCACTGAAGGTCTTCGCCTGTGCGCTTCGCGAAGTCACCACGGGACGGTCCCTGAACTCAGCGTAGGCGCGGAGGCCCGTGATCAGGAAGTCCCTCGCAACGATGATCCAGACCATCCAGGCGCTCACCAGGCCGAGGGCGACGTAGGCAAGGAGTGCGGCCGAGGAGAGGACTTTGTCGGCGAGAGGATCGAGGAATTTCCCCCACCGCGAAACGTACCCGAGCTTCCTTGCGATCCAGCCGTCATACCAGTCCGTGAGGGCCGCAATCACGAACACCACCAGCGATGCTTGCAGCGCAAGGGGTGAAGAGGAAAGCAGAAGCAGAACGAACACCGGCGTCAGCACGATCCTGAGCAGGGTCAGCTGGTTGGGAAGGTTGAGCTGCAGCTCGAGTTTGGGCATGGAATAGAAAAGCCATCAAGGGCTGATGGCTTCCGATCGTTCAGAGGCAAGACCGCCGCTAACGGAGGTCAGGCTACCTTGAGCACTTTGTTCGATTTGATGCAATTGGTGCAGACGGTCAGCCGCTTTGTGCGGCCGTCCACATTCGCCCTAACCTCCTGAAGGTTCGGGAGCCACCGGCGGCGCGTGAGATTGTGGGCGTGGCTGATGTTGTTCCCGCTCACCGGTTTCTTGCCGCAAATGTCGCAGACTCTGGCCATGACGTGTTCCCGCTGTTGATCCTTGAGCAAGCTAATATACAAAGACGCGCGGCCAACCGCAATCGGAAAGTGCCCGAAACTTGCAATTCTTTCCCCCTTTTTATACTCTGATGCAATGCGCATACTTGGAATCGAGACTTCCTGCGATGAGACCTCTGCGGCGGTCGTGAGAGACGGGCACGTGATTTCGAATATCATTTCGTCTCAGCTTGTCCACTCGCTCTATGGCGGCGTTGTTCCGGAGCTGGCATCGCGGGCCCACCAGAGGCTCATTGTCCAGGTCGTCCAGGCGGCGCTGGAGCGCGCAGGAACAGACAGGTCCGGGATCGATGCGGTCGCGGCCACCTATGGACCAGGGCTTGCGGGGGCCCTTCTCGTGGGGCTCAACTTCGCCAAAGCCCTTGCCTTCGGGCTGGGGGTTCCCTTCGTCGGCGTCAACCACATGGAGGGGCACCTGTATTCCAACTTCCTCGGAGAGCAGGGCCCCCGGTATCCATTCCTGTCCCTGATCGTCTCGGGGGGACATACCATGCTCGTGCATGTGGAGGCCCCGTTCCGCCATCGCCTTCTCGGACAGACCCGGGATGATGCGGCGGGGGAGGCATTCGACAAGGTTGCGAAGATGCTCGGCCTGGGGTATCCGGGCGGGCCGGCAATCGACAGGCTTGCAAAGGAGGGGAATGCGAGCGCCGTTCCCTTCCCACGATCGTTCCTGGAGCCCGGCTCCCTGGATTTCAGCTTCAGCGGGATTAAGACCTCCGTTCTCTACTATCTGAGGGACCGCGGGGTGCAACCGGGCGGATCGGCGGCGGGCGCCCTGACAACCACCGAGACCGCCGACATCTGCGCGAGTTTCCAGCAGGCCGTGGTGGATGTCCTTGTCGGAAAGACCATGACCGCGGCCGGACGGTGTCATGTCCGCGACATCACGCTGGCGGGGGGCGTTTCGGCGAACTCCGCTCTGCGGTCGGCCCTGCAGGCCGCTGCGGGGGAACAGGGGATCAGGTTCTTCTCTCCGCGCATGGAATTCTGCATGGACAACGGCGCAATGATCGCCTACGTGGGATGGATGAGGCGCGCGGCCGGGGCGGCGTCGCCGATGGACCTCCCCGCCATCCCCAATCTTGAGCTTGCATGACCGGCGCCCTCACGAACGAAAGACCCGGGGGAAAAGCCCGGCAGGTCCGCCCTTTTCTGCTGGCCGCTCTTGCCCTTGCCTCCGCGGGCGCACTGTTCGTTCTCTATGCGATCTACTGGCCGAACGCCTTCCAGGGCGCCGCCGAAAAGGCGTTCTATGTCTCGCGCGGGGAAACGTTCACCCAGATTGTCGATTCCCTGGAGATCCAGGGGGTCATCAGGAGTCGGGGCCTCTTCACCTTCGTGGCCAACCTCCGCGGCGGGATTGCGCGGCTGCAGGTGGGGAAGTACATCTTTCCCCGCGGCGTTTCGAATGCCGCCGTGTTCCAGAGCCTGCGGACTGGAAGGGGAGTGGTCATGATTCCGGTGACTCTCCGCGAGGGTCTGACCGCGCGGCGTCAGGCGAGGATCCTCGCCCGCGCACTGGGTATCGATTCCGCGAAGTACCTGAGTCTTGCCGGCGACACGGCCTTCGCGCACTCGCTCGGCTTTCACGAAGAAACGCTGGAAGGCTGCCTGCTGCCGGACACCTACGCGTTCGGGTGGCAGCCGGACGAGCGCGACGTCATCAGGAGGATCACCGAAGAGTTCCGGCGGTTCTATGGAGATTCGCTGCAGCTGCGGGCTTCCGCCCTCGGCCTCTCGACGCGTGAAGTCCTGACCGTGGCATCACTCGTCGAAGGGGAGACGCATCTCAGCGATGAGCGTCCTCTGGTGGCAGGGGTCTACTACAACCGGCTGCGCCGCGGAATGCGCCTGGAAGCGGACCCCACCATCCAGTACATTGTTGAGGGGGGGCCGAGGCGCCTCTCTTATACAGACCTTGGGCTCAACAGTCCCTACAACACCTACAGGCACAGCGGGCTTCCTCCCGGTCCGGTGAACAACCCAGGCCGCGCTTCCATCCTTGCGGCGCTCTCTCCGGCGCGGCACCAGTACCTGTTTTTTGTCGCCAACGGTCGCGGGGGGCACTGGTTCAGCGCGACGTATCAGGATCACCTCCGGTTTGTGCGCATGGCGAGGAAGCTGAGGAGGCTGACAGAAGCGGGAGAGCCGGACGCCCCAAGGAAGTAATCCGCTCCTCCCCGGGGCCTATGGACACGCGCCGGGTTCACCGCGTATCAGCAAGCAGGATTCCCATGGTGCGTCATCCCTCTGCAGCACTCCTCCTCGGTGCGGCCCGCTGCACCCTTCCTGCCCTTCTCCTCGCAGGCTGTGCCGGACAAATCGCTCCCGGCGGAGGCCCGGTCGATACGGTCCCGCCCGCCATCGTCAGGACCGTGCCGGACAGCAATGCCGCGCGGGTAACTTCCGCCGGCATCGAGCTGGAGTTCAGCAAGTACGTCAACAGACGGACCGTGGAAGAATCGATCTTCATTTCTCCGCCGGTGGGGACCATGGAGTACGACTGGCGCGGCACGACCGTGCGTGCGACGTTTGCGGAGCCGCTGCGGAGGAACACCACCTACGTGGTGAACATCGGAACTGACGTGGCCGACGTGCGCGCGGGCAACAAGATGGCGCACGGGTTCACGCTTGCGTTCACGACGGGGGATTCGATCGACCGCGGGCTGATTGCCGGGAGGGTGTTCGATGAGAAACCCGCGGGCGTGATGATCTTCGCGTATGCCCTGGGGGGCAGCAACCCGGACACGCTGAACCCTTCGCATACCAAGCCGGACTACATCATGCAGACCGGGGCGGATGGCACGTACGCCCTTTCCCATCTTGCGTACGGCCGCTATCGCGTGGTTGCCGTGCGTGACGAATTCCGCAATCTCCTCTACGACCGGCAGGTCGATGCCTACGGCGTCTGGCGCTCCGATATCGCGCTGACGAGCGAGAAGCCCGAACTCCGCGACGTCTCGTTCCGCCTCACGCGGGAAGACACCGCGCGCCCCTTCCTGACCTCTGCCCGCGCGGTGAACAGCAGGAGGATCGCGGTGCGGTTCAGCGAGCCTGTGGATACGCTCAGGCTCGACAGTGCTTCATTCACCGTTACCGACACCGTGTCGGGGAAGGTCCTGACCCAGACACTCTGGTACCTGGACTTCGACCGCCCGACCGAGGCAGGCATCATTGCCGGCGAACCGATGGACACGAAAAGCGCCTACCGGGTGCGCGCTTCAGGGTTTGTCGACGAAGCCGGGAACCAGCTCGATTCAGTCCATGCCTCCGCATCGTTCCCGGGCTCGGCTCCTCCCGACACCCTCCCTCCGGCAGTCGCGGTCTCGGTGCGGGACAGCGCCCGTGAAGTTCCCGTTGATGCCCCGATCCTCATGGCCTTCGGCGAGCCAGTCATCAGCGCTCCCGCTGCCCGCTCGGTGAGACTCCTGGACTCAAGCCGGGTGCCGGTCCCTTTCGATTTCCGCTGGCGCGGCGCGGCGGGTGCCGCCCTTGTCCCCAGGCACGAGTTCCGCCCCGCAGCGTGGTACACGATGCTGCTGGCGCTCGATTCGCTCCGCGACTACAGCGGTAACAGGCACAGGGATTCGATGTTCGTTGCACGCTTCCGCACGGCAGACCTTCGCTCCACAGGCACGCTCGAAGGCACGGTGACCGCGGTGCCTGCAGAGACTCAATGGCGCGTCCGGGTGGATGCCACTGCGGTGGATATCAATCCTCCGGTGAAGCACACGGTCACGCTGCTCCGCCCCGGCCCGTTTCTCTTCGACAGGCTGCCGGAAGGGCGCTACAGACTGGACGCATTTGCGGACGTCGATTCCTCTGGATCCTACCGGTACGGACTGCCCCATCCCTTCTCGCCTTCGGCTCCCTTCGGCGTCTCCCGCGATACCGTGAAGGTCCGCGCACGATGGGGGGTCCAGGGTGCCGCGATCGAGTTGAAATGAAGACCGGTGAGCGGCAACGTGATCGACGCGGCGGGGCGTTTCACTCATCGACGAATGCCAGGGTCATCTCCTCCCGCCCGTCCTTGAGCATGACCCGGACCGCCTTCCTGCCTGCATCGTAGAACCATCTCCCCGTCTCCCTGCCCTGTTCAAGGACGCGGCCGTCAAGTGTGACGCGCCCGGGGGGTTTGGCGGCGCCCTTCAGCTCGACAAGGAGACCGCGGGGAGGAGGCATGAATTTCCCTTCGCACGCCGAGAGGCGGACCACCGTCGATCGTTCTCCCCTGTGCTGCGTCATCGTCCGTTTCAGGAAGACGGCCTGCTCGTAGGCGAAAGACCGGCCGTCGTCTTCATAATAGGAGCTCACGTGGTCACTCCCGATGGGCCCCGGATAGACGCTGAGTGTCAGGGGGTCGATGGGGGACTCGGCCGTGTACTGGACGACCTGCCGGGAGGGAACCACCGCGCCGGCGCGCACGAAGAGGGGCAGCCGTTCTTCGGGGGCGGCCACGCTGACCGTCGAGGGTCCGCGGAGCATTACGGTGTCGGCCCACCAGTCGTACCACTCACCCGGAGGCAGGGAGACCTCGCGCCTGTCGATCCCGGGCTGGAGGACCGGGGCGACCAGGAAGTTTTCGCCGAAGAGGAACTGGTCTGCGCGGTCGTGGTAGACGTCGATGCCGGGGTATTCCAGCATCATGGCGCGCATGGGGGCGATGCCGGTCTCCGATGCCTGCTGCATGGCGGTGTAGATGTAGGGGAGCATCCGGTATCGCAGCTCGATGGTTGAGCGGTTGATGGCCGTATACCGGTCGCCGTACTCCCAGGGCTCCTTGTTCTTCTCGTTGATCACGGAATGGGCCCGCATCAGCGGAGTGAACACACCGAGCTCCAGCCACCGTGCAAAGAGCTCACCCGAGGGATACCCGATGAAGCCGCCGATGTCTGAGCCGACAAAAGGCTGACCGGAAGCGCTCAGGTTGAGGCACATGGACAATGCCATGGCGAGATGTTCCCACGAGGCGACGTTATCGCCGGTCCATGACGCGGAGTACCGCCAGCCGCCGGCGTAGGAAGCGCGGGTCAGCACGAACGGCCGTTCACCGGGGAGTATGCGCCGCACCCCGTCGTACGTGGCGCGGGTCATCTGCATGCCGTAAATGTTGTGGTTCCTTGCGTGCGGCGTCCGGAGGCCGCTGTCGTCGTGGATCACGCCGAGGTCGATGGTCTTGGTCGGCGCGTTGAACACCGACGGCTCGTTCATGTCGTTCCACCAGCCGCGCACGCCGGCGCCCACGAGCACCCCGAACTGGTCTCCCCACCACCCTCGCGCCCGCTCCGACGTAAAATCGGGAAAGGCGCAGACACCCGGCCATACCGTTCCTGTATAGAGCATCCCGCCGGGATACCTGACGAAACAGTCGCCCGCAAGCCCGGAACGGAATGCATGGTACGCGGAATCGGCCTTGATTCCGGGGTCGACGATCACCGCTACCTTGAACCCCTGCCGGGCGAGATCATCGATCATCCCCTTCGGATCCGGGAAGTTCTTCGGGCTCCAGGTGAAGATCCTGTAGCCGTCCATATAATCGATGTCGAGATAGATGACATCGCAGGGTATCCGCCGGTCTCTGAACCCCGACGCAATCTCGCGGACCCGCTTCTCCGGGGCATAGCTCCAGCGGCACTGCTGGTACCCAAGCGACCAGAGCGGTGGGAGTGGCATACGTCCGACGAGGCCGGTGAAGAGAGAAAGGATCGATCTCGTTCCGGGTCCCGGGAAGACGTAGTAGTTCAAGTCTCCCCCCTCGGCGCCGAACGAATAGGCCGACCGGGACTCCTTCCCCATGTCGAATGAGGATCGAAAGGTGTTGTCGAAGAAGATCCCGTATGCCCGCCCACCCCTGAGGCCGTAGAAGAACGGAATGGTCTGATAGAGGGGGTCTGTATCGGCGGCATAGGCGGGGATGTCGGAATTCCACATGGTCATCGCCATGCAGCCCCGCTCCAGGCTCCCCGCTTTTTCGCCGAACCCGTAGTAACGCTCACCCTGTGGCATGGTCTTCCAGACCCTCACCTCGGTCCCGGACCAGGCCATCCCCTTCGCCTCGTCGTCCCTGACGAGGACCTCTCCTGCCGAATCCAGCACGGCCACACGCAGCGGCCTGCGGCTCACGACCACGCTCAGGTGCCGGGTCGAGAGCGTCAGCGCATCGCGGCTCTCCCTGGTGACGGCGTCCGGCGCAAGCTCGGGGGGATGGACGACCGCCCATGAGGTACCGGGGTCAAGGGAGCCGGAAGGCGCGCAACGGACCTGGACGACTTCCTGCTTCAGGATCCTGACCTGGACGAGCGCGGAACCGCTCCTTACGGTCAGCTCACCGGGGCGGCTGCCGGTCACGGAATCGATGTCGCCGATGGTTTGCCACTGGCCGCACGCAAGCTGGAACGAAGCGGCGCCGAGGGCCAGAATGCCAGGGATGCGGGACATGGGACTCCTCCTGAATGGGTGATGCCGGTGTTGGACCCGGAAAGAGCGGGGGGGATCGTCAGGCGGTTTTCCCGGCGACGGCGTCCGAATATTCCTCCACGGGAGGACATGCACAGACGAGGTTCCTGTCGCCGTAGGCATTGTTCACCCTGGCGCTGGCCGGCCAGAACTTGTCTGCGCGGAGAGATGGGAGTGGATAGGCGGCCTTTTCTCGGCTGTACGGGTATGGCCACGCGTCTCCGGCGATGAGGCCTGCGGTGTGCGGCGCATTCTTCAGCACATTGTTTTGCCTGTCGGCGCTCCCGTCCAGCACCTCCTGGATTTCCCCCCGGATCGCCACCATGGCATCGCAGAAGCGGTCGAGCTCTTCCTTCGGCTCGCTTTCGGTCGGCTCGACCATCAGCGTGCCGGCGACGGGGAACGAGACCGTCGGAGCATGGAACCCGTAGTCCATCAGCCGCTTTGCAACATCCTCGGCCTCGATCCCGGCCTCCTTGAAACCGCGCAGGTCGACGATGAATTCATGGGCGACCAGCCCCCGTGCACCCCGGTAGAGCACGGGATAGTGCTCTTCGAGCCGCCTGGCCATGTAGTTGGCATTCAGGATCGCGATCTCCGACGCCTCCTTCAAGCCGTCGGCTCCCATCATGGCGATGTAGGCCCACGAGATCAGGAGGATGCTGGCGCTCCCGTACGGAGCAGAGCTGACCGGACCGATCGCCTGATCTCCCCCCGTCTTCACGACGGGATGGCCCGGCAGGTAGGGAGCGAGGTGCGCCGCGACAGCGATGGGTCCCATGCCCGGGCCCCCTCCGCCATGTGGTATGCAAAATGTCTTATGCAGGTTGATGTGGCAGACGTCCGCGCCGATGTCTCCCGGCCGGCAGAGGCCCACCTGCGCGTTCATGTTCGCGCCGTCCATGTAGACCTGTCCGCCCTGCTCATGGACGATGCGGCAGATGCCGCCGATCTCCTCTTCAAAGACGCCGTGCGTTGAGGGGTAGGTTACCATCAGTGCGGCGAGCCGGTCCCGGTGTTCCGCGGCCAGGGCGGCCAGATCCGCAAGATCGATATTCCCGTTGGCGTCGCAGCGGACGATGACGATCTTCATGCCCGCCATCACGCCGCTGGCCGGGTTGGTTCCGTGCGCGGACTGCGGGATCAGACAGACATCCCGGTGCCCTTCCCCCCTGTGCTCATGATATGCACGGATGACCAGGAGCCCGGTGTACTCTCCCTGGGCGCCGGCGTTCGGCTGCAGGGAGACCGCGGAGAGTCCCGTGATTTCCTTCAGCCAGGTGGAAAGATCCCCGAGAATCTCGCCGTACCCCCCGGCCTGCGATGGGGGCGCGAAGGGATGGATGCGGCCGAATTCCGGCCATGTCACGGGGATCATCTCGGTAGACGCGTTCAGCTTCATCGTGCACGAGCCGAGCGGGATCATGCTCGTGGTGAGCGAGAGGTCCTTTCGCTCGAGGCTGTGGATATAGCGGAGCATTGAGGTTTCCGCATGGTACCGGTTGAACACCGGGTGCTGAAGGTACGGCGATGTCCGCCGGAGCGGTCCGTGGTAGCCTGGCTGCATCGAACCGCCGAGCACATCCGCGGTGGCGGATGAAGAGAAGATCCCGAGCAGCGTGTCGACTTCCGCCGGAGTGCTCAGCTCGTCGAGCGAGATGCCCAGCGAGCCGTCGTCGAACAACCTGAAATTGATCCGCTTTGCCTCAGCTTCCGCCAGGATGCCGTTGCCTGACCCTTCCCCGGGATAGACCCGGAGGGTATCGAAGAAATCCGCGTGAGCGATCCTGTGCCCCGACTTCACCAGTCCCGCCCCAAGCACGCGGGTGAGCTCATGAATCCTCGTGGCGATGGTCTTCAGTCCGTCCGGACCATGGTAGACCGCATACATCCCCGCCATGACTGCGAGCAGGACCTGTGAGGTGCAGATGTTCGAAGTCGCCTTCTCTCGCCTGATATGTTGCTCACGGGTCTGAAGCGCCATGCGCAGTGCCCGGTTTCCCTGCGCGTCCACCGAGACCCCGATGATCCGGCCGGGCACAAACCGCCTGAACTTGTCCCGCGTCGCGAAATAGGCCGCGTGAGGCCCGCCGTAGGCCACCGGAATCCCGAACCTCTGCGTGCTGCCGACCGCGGCGTCGGCTCCCAGTTCCCCGGGGGACATCAGGAGCGCGAGGCTCAGCGGGTCCGCCGCGACCGCCGCAAACGCGCCCGCGCTGTGGACCCGCTCGATCAGCCCGCGGTAATCATGGACGGCACCGTCGGTGGAAGGGTACTGCACAAGCACTCCGAGCAAATCCCCGGAGATCTCCGCCGACTCCCACGGACCGACCGCTACCCGAATCCCGGCCGAGCGCGCCCGGGTCTGCACGACGGCAATGGTCTGAGGATGGCAATCCCGGGCCACGAAGAACCATCCATGCTCCGGGTGCCCCTTGGCGGCAGAGAACATAGCCATCGCTTCGGCGGCGGCGGTCCCTTCATCCAGCAATGATGCATTGGCCACCTGCATCCCTGTCAGATCGAGCACCATGGTCTGGAAGTTCAGAAGTGCCTCGAGGCGACCCTGAGCGATCTCCGCCTGGTACGGCGTGTACGAGGTGTACCAGCCGGGGTTCTCCATGACATTGCGGAGGATCACTGCCGGTGTGATCGTGTCGTAATACCCCATGCCGATCAGCGAACGATACACGGTGTTCTTGCCGGCGATCTTCTTCAGCCTCTCAAGCACGGCGGATTCCCCGAGAGGCTCGTCCAGCTGAAGCGGCCTCCGCATCCTGATGGAAGGGGGGACCACTTTGTCGATGAATGCTTCGAGTGCCGGCTCGCGCAGGATTCGCAGCATCTCGCTGGCATCTTCGCGGCCGGGACCGATGTGACGGTGTTTGAAAGCATGGGAGGGGGAGAAGTCAAGTGCCATGAACAGTCCTTTTGTGCAATGTCCCTTAAATATAGCGAGAAATGCAGAGAGAGAAAAGCGGAGGCGCTCCGCCGGGGGAGATGCTTCAGGGTGGTCCGGGATGTGGGGAGAAGGGGAGCATGAGATGAACGAACGCTCAATGCTCGAAGAGGTCCATCTGGCCTTTTGCCATCCTGCGGAAGTTCGCTGTGGAGAGCTCCGGCGCGCCCCCATCGAGTCCGAGCTTCCGCGCGTGAAGCGAAAAGAGGTCGTCGATCATCTCCGCTATTGTCCCGTTCCCCCGCATGCGCATCCCGAACCGGGAGTCGTTAAGAGTGCCCCCGTGGATGGAGCGGATGCGGTTGAGCACCTTCTCCGAGCGGTCCGGGAGCGTCTGCGTGATCCACCGGACAAACAGCGGCTCCACGGCCCCCGGGAGACGGACCGGGGACCAGCTGGCGAAGGAGGCGCCGTGCTCCCAGGCGGCGGTCAGGATGGCCGGGATCTCCTCGTCGGTGAGTCCGGGGATGACCGGGGCGACGTTTATGCCGACAGGTATGCCCGCCTTCGCAAGCTGCCTCATCGCGAGCAGCCGCTTCGCCGGAGTGGCAGTGCGGGGCTCCATGACTCTGGTGAGCGCCGGATCGAGGGTGATCATCGAGAGGATTACGCGGACAATCCCGTGCCGCGCCATGGACCCCAGCAGATCGCTGTCGCGGGTGACAAGCGTATTCTTCGTGATCACGCCGACCGGGTTGCGATGGTTGAGGAACGCCTCGAGGCACCCCCTCGTCAGCCGGAGCACCCGCTCCACCGGCTGGTAGCAGTCGGTGTTCCCCGACAGGGAGACCATCTGGCAGTTCCAGTGCGCAGAAGAAAGGGCATCATCGAGAAGCGCCGGTGCGTCGCGCTTGACCATGATCTTCGACTCGAAATCGAGGCCCGCCGAGAAGCCGAGATATTCGTGGGACGGCCGGGCGTAGCAGTAGATGCATCCGTGCTCGCACCCGCGGTAGGGATTCACGCTGTAGGTGAAGGGGATGTCGGGACTGTCGTTCCTGGCCAGGATGCTCCTGGAAGCGTCATCATAGAACACGGTCTTGAACGGCGGCCGGTCGTCCTCGTACTCGACCTCCAGCTCCAGAGGCTCGCGATGGAGACGTTCGAAGCGGTTCGGCGTGTTGACTGCGGTTCCCCGTCCATTCATGTCCCTTCACCTCCACGTTCTTACTTCCTCCGGCTCCGGAAGTTCCGTTTCTTGATTGCACCGTAGACGCGGCCGCTCCCCATGGGGTATGCACCGAGGAGCCGGTAGTGCGTGACGACTTCCTGCAGGTGTGCAAGAGCGCGCTCCACGCGAGGCTCCCGCGGACTGCCGGCAAGATCGAGATAGAAGAGATACTCGAAGGGGGATGCCGGGTCGGGACGCGATTCGATTTTCAACAGGTCGATGTCGCGAAGGGAGAAGACGCCGAGGATCCGGAACAGGATCCCTGGAGTGTTGGAGGCGGGGCGGAACGCGATGCTGCACTTTGTCGGGGTGCCTCCGCGAAGCTTCCACGGCGACCGGGCGATCAAGAGGAAGCGGGTGAAGTTGTGCGGCTCGTTCTCCAGGTTCCTCCTCAGAACGGTGAGACCGTAGAGTTCAGCCGCGTAGGCGCTGGCAATGGCGCCGACGCCGGCCGTTCCCGCTCCCCGGAGTGAGAGGGCGGCGCCGGCGGTGTCGAAAAACGCCTCGGGCCGGATCCCGGGATGCGTTTCGAAGAACCGGCTGCACTGCGCAAGGGCCTGCGGATGCGAACGCACCGTGTGCAGGCTCTTCATCGACGTGCCCGGCCCGGCCATCAGAACGTGTTCCACCCGCAGATGAAGCTCCCCGGTAATGTGCACGCCGTGCTTCAGCAGCAGGTCGTAGTTCTGATGAATGCTGCCGGCAAGGGAATTCTCGATCGGGATGACGCCGCGCTGGGCGCTCCCCCGTTCCACAGAGCGAAACACTTCGTCGAAGCTCTCACATGGAATCGTGTGGGCGCCTCCCGCCGTTTTCCCTCCTTTGTCGATGAGGAACCGGGCCGCAAGCTCGCTGTACGCCCCGTGAACCCCCTGGAACGCGACTCTGGTCATTCCCATTCCCATCCTTGCCTTGTGTTTAAACCGTTTAAACCGGACATTTCTTATCGATAAGAAAGAATGGTCATTTTTCACACGAAATCAAGGTTTAAGTGATTTAAAGTGCAGCCGTGTGCGGCACGATAATTGACATGATGGCAGAGCCACAAGGTCATCCCTTAGCAGTTCCGGAGATGCCTTTCCCGGCGTCATCGTTGGCGTCCTTGGCTCGCCCGGACCGGCCGGGCTTCTCCGCGGGGAGCTCACGGACAGCAGGCAGGGGCAGGTGAAGCCGCGTGTCAAAGGTTGCGCACTCATCCCAACCCTAAGGAGCTACGGCGTGAAACAACCAGGGAAAAAACCGGGCTTGAAAAACCTTCGTGGACGGGATTTCCTCTCCGTTGAGGATTTCTCCCCGAAAGAGATCAAGGCAGTCTTCGCCCTCGCTGCCGACATGAAGGCCAGGCCGAAGTCGTATCGGAAGTCACTGGAGGGGAAATTCGTGGCCCTGATATTCGAAAAGCCCTCTCTCCGGACCAGAACGACATTCACGGTGGGTGTCGCCCAGCTTGGGGGGGGCTCGATCACGCTGACGCCTGCCGACATCAACCTGGGAAAACGGGAGTCGGTGTATGATGTGGCCAAGAACCTCGAGCGGTGGGTCGACGGGATCATGATCAGGACATTCGGACACGACATCTGTACCTCCATGGCGGAGCATGCCTCCATCCCCGTGATCAACGGCCTTACCGACCACGAGCATCCCTGCCAGGCCCTTGCCGATTTCTTCACGATCATCGAATGCAAGGGAAACCTCGCAAAGCTGAAGGTGGCTTACGTAGGGGACGGCAACAATGTGGCGCATTCCCTGGTCCTCACCGCCGCCAGGCTAGGCGCAAGGATGGTGCTGGCGACCCCGGCTACATTCAAGCCGGACGCCGGGGTGATGGAACGGTCGTGCGCGGCGGCCGAGGAGACCGGAGCGGCGATCGCCTGGACATCGGATCCCGCGGAGGCGGTGCGGGATGCAGATGTGGTGTACACGGATACCTGGGCCAGCATGGGACAGGAGCAGGAAGCCGAGGCGCGCCGGAAAATCTTCGCGCCGTACCAGGTGAACCGGGAGCTCTTCTCCATGGCGGACCCCGGCGCCCTCTTCATGCACTGTCTTCCCGCACACCGAAACGAAGAGGTGACAGACGAGATCATCGATTCATCCAATTCGGTTGTCTTCCAGGAAGCAGAAAACCGGCTTCACGTTCAAAAGGCCGTCATGCAAGCTCTCATGAGGGGCTGAGAAGGATGTCCAACCTCGTCCTGGTTGCCGTCGGAGGCAATGCCCTGATCAGGGCTGGCCAGAAGGGGACGGCGCAGGAACAATTCGAGAATGCGGTCGACACCGCGGCTGCGGTGGTCCGGCTGCTCCGCGCTGGCCACCGGGTGGTCCTGACACATGGCAACGGACCCCAGGTCGGAGCGCAACTCACCCGGTCCGAGCTCGCCGCAGCGCATGCGTACCGCCTCCCGCTGGACTGCTGTGTGGCGGGGACGCAGGGAGAAATCGGCTACGTCCTTCAGTATGCGATGTGGCAGATGATGCAGGCCGAAGGGCTGAAAATCCCGGTGGTGTCCCTTATCACCCAGGTGCTGGTGGACGCCGGGGACCCGGCATTCCAGAAGCCCACCAAACCCATCGGCCCCGTCTATACCAGAGAGGTGGCCGAGCGCTACCGCGACCTGTTCGATTGGACGATTGCCGAAGACCCCTCAGGAGGTTTCCGGAGGGTGGTGCCTTCGCCCGAGCCCGTCGCGATCGTGGAGCTGGATGCCATTAAAGCATGCGTCGAGAAGGGATTCGTGGTGATCGCCGGGGGGGGAGGAGGCGTGCCGGTTTTCAATGACCACGATATCACTAAAGGCGTCGAGGCCGTCATCGACAAGGACCATACATCGGCCATCCTTGCCCGGCAGCTGGAAGCGGATGTGTTCGCCATCTCGACCGATGTCGACAGGGTCTGTCTCGATTTCCGGAAGGCGACCCGCCGGCCTCTGGACATCATCACGGCCTCGGAGTGCCGGCGCCATCTGGCCGACGGGCAGTTTCCCGCCGGAAGCATGGGCCCGAAGATCACCGCGGCATTGAAGTATCTCGAGCGGGGCGCAGGGACCGCCGTCATCACCGACCATGCCCATCTGGTCGAAGCCATACAGGGGAGGGCGGGCACCAGAATCGTGATGGATCAGGAACCCCTGCCCTGAAGTCGGCTGACCCGATTCGCAGATGGAAGTCCACACTGAAGCCCGGCAAACCCTTCGTTTCCTGCGGATGACATCGATTCTGCTCGCCGACGACGGCTTTACGGAATAACGCGGCCCGCAGGGTCGCCTCGATATTCCCGGATTGCCACGACACCTGTAGGTCCGACGCTCTCCAGTATGGCATCTACAAGGCTGAAGTCGGGGGCTCTGTTGGGTCGACTCGACCCGGTAGGCGGTGGATCAGTTGAATTGCACGGGCCCGATGATTGCGTTCACCTGCCTGAAATCAGTGTGGGCCGGGCCGCGTCGACGGAATTGAACGGATTTTCTTGATTCGCATCGATTGAGGAGAACACCTGTATGTCCAGAATCCGCGTGATCATCATGGGGGCTGCGGGGAGGGACTTTCACAACTTCAATAGCGTGTACCGCGGCAACAGGCGCTACGAAGTCATCGCGTTCACGGCAACGCAGATTCCCAACATCGACGGGCGGAAGTATCCGGCGAAGCTTGCCGGAAGGCTCTATCCCAGAGGGATCCCGATCTTTCCGGAAGCCGACCTGCCTCGCCTGATCGCGAAGTACAAGGCTGACGAGGTGGTGTTCTCCTATTCCGATGTGTCCAACCAGTACGTGATGGAACGCGCCGCCCTGGTCAACTCCTGCGGGGCGGACTTCATCATGCTCGGGGCGGGGAAGACGATGCTCGAATCGAAGGTCCCCGTGGTTGCAGTCGTGGCCGTCCGCACAGGAGCTGGGAAAAGTCAGACCTCGCGCAGAGTCTGTTCCTTTCTCAGAAGCCGGGGGGCACGGGTGGTGGCAGTGCGCCACCCCATGCCGTACGGCGATCTGGTGAAACAGAATGTGCAGCGCTATGCCACCCTCGATGATCTGCAGCGGCACAACTGCACCGTGGAGGAGATGGAGGAGTACGAGCCGCATATCGTGGAAGGCGGGGTGATTTACGCTGGCGTCGACTACGCCGCAATCCTGCGGCAGGCCGAGAAGGAGGCGGACATCATCGTGTGGGACGGTGGGAACAACGATCTCTCCTTCTACCGGCCCGACCTCACGATCACCGTCGTCGACCCTCACAGGCCCGGGCATGAGCTCAGCTACTATCCGGGGGGAACAAACGTCCGTCTTGCCGACGTGATCGTCGTGAACAAGGTGGACAGCGCCGCGCCGGAAAACACCGACACGGTGATCGCAAACGTTACACGCGTGAACCCCTCCGCCCTGATCGTCAGGGCTGCTTCTCCCATCAGCGTCGATGACCCCGAGGTGATCAGAGGGAAGCGCGTCCTGGTGGTGGAAGACGGTCCGACCCTCACGCACGGCGACATGCAGTTCGGGGCGGGGACCCTGGCTGCGCGCCAGTTTGGTGCCGCGGAGATTGTGGATCCCCGTCCGTATGCCGTGGGGTCGATCGCTGCCACCTACGGGAAATATCCCCGGATCGGCGTGCTTCTTCCCGCCATGGGGTACGGGCCCGAACAGATGAAAGATCTCGAATCGACGATCAACCAGGTTCCCTGCGATGCCGTGATCATCGGCACGCCCATCGACCTGCGAAGGGTGGTTGTTATTCAACACCCCTCTGCCCGCGTGCAGTATTCTCTGGAGGAGACCACGAAACCGGATCTCGCCGACATCCTCGCGAAATTCCTCAAAGACCACGCGCCTCGCCTCTCACGCCGGAAGGGAAGGACTCTCCGCCGCTGAGCGGCAAAGCCGCGAAGTGGCAAAATCGCGAAGCGGGATGACCGGTCCGCGAAGGAGTATTGCTGAACGTCTTGCATCCGGCCGGCCGCTCGCTCGGGTGGCGCCCTCCTCTTTGTGAATCTCTCTGCGAATGCCTATATTAAGAGATTCGAACGAGCCTACAGGCATGCCCCACGCAGAAATCGTTCTCATTCTGGATTATGGCGCACAGTACTCGCAGCTGATCGCCCGCCGGGTGCGCGAGCTTGGCGTCTATTCCGAGCTCCAGCCCTTTCACCTCTCCGTTGAAGCAATCAGAAACATGCGGCCCCGCGGGATCATTCTCTCGGGGAGCCCGTTCAGCACGTATGAGCCCGGAGCTCCGCTCTCCTCTCCTGAGATCTTCGCGCTGGGGATTCCGGTGCTCGGAATCTGCTACGGCCTGCAGCTTATGGGAAGGCAGTTGGGCGGGGAAGTCGACGGCGCGGCGAGGCGCGAGTACGGCGAAGCCGAGCTCATCGTGGACGATGCGGCGGACCTTTTCGCCGGAATCGCCCGCGGGACGGGGCTCAGGGTCTGGATGAGCCATGGCGACCACCTGACGCGCATCCCGGAAGGGTTCGAAGCCATCGCCCACTCGGCCAATGCTCCCGTCTGTGCAATCCGGGACGGGAGGCGGCGCCTGTATGGAGTACAGTTCCACCCGGAGGTCGCCCACACGCCGAGGGGGGGAGAGATCCTTCGGAATTTCCTCTACACCATCTGCGGTTGCAGGGGAGGGTGGAGCGCAGCCTCGTTCATCGAATCCTCCATCGGGCAGATCCGGGACAGTGTGGGAGAAGGGCGCGTGCTCTGCGCTCTCAGCGGCGGCGTCGACTCGGCCGTTGCGGCGGTCCTTCTCCACCGGGCGATCGGCGACAGGCTCTTCTGCATCCACATCAACAACGGGTTGATGCGGAAAGGGGAATCGGAACAGGTCGTCGAGACCTTCCGGTCCCGGTTTCCCATCAACCTCCGTTACGTCGACGCCACTTCGCTGTTTCTTGAGGCGCTCAAGGGCGAAGCCGACCCGGAGAAGAAGCGCAAAACCATAGGCCGCCTATTCATCGAAGTGTTCGAGCGGGAGGCGGAAGCGATCGGCAGGGTGGATTACCTTGCCCAGGGGACTCTCTACCCCGACGTGATCGAATCAACCTCGTTTCGTGGTCCCTCGGCGACGATCAAGAGCCATCACAATGTGGGAGGACTGCCGGAGAGGATGAACCTCAAGCTCGTGGAACCCTTTCGCGAGCTGTTCAAGGACGAGGTGCGGAGAGTGGGCTCGGAACTCGGGCTCCCCGACGAGGTGATCTGGCGGCACCCGTTTCCGGGACCAGGTCTCGCCGTGCGGGTGCTCGGGGAAATCACGCAGGAGCGGCTCGACCGGCTCCGAGAGGCCGATGCGATCTTTGTCGAGGAGATCAAGCGCTCGGGGCTGTACCGCGACATCTGGCAGGGATTCGTGGTGCTTCTCCCTGTCCGGTCGGTCGGCGTGATGGGGGACGGCAGGACGTACGACGAAACCGCGGCCGTCCGGGCAGTGGCGAGTGTGGATGGTATGACGGCCGACTGGTTCCGGCTTCCGCATGAGGTGCTCGCCCGGATCTCTTCGCGCATCACCAACGAGGTCCGCGGCATCAACCGCGTGGTCTATGACGTCAGTTCGAAACCTCCGGCGACGATCGAGTGGGAATAAGTCGCGCGCCGCAGGACCAACAGCACCATTCAGGGGACGATGAAATACTTCTCCTTCATCAAGATTGAGCACACGCTCTTCGGACTCCCGCTGATCTACAGCGGAGTGCTCCTGGGCATGCACGGGCATGTGCCTGGCCCGGGCCTCCTGCTCCTCGTCCTGGGGGCCGCGACGGGAGCGCGAACCGTCGCCTTCGCCCTGAACCGGATCATCGACCGGCACATCGATGCACGCAATCCGAGGACTGCGGACAGGGACCTTCCGAGCGGGCGGATGACGCTCACGGAAGGCTTCGGGGTCCTGGCGGCAGGCCTGATGCTGTATTTCGGCTCGGCCTGGCTCATCTCGATGTTCTGCTTCATGCTCTCGCCGATCCCGCTGGCCGTCTTTATCGTCTACCCGACGATGAAGCGGTACACCCCGCTGTCGCATTTCGGAGTGGGGCTGGGTCTTGCCATGGGTCCTCTCGGGGGGTGGTTTGCCGTGTCCCCTTCGCTCGACGGATTGTTCACCCCTGCGCTGCTCTCGCTATTTACACTCTTCTGGGGGGCGGGATTCGACATCATCTACGCGACGCTGGATGAGGCGTTCGACCGGAAGGAATGTCTCTACTCCTTTCCGGCGAGGTTCGGCAGGCGGGACGCGCTCCGGTTCTCCGCGGTCTTCCACGTCATCGCCTTCGTCCTGCTGGCCGTCCTCTTCGTGCAATCGATCCTTTCCCTTCTCGCGCTGCCGCTGCTCCTCCTGACAGGGTACCTCCTGTATCTCGAGCAGAGGAAGGCCTCCGATGTCGAGCTGGCCTTTTTCAAGATCAATGCGGCGGCTGCATTTGCGGTCTTCCTCATGATCCTCGTCGGGGTGCGCGCGTGAACATCGTCGTCGGGATCACCGGCTCCTCCGGGGCCGCCTTCGCGGTGGATTTCCTGAAGAAATGCCCCGACCGGAAATTCCTCATCGTCAGCTCCTGGGGCAAAGTGCTGCTGCGCGATGAGCTCCGGATCAGCGAGAAGGACCTGAAGCCGCACGTCCACCGCATCTTCTCCGACGAGGACCTGACGGCCCCCACGGCGTCGGGGTCCAACCTCATCGACGCGTTGGTGATCATTCCCGCGTCCACCTCGACGATCGGCAAGATCGCATCGGGGATCGGCGACACGCTGATCACGCGGACGGCCGCGGTCTGCCTGAAGGAACGCTTCAAGCTCGTGATCTGCGTGAGGGAGACGCCGATGTCCACCGTCTCCCTCGAACAGTGCGCAAAGCTCTCCGGATATGGCGCCGTAATCATGCCGATCTCCCCCCCCATGTATGTCCTTCCCGGCAGCGTCGAAGAGTATGTCGGCGCCTTCACCGACAGGGTTCTTGCGCAGATCGGCGTGAGAGAGGCGAACGGGTGGCGGGCAGAGGACCTGGAATGATGCCCGCACCCGGGGGCCGGCCGCACGCGAGAGCACTCCCATGTTCTTGGTGAAACGAACCGGCGCATGAAGCCAACCTTCCGGACACTGGGTGATTTTGCCCGCTACCTCGAGACGCAGGGGGAACTCCACCGGGTCACGGCGGAGGTGGACCCGTGCCTCGAGATCACCGAGATTGCTTCGCGCGCGATCAGGGAAGGGAAGCCCGCACTCTGGTTTGAGCGCGTCAGAGGCTCATCCTATCCGCTCATCATCAATACGCTGGCGAGCGATCGCCGGTGCGAGCTCGCCCTCGGGTGCCACCCGGACGAGCTCGGACAGGAACTGATCTCATTCCTCGGCGACATTGTTCCCCCGAAACCCAGCTCCCTTTGGAAGCACCGCGCACTGGCACGGCGCTTCCTTGCTGCGCCCCCGCGCCGGGTCTCGTCAGGAATCGCCCAGCAGATCATCGAGGAGCCGGACCTCGACAGCCTCCCCGTGCTCACCTGCTGGCCGGGTGACGGCGGCAGATTCATCACGCTCCCCCAGGTGGTGACCTACGATCCCCGCACCGGCAAGCGGAACATGGGGATGTACAGGATGCAGGTGTTCGACAAACGGACCACCGGCATGCACTGGCAGATTCAGAAAGGGGGCGGGTTTCACTACTTCCAGGCGGAGAAACTGGAGAGACCGTTCGAGCTTGCCGTTGCGCTGGGTACCGATCCGGCCCTGCTCATGGCCACCATCGCCGCGCTCCCCGAAAACATCGACGAGGCGATGTTCGCCGGGTTCCTGCGAAGGCATCGCACCGAAATGGTTCGCGGGAGCTCGATCGGCATCGACGTCCCTGCCCATGCCGAGTTCATCCTGGAGGGAGAGGTGCCGCTGCATGAGCGCCGGCCGGAGGGCCCTTTCGGCGATCACTTCGGACACTATTCTCACGCCGCCGACTTTCCCGTGTTCCACCTCCGGCGCATCACGCACCGGCGAAACGCCGTCTATCCGGCCACGGTCGTGGGCATTCCCCCCATGGAAGACAAGTTCCTCGGCGATGCCACCCAGCAGATCCTGGGACCGCTGGCGCGTCTGGTGCATCCCGAGGTCAGCTCACTCTGGGCGTATTACGAGGCCGGATTCCACAATCTGCTGGCCGTCGCGGTGGACCAGCGATATGCCAAGGAATCGATGAAAACCGCGCTGGGCCTTATGGGGATGGCGCAGCTTTCCCTTACCAAATGCATCGTGCTGGTCTCGGAGGGAGTGAACGTACGGGACTTCGACGCGGTTATGAAGGAAGTGCGGGACAATTTCGATCCCCATTTCGATTTCGTGCTGATTCCGCGTGTGCCTCTGGACACGCTGGATTTCACCAGCTTTACCATGAACCTCGGAAGCCGGATGATCCTTGATGCGACCCGAAAGCCGGCACGGCCTCCACGCCCGCGGCTCGAACGGGAGCCAGGCGCCAGACGGTTCGACCATCTGCGCAGCGTGCACCCGGGAATCTCGGACCTGGTCCTGGCGCACGACACGATGCTGGTTGTCAGGACCTCAGGCAGCGGCAGGGAGATTCTCGAGGCGCTGCTGCGCCACCCCGACACCAAGGACATTCGCATGGTCGCCGTGGTGAGCGACGATGTGGACATCAGGGACAAGGAGAATCGCATCTGGGGAATCTTCACCAGGTTCGATTGCGAGCGCGACATCCTGTTCAGCGAGCAGCGGCTGATCGGCATCTGCCCCGTGTACGGCGGTGTGATGGGCATCGACGCCACGTGGAAAACGGGATACCCCGGGGCGCTGCGCATGACGGACAGCATCCGGAAGTCCGTGGAGGAAAGGTGGGAGACGTACTGGAAATAAACACTGCCCCGCCTCGCACCGTCGCCCGGAGACCACCCGCCGTGTGCGCAAGTGGGCAACAGTGTCCTTTCCATGACGTCCAGGGCACGAGAATCATGATCTCTTCAACTCAGCCAGAACAGTAGAGCGGAGCACGCTCACGCATATGCATGACATCGTCTTTCACGACCGTTCGCTTGTTCCCGTCTGGGACAAGGTCCAGCGCGCCGAGAGGCTGACGCTCGAGGACGGTCTCACCCTGTACCGCAGCCCCGACGTCATTGCCCTCGGCAAGATGGCGCATGCGGTCCAGCAGAACCGCTCCGGCGACGGGATCTACTTTGTTCTCAATCAGAAGATCGAGCACACGAACGTCTGCGTGCTCTCGTGCAAATTCTGTGACTTTGCCGCGAAGAAGGGGGACCCGCGCGCCTACGAGATGACGACCCGGGAGATCCTCGCAAAGCTCACCCCGGAGATCCGCGAGGTGCACATCACGGGCGGGATGCCCCCGGACTGGCCCTGGGAACGCTACCTCGACATCGTACGCTCGGTCCACTCGGTCCTCCCCGGCGCGGACGTGAAGGCTTTTACAGCGGTGGAGATCGATTTCTTTCACAAGAAATTCAGGATGTCCATCGAGGAAGTGCTGCGCCGGCTGCAGGAAGCAGGACTCCGCACACTGCCGGGGGGAGGAGCGGAGGTGTTCTCCGAGCGGGTGCGCAGACTGCTCTTTCCGCAGAAGATCGGCGCAAAGGGATGGTTCGAGGTCCACAGGACCGCGCACCGGCTGGGCATTCCTACGAACAGCACGATGCTCTACGGCCACATCGAGACTCTGGAGGAGCGGCTGATCCACATGATGCGCCTGAGGGAAGCGCAGGACGAGACAGGCGGGTTCCTCACGTTCATCCCGCTTGCGTTCCAGCCGGGCGACACCGGGATAAAGCCCCGCGACCGCTTCACCTCGGCGATCGACGACCTCAGGACCATCGCCGTCTCCCGTCTCATGCTGGACAACTTCCCTCACATCAAGGCCTACTGGGTGATGCTGACGGAGGAAGTGGCGTCGGTGGCCCTCAATTTCGGCGCGGACGACATGGACGGGACCGTGGGAGGGGAGAAGATCGCACACGATGCCGGCGCGGTGAGCCCGATGACACTGGCGAAGGAGAACATCATCCGCATCATTCGTGATGCGGGAAAGATCCCCGTCGAACGGGATGCCTTTTACAACCCGGTCCACCTCCACGGCGACCGGATCGTCGGACAGATCCCGTTCCTGAACTCGGTTCCCTTCTACGCCCACTTCGAAAAGGGGCGTTTCCGCCTCTTCCCCGTCGTGCCGCGCCGCATGGGAATCCTCTGCGATGAGGGACAGCTCGATGCCGGACCCTTTTCCCTGATGGACTATCTCGCTCAGCAGGACCGGCTGGAGCTCATGGGGTGGACGATCGCCAACCACCGCGAAGTGAAAAGCGTTCTCCTCTTTTCGAGGGTGCCCTGGGCGGGCCTCGAGGGGGGTTCCATCGGCATCACCGATGACACCGCAACCTCCATCAGACTCCTGCAGATCCTTCTGAAAAAGAAGCATTGCGTCCGCTCTTCCTTCGAGCGGCTCCATGCCGGCGTGAACGACTGGTCGAGACACGACGCTCTGCTGCTGATCGGCGACGAGGCGCTGCGCAGGCGTGGAACCGGCATCNNGTGGGGGCGGCCCACGGCCGCCGGATCGGCATGTCCCCCGCCGAAGTCGCAGACTATCTGGGGGGATTCACCTTCGTGCTCGGTGAGAAGGAGATGGAAGCCATCGAAACCTTCGACCGCCTCGTCCGGGAGCTTGAGGAAGAAACAACGGTCCACGCCCATGATGCACGGCGCTGACATCCTCCGCAAGGCGCGCTCCGGAGAACGCATCAGCCGCGAGGAAGGCCTCTTTCTCCTCGGCCATGCGGAACTCCTCGACCTTGCGGAGACGGCCAACGAAGTCCGCTTCCGCAAGAATCCGGAGAGGCGCGTCACGTTCGTGATTGACACCAACCCGAACTATTCCAACATCTGCAACATCGACTGCATCTTCTGCGCGTTCTACCGGCACCCGGGAGACGAGGGGGCGTACACCCATTCGGTCGATCACATGATCGCCAGGTTCAAGGAGGCTGCCGCGAACGGCGCCACGACCGTGCTCCTGCAGGGTGGCGTGAACCCGTCCCTTCCCCTGGAGTATTATTGTGAGCTCGTGGAACGGACCGTCAGGGAGGTTCCCGCCGTCTATCCGCATTTCTTCTCCACCTCCGAAATCATCGGCATGGCAAGAGTCTCAGGTCTGACCGTCCCCGCGGTCCTGAGCCGGATGTGGGATGCCGGCCTCAGATCCCTCCCCGGAGGCGGTGCTGAGATCCTGGCAGACGGCGTCAAGAAAAAGATCAGCCATTTGAAAGGGACGAGCGCGGACTGGCTTTCCGTCATGCGCGAGGCCCACAGGATCGGCTACCGGACAACCGCGACGATGATGTACGGGCACCTCGAGAAGGACGAGGAGATCGTGGAACATCTCGATGTCGTCCGGGCCCTGCAGGACGAACAGGGAGGTTTCACGGCGTTCATCCCGTGGAGCTTCAAGCCGGGGAACACACCGCTTGAAAAGGTCATACCGCACTACGCCACGCCGGTCCGTTACCTGCAGATGATCTCGCTCAGCCGCATCTACCTTGACAACATGCCGCACATTCAGGCATCGTGGTTCTCCGAGGGGAAGAAAACCGGACAGATCGCCCTCCACTTCGGAGCCGA
>PMBF01000110.1 GCA_003152875.1 Ignavibacteriota bacterium | reverse complement strand
TCGATCACGCGGAAGTAGACGACGGCGTTGACCTTGATGGAGACATTGTCCCGGGTGATGATGTCCTGGGGAGGGATATCCATGACCACCGTCCGCAGGCTCACCTTGACGATCCTGTCCACGATGGGGATCAGGAAGACGATCCCCGGTCCTTTCAAGCCGATCAGACGCCCGAGCCGGAAGATGACGCCTCGTTCGTATTCGGGCAGGATACGGATGGCGTTCGAAAGGATGATCACCGCAAAGACCACGGCGACAACCACGAAAAGACTGAATGCTTGCATGGGAGAAGCTCCCGTGAAGTGAGGTCAATCGGTTCGGTCAACGAGAAGTTTGAGACCGTGAAGAGAAACGACAGTGATGTGTGAGCCCCGGGGGATAGAGCCCGTGCGAGCGGCGGCCTGCCAGATCTCGCCATGGACCCTTACCGACCCTTCGGGCGCCAGATCCGTGATTGCCTCGCCGGGCTCGCCCGCGATGCCCTCTGCCCCCGTGAACGGCTTCAGCCTCTGGGCCCTGATCCCCATGCCAATGGCGAATAGGAAGAACAGCGCGCTGAACCCGACCGCCGCCAGGATCACCGTCCACGAAAGTGAGACCATGTCGAGCGTGGATTCCCTGTGGATGAGCATGACGGAACCCAGCAGCATCGATGCGATGCCGCCGATCGCGAGCAGGCCATGGCTGACGACCTTGATCTCGATAATGAACAGAATAATGCCGAACACGATCAGCGCCACGCCGGCGTAGTTCACCGGGAGGGTGTGAAGAGAATAGAAAGCGAGGATGATCGCAATGACGCCGACAATTCCCGGCAGGATGGCGCCGGGGTTATAGAGCTCGAACATCAGCCCGTACATGCCAAGCAAAAAGAAGATGTATGCGATATTGGGGTCACTGAGGACATTCAGGATCCGGTGGTTCCACCCCATCTCCTGCTCGACAATATTCGCGCCCCTGGTGTGGAGCACAACGGTGGCGCCGTTGACGTCCAGGCTCCTGCCGTCGAGGCTGTCCATGAGCGCCCGCACGCTGGGAGCCACGAGGTCGACGACGCTGTCCCGGAGGGCCTCTGTCTCGGTGATGGAGATGCTCTTGCGCACCGCCTCTTCAGCCCAATGGACGTTCCGGTGCCGCTTTTCGCTGATGGAGCGGATGAATGCGGCCGCGTCGTTGGTGGCTTTCTCATTCATGATGGAGTCTTTTTCCGCCCCCTGCATTCCCACCGGATGAGCGGCCCCGATATTGGTCCCGGGGGCCATCGCGGCGACATGCGCCGCCAGCGTCACAAACACGCCGGCGGATGCCGACTGGGCGCCGGAAGGAGAGACGTAGACGACAACCGGAAGGGGGGCGGTCAGGAGGCTTGTAACGATAACGCGGGTGGATTTCAACAATCCGCCCGGAGTGTCGAGGCGGATAACCAGACAAACCGCACCGTCCTCCCGTGCCTTTTCGATGCTCTCACCGATGTAGTCGGCGATGGCGGGGTTGATGGTGGCATCGATCGTCACAACGTCAACTGTCTGGGCGGCAGCCTGAAGAACCGCGGCCGCCAGCAGGATCGCGAGGATATGCAGGCTTCGCATGGGGTCTTGAAGGTTCTCATTGACAAGATAGAGAGGGGGGATATCGAAAGCAAGGCGGCGGATGGAAGTCAACTTTAGGCGGTCTGCTCCCGGCAGTTTGCGCTCGGTGGCCTACTTTTGATGGACACTTCCAGTTCTGCCATTCGGAGGCTTGTGGCGAAGCTGGAAAGCTCGGGCGCTCCTGAAGGTGGTCTTATCAGCGTCAAATGTTGTCTTTTGGGACCGGAGTAAGTATATTGATTCCCGCAGAAATATTTTCTGTGCATCGTGGAGAGGTGCAGGAGCGGTTGAACTGGCCACCCTGGAAAGGTGGTATACTCGTAAGGGTATCGTGGGTTCGAATCCCACCCTCTCCGCTGAATTGGCTGGATTTCGGCTGTAGAAAGTGGCGTGAGGGGGCCTCTTACTGCACCGTCGACTGCCCCTCACTGTTCACGAGCTGCGGTCAGCCTTGCAACTGCTCACCGTTTATCCCCGTTCGCCGAAGCGTGGCCTATTCTACGCTACCTTTCTCCAGGATGGCCGAAAGGTCAACCGCAGCCTCAAAAAGTCTGGCCCATGACAGCGCATTGACATCTTTTGCGTAGCCGCCTATCTTGCCCCTACAGCAACCCTATGCAGCTTACGCGCCTGATGGCGAGAGGCCCATTCTTCTGATGAAGCATGGGCTCTGCAGATCTCGAGGTGGACGCCACGCTGATGCTGGGAGCTCTGGTTTCGGGTGCCGCCACGCCACTACACAACACGGCCTCCGCTCCTGGCATCCGGCAAGGATCTCGTTCGCCGGACCAGCGAGCCATCAAGCCCGCCGGGGCGGAGCGGAATGTCAGTGCTGTCAAGACAGAGAGATGTGGCTGCAGCCGAGAGAACACCGATAACCGCTCCAGCATAGATGTCGAGCAGGAAGTGCTGGGAGAGATAGACGCGGGAGAACGCAATGACAAGCGCGGAACAGAACAGGGCTGCTTTCACGGTCCGGGAACCAGAGAACATGGCAAGGCAGAAGCATGCTGCAAATGCTGTTGCCGCGTGGCCCGAGGGGAAGCTGTTGTAGGACAACAGGTCCACCCCCGGGATGAGGTGCAATTCATGAATTCCGCTGAAGAATTCCTTCGGACGTGCTGCGCCGGCAAAAAGTGTATGCTTGAGGAGCTGAGCGCACAGCGCCGCAAGAATGCTGCTTGCGGCCACCATCAACGCGTAGCGATACCGCACGAAGAGCAGCAGAAGAACCAGGGCCACAACTGTCCACCCCTCACCAAGCAGTGTGACCCAGGGAAAGAGCCGATCGGCGAGGCCCAGATGATGCGCGTCGATCGCCAGATGAATCTCCGTCTTTGTGAACGCCAGCAGCATGGCTCCAGCGACGATCAGGAAGCCGGCAAATGGGAGGAGAAACGATACCTGCCGGTTCCAGAGTGATTGCCAAGGCTCTTTGACGTCCATCCTGGTCCTGATCTCTTCGATTGTTCGAGGGAAAGGTCTGGGTAAACTTAAGAGAAGGTCCGATGATATTCAACGTATCCCGGCCTCTTCGACCGGCTTGTTGCCAGGCCCGCTTGTCCCGTTCCATCGGTCGTTTGTCCCAAAGTCCTTCTCAAAGCCTGCATCGTTGAGTACCATCCGGGAATCGCCAGGAACAGATTCAAGCTTCTCCATTCCGTCGTGTGATCATTCCGGGAGGTCACCATGTGTCTTCGCGTCTTCCTCTTTATCGCCCTTGCATCCGTTCTGAGTATCTCATCGGGGAGAGCCGGCCTCCCCCTCAGGGAGCAGGGCGGGCAGCCCGAAGCCGACACCCTCATGCAGCTCGATAAGGATTTCGATGAAGCCACAGCCCGCAAAGGTGTCGAAGGCTGGGTGATGTACTTTGCAGAAAATGGATCGATGGTTTCCGGGACAGCTGCTCCGACGACCGGCCGGGACGCGATCCGCAAGGCGATGAGCGGCTTGTTCGGCGACAGCACGTTTTCACTTCGATGGACTCCGACCAGCGCCGGGATCTTCATCCCAGGCAAACTCGGCTACACCGTCGGCCGGTCCGAACAACGAGGCAAAGACAAAGAGGGGAGAAGGGTCATCAAGCGTGGGGTGTACACGACGCTCTGGATGAAGCAGGNNTGGAATGGTGACCGACGCGAGGAGTTGTGATCTGTAACGCCGGCTCACCGTCAACCTGGTGCCGTCCTTCAGGATGGCGACCGCATCATCCTTCCGGTAGGGCTGCAATTCTTTCAGCCGTTCGACATTGACCAGGGTTGATCGATGAATGCGGACAAAGCGGCCGGGGTCGAGCCGCTGCTCAAGAGCGTGCATCGTGCTGCGCAGGAGATGGCTGTCACCTTTGACGTGAATCTTCACGTAGTTCCCTTCCGTTGTCACATAGTCGACATCCGCGACCTCGACAAACCTGAAGCGATCTCCTGTATTGATGACCAGGCGGTCATGATGGCGCCGTTCAGCCCGCAGGTCATTGATCAGACCGAGGAGATTGGTGTCGACGTTCTCATGATTCCTGCGAGCCACCTCTTTGCGCATGCGATCCACTGCCTGTGCGAATCGGGTCCGGTCGATCGGCTTGAGCACGTAATCGACCGCGTGGACCTGAAATGCCCGCACCGCAAACGTATCATAGGCCGTGACGAAAACGACCGCCGGGAGGTCTTCTGCCCTGAGGGAATCCAGGACCTCGAATCCGTCCATCTCCGGCATCTGCACGTCCAGGAAGATGGCGTCGATGTCTCGGCGCGACAGAACCTGAAGGGCGTCGAAGCCGTTCGGGCATTCAGCGACCACAGTGATGTCAGGTTCATCTTCCAGCAGCTGGCGGATCCGCTCGCGCGCAAGAGGCTCGTCGTCGACGATGAGTGAGCGGATCTTCTTTCGTGTCGAAGTCGCCTTCATGGTATCCTTCCCTCAGTGGGAAGACGATTGTTAGGCGTGCTCCAGGAGTCCGAGGGCGGCTATATCCGCGAGCGCGGCGAGGAAGAGTTCTCTTCGTTTCATCAAGAGCGGCCCTGGCGAATAGTGTAGCATTCCCTTTTTCGAGAGTCAAGAAGGCAATTTGGTTCAAGACACTCACCGGAGTGGCCGCTTGTGCAGGCGCCTGCACGGAAGGACCGGTTGGGCGGACGGCCTGAGGGATTCTTTGGCAGGCATTTGCGGTTGAAGTATTGGGGTAGTGAACCCGCCCGGCGGAATCGTTGTTGCCCGCGCTTCCCGGGTCGTTTGTGACGTCAGCACAACGAAGGCAAGGCATGCTCATGAAAGCCCTCCAGACAAAGACCCCACCGCGGGACGGCGGCACATTTGACGGAACGCCACCCACGCCTCCGCTGCTCACCCCCCTGACCATCCGCGGCGTGACGATGCGGAACCGCATAGGGGTCTCGCCCATGTGTCAGTACTGTGCCGAGGATGGGATGGCGGACGACTGGCACCTGGTCCACCTGGGGAGCCGGGCTGCAGGTGGGGCCGGGTTGGTGTTCACGGAAGCAACCGCGGTGACGGCCGAAGGAAGGATCTCTCCCGGAGATCTCGGCATCTGGGATCAGCGACAGGTCGAACCGCTTGCCCGTGTGGCCCGGCTCATCGCTCGTCTGGGAGCGGTGCCTGGTATTCAGCTTGCACACGCCGGCCGCAAGGCAAGCGTCGCCGCGCCCTTCAGGGGCGGAATCAGCCTTCACACTCCCAAGCAAGGGGGATGGCCGGTCGTAGGTTCCAGCGCCGTCCCATTTGCGGAGGGATACCAGGTCCCGGCCGAGCTGGACAGTCAAGGGATTGCCGGCGTGAAGCACGCGTTCCTTGCCGCTGCCCGGAGAGCAGTGGAGGCGGGGTTCAAAGTGATCGAGCTTCATGCCGCGCACGGCTACCTTGTCCACCAGTTCCTCTCGCCCATCAGTAACACGCGGAAAGACGAGTACGGCGGGAGCCTGGAGAACCGGATGCGGCTCGCCGTCGAGCTCGCCAGCGGGATCCGGCAGGTCATTCCTGATGACGTGCCGTTATTCGTCCGCATCTCAGCCACTGATTGGGTGGACGGTGGTGGATGGGATCTGGAGCAGTCGATTGAGCTGGCCCGCCTGCTGAAAGCCACTGGTGTCGACCTGATCGATACATCAAGCGGCGGGCTTGTCCCGGGGGCCAAGGTGCCGCTGTCTCCCGGCTATCAGGTTCCGTTTGCAGGCGCCATCAGGGAGAAGGCCGGCATCATGACCGCTGCCGTGGGTTTGATTACAGAGCCCGAGCAGGCCAATAGTATCATCAAGACGTGCGCCGCCGACATTGTCCTCCTTGCCAAACAGATGCTGAGGCAGCCATACTGGGCGCTGGACGCCGCCCAGGTCCTCGGGCAGGAAGCCCCCTGGCCGATCCAGTACGGCTACGCAGTCAGAAGGAGGCCTGCGGGCAAGTAGCGAAGGGCCCCTCTCTCCATATCTGAATCCTGTATCCGTCCTTTATGACTTCCCTCGCCTGAACAATCGCTTCCAGGGTTGGAACATCCCCCGGAATGTGGAAAAACCAAGCAGCATGAGGGCTATGTTAGGGTTTCATGAATGTCACCTATCTCTGGTCGGCATTTCCGGTACTCAAATATCCGGTACTCAAATCCGGATGCATGTTGATTTCCAGAGTTCCGCTTAGTAGTTTGCATTGACCAGAGTTCCCCGCAGTAGCTTAGGCTGAACAGAGTTCCCCGTACTAGCTTAGGTTCTGCATCCGCGCTGTGTCGTTCCGTTTTCGTTCAGTTCTCCCGCACCACCTCTCAAAGTCAGGGCCGCAAGTCCCTGGCAGAGTCCTCCGGAGCTGCCGTGAAGAAGCTCTCCCGAGTTCTTGTTCTGGCCATTCTTGGCTGCTCAATCTCGACGGGACAGTTGCTGGTCCCCAAGAAGAGCGGAATCTACTTTCGCGTTGATGACAATCACCCCGTGGCGCAGTGGAAGGCCTATGAGGCGGTCTTCAACAAGTATGGTCTGAAGACCTCCCTTGCGATCAACGTCTCCGACATTTCCGTTGACGCGGCCTCCATAGCCTATCTCAAGGAGGCGCAGGGGCGGGGGCACGAGATCATGGATCACACTCCTGACCACGCTCCCCAGTATTTCAGCCGGGTTGCCGACACGGCCTACTACTCAGGCCGAAGCGGGGTGGATCACATCAACCGAGACAAGATCTGTCTCAGGTACACTCCCGTCGATACCACGGCAACCCTCGGCTCAGGCTACGTCAACATCTCCGGCAACATCGTGACCACCGCGCAGCCCGGGGGGTTCGCAAACTTCGGTGAGGTGCGCCAGATCTACTTCCCGTCGCTCAACATCATTTGTGACATCGATCCCACATCCCTGAAGAACAGCGACGCCTCCAACACCGATACCCTGCGCATCCTGAGTGCATGGGATGAACCCATCTCGCTGGGCACAAGATCCGGCGTCCGGTACATGAGGATCGACAACATCGGCGGGAGACTGACCGACGATGCCCTGAGACTTCTCGCCTCCAGGTCGCTCTCCCTCTTCGGGCAATGCAATCTCGCCAGACCGGTCTCATGGATCCAGCCCGGTGGGTACTTGCCGGATCTTGACAGGAAGGATGTCAAGAGAATCCTCGGCCAGGAGTTTCAATACCGGTCAGCAGCGGTCTACCGGGAGAGGTCGCTGAAGGTCTTCAATGAATACGACCCCGACGCCGACCGGAGATTCGCCATGATGTGGGGAGACTTTGATGAAGAGAATCAGTCCGCAGGGTTCATCAAGAGCCTCATCGCCGATCAGGTGGCAAGGCACATTGTCCCTTGCGGATTGAGTCATTTCTCAAGCACCCTCGGGGGTTGGGATGCATACCTTGCCAGCATCGACAGCCTCCTCTCCTGGTGCGTGCAGTCCGGCATCCCGGTGAGGACGGAGGCAGAATGGGCGGAGATCCTGTATGGATCGACCCCCGATCCATTCCAGAATGTCATACCGCCGTTAAACGTGGATCTCGATGGCAACGGCGTCCCCGACGGATACTCCAAGTCGGTGGACGGGGTGCTCGACAGGACAGATGGAATACCGGACAGCAAGAGCTGCGCCTACGCATTATCCAGGAACGGCAGGCTCTGCAGCACCGGCAAGCTGGCGGGGGTGGAGAAGGGAGACAATGACTTCTCTCTCTGGCTCAAGGGAACGCCTGGGAGCAAAGTTATCGTCACATTCAGGTTTTACGGTGCCCCCGGCAGTTCCTACCCGAATGTTGCCCTGTCGTATACCGTGGCCGATACCGGATGGAAGAAGTATTCCCTCAAGAACTCCTCGACAGCGCCGCCGTCTCTGGTCATCCCTTTCGATGTCTCTCAAGTGGATCTCGGCGTGACGGCCTCGCCCGCTCCCGGCGGCCAGGTGAAAATCAGCGATATGGAAATGCAAAAGGCCGTACCGCCACCGCCGACTCCCGGCACAACCGTCCTCCTGCAGCCGCCGGATGGATCAACGGGTCTCCCTTCGCCCATCGTGCTGCAGTGGCAGGCCGCGGCAAATTCCGACAGTTACAGGTTGCAGGTTGCTGCGGATTCACTCTTCAGAACGGAGGCGTTGGACGATTCGTCGGTCACGGGAACATCCATAAAGGTCGACTCCCTGGCCGGCGGCACGAAGTATTTCTGGAGGGTGAGGGGGAGAAACGCCGGGGTGCCCGGAAGCTGGTCTGCACCCTGGGCATTCACCACCGTCCGGCGCCATCGTCCGCCTCGTGTAAGGTCTGCGATCCGCGATACCACGGTTCCCGACACGGCAGGATTCGTTTTCCTCTTGAGGCTGTCATCCGTCTTTGCAGATGACGACAGCCTTCCGTTGACGTATGTCGCCGCCAGTCAGAATCCTGCAGTAGGTGTCATGCTGTCCGGCGATTCCCTCTCTATCCGCCCCGGCATCAGGTCCGGGCCCGCCCAGATCCGCATCACGGCAAGAGATTCATTCGGAGGCTCGGCCTGCGATTCCATGCTGGTTCTTGTCGTGCATCTGAATCGCCCGCCCCGCGTCAGGAGCGCCATTCCCGACAGGAGTGTGCCGAGGAATCACGGATGGGTGCTGCTGGCGCGTGATCTCACCGCGAATTTCTTTGATCCGGACAGCGATGCCCTGTCATTTACAGCCGTGGCGGTGGATTCCCAAGTCACTGTCCTGGTGGTCAACGATTCCTTGCTGGCCGCCAGCGCATGCAACTTTGCCGGGAGGGTTGATATCATTGTGACCGCCTCCGACCCGGACCATGCATCCGTGAGGGATACCCTGCTGTTCCAGATTCAGACGGTGAACTCTCCGCCGGGACCCTTCTCCCAGCTGTGGCCTCATGACGGGGATACACTGCAGGCAGGCTTGGCGCCGGTGACATTCCGGTGGCACCGGTCGTTGGACCCTGATGGGGACACGGTGAGCTATTTCGTGAATATCACTGGTGGAGGGAAAGATACGACGCTCGCCGGCATTCAGGACACGGTCTGCAGAGTCGAGGAGTCCTGGTTCGGGGGGGAGAACAAATTGTACACCTGGAGTGTCACAGCAAAAGATCCATCAGGGAGTGCGGCATCGTCCAGGGGCTTTGTCTTCAGAATCCTGAAGACCACATCTGTGGTGGCGGGCAATGCGCTCCTTCCCACTTCTGTTGACCTGGCCCAGAATTTTCCAAACCCGTTCAATCCCTCCACGACGATCCGATATGCTCTCCCGCGCCGCTCGCACGTCATACTCGGCGTCTTCAATACTCTGGGCCAGGAAGTGGCGCAGCTTGTCAATGGCGACATGGAAGCGGGCTATCATGAAATCGTCTTCACCGGCTCGGGGCTCTCAAGCGGCACCTATTTCTGCAGGCTTCAGGTCCCCGCGGTGGACAAGGGACAGGGATACGCCCTGACCCGCAAGCTCTTGATTATCCGCTGAGCGCCACGGGAGACATGGAAGTGCAGAAGGCGACCATCAAAGCCAGGAGCGCCTTTGTCTTCGACCCAGGGAAGGGAAGCCCACGTGCGCATCGTCCCCCCCTGAAAAGTGCTCTCCTTGTGCCATGGGTGGTTGCTATTGGCTAAGAGCCTGCATTCAAGTCGCCTGCCAGTAGAGCTATGCACTATTTCAAGTCGCCTGCGAGGCGGGATGAGCCGCCTGTCTCCGAATTCTCCGACCCGCTGAATTCCAGGAGCTCCACCGGGGCGCCGTCGTCCAGTATCATGGCAACGCGCACTCCTGCTGAAGGTGAGGTGATCGGGCCGAGGAGGGTCTTCCCTTCGAGGGCGCCTTCCAGGTCGTCCACCTCAAAGGCGACGTGAGGAATGAGCCTGATGAGCTGGTGCACCGGGCACTCTTCGTCAAACCGCATCCATTGAATGCCATACGGACTGGTCTCGAAACCGCTGACGTAGACTTTGAGATGCGGGATGTACTGTTCGCCAGGCCGCGGGGTATTGGTGGGAATCCCCAAGTGATGGTAACGCCATCCGAATCGGGCGACTGCCTCGGGTTGCTCATGATCCATCCTTACCGGACGGTCTTTCCTGTCCGCCATGCGCTCCTCCTCTCGTAGTCTTCACCAGGTTCATGCCGTTCACCCGCCAGAACTCCCCCGCGCCCGCGGGAATCCGGAGGGGCTGCATCCGCCTGACCGGGGGTTGGGCGGATTGTTCACAGGCAGGGTCCTTAGTGCAGTATTTCCCCTCGGACGGCGTCTCCCGGGACGTCAAGCAACTGGATGCTCGAAATGGTCCGCATGGTCTTGTGGTCGGCAAAGGTCCAGACCACGTTCTTGTCCCTCGTGACCTCGATAATGTGCGGGGCGGTGCCGAACTGGTCGTGCCCCAGCCAGTTGGTCATCACCGTGTTGCCATTCCTCAACCGCTGAATGCCCGTCATGAACTTCAACTTCACCCCCGGCAGCTCGTTCGCCGAAACCTGCCAGACCGTGTTCCCCTCCCTGTCCACTTCGAAGACCTTTTGGTTCTGATCCTTGTCGGCGCAAGCGATAAGGGTGTTGCCGTCTGGAAGGCGGACGACACTGTGGGGGCCGCCCGGCGCAGGGATTTCCCTGACCAGGACTCCGGCCGGGCTGTATTCCCTTACCGCTTCAAGCCCGTAATGAGCCACAAGGTAATTCCCGTTCTCCAGTTTGCGCGCATTGCGCATATACGCGTGGCCACCGTCCGTGCCGGCCGGGAGGAGCCGAATTTCCCTTTCGATCGATCCGTCCGGGCGGATCTCGAGCAGACGCCCCGCGTTGCACTCGCCGATGAAAGTGTTCCCATTGGCGAGCCGCTGACAGGCGTAGATCTCGCTCGAAGATTCATAGGAGAAGACAACCTCTTTGCCGGGGGTGACCTCCTTCACTCCGTGACCGGTGTTGAACAGATAATTGCCGTTTGGGAGGGCCCACACATCATTGCACAACGGCGCGGGGTATTCCCACTCCACCTTTCCTTCCGCAGACACAATGAAGACTTTTCCCTGCGTGTAGTCCGTACAGATGAAGTGGTGCCCCGTTCCCTGCTGCAACGGGACGTCCTGCGCACTCAGCAGAGCCCCCAGGAGCAAAAGGGCGGGCACGGCCAGCGAGAGACACCTCAGGTTTCTCATGGTTGCGGTGCCTTCCGTCAACGTCTGGGTTGCTTTCATTTTCGCTCAGAAGGTACTGAATCAAAGGCACAAGTACCATGGGCCGCTCTTGACGATTGTATTTGTGAAGGCCCGATGGAACCTGGCTGAGGCGCGTCGTGCGATTGATGGCCGATAAAGGAGAAGCCCATCCCGCATGCGGCATGATTGCGTCCAGTTGGCTTTGCCGGTAAAATCGAGTAGATTCCGTAGCGGCAACGTGAAGGGAAGGCTCAGGAACGCGCCGGAGGCCCCGGCGCGGGGAACGGCGTGAACCACAAGGGAACGTGTCGCCATGAACAGATCAGGACTTCTCCTGGGGCTTGCGAGCCTGCTGATCCACGCCTCATTATCCGCTCAGCCTCCACAGTCGATCATTGTGGGGACGGTGTACAATATCTTTCATGATGAGTTCACCAGCGACGAGGCGTTTTTCAGACAGGTGGACAGGGATGTTGCGCTGATGAAAGCCTCGGCAATCACTCATGTGATGGTGTTCCCGATGAGCCAGTGGGATCCCGAAACCCGCACGCTGGAGTGGAAACGGACCGACTACCTCGTGAAGAAGTTCGAAGACCTGCAGTTGAAGTTCGTCCCCCTGATGTTAAAAGAGGAACAGTGCGGCCACTACTTGCCCATCTGGAAATTCAAGGAAATTGCGGGCTTGTGGGATGAATATGGTTTGCGCAACGGAAACCGCAACAACCGCGAGAATGTGGATTTTGCCGACCCCCGGGTCTATCCTCTTGTGGAGGCATATTTCAGGGCGGTGATCGAGCGATACGGGAAAAGTCCCGCACTGAGCTTCTACAACATATGGAACGAACCTCACTATGGCTCGAATGCCGAACACGTTCTGATACGCTTCCGGGAATGGCTTCGTCAGAAATACGGATCCTTGCCGGCCCTTCGAAGGGCATGGGGAGAGGCGTATACGTCCTGGGATGAAGTGAGCCCGTTTCTGAATGACAACTGGGATTCTTCCCTGCCCCAGATCGACTGGACCATGTTTAGGAGCGACCTGAACGGCATCCTGCTGGGAGAGCTCACCCGCTCACTTCGGCAATACGATTCCACGCACCCTGTCAACGCGAATCCAGTGGGAACTCCCTGGGCGAATTTCAACAGCTTCGGGTCGTACAACATCGACGATGTTCCGATTGCCGAGCGGAACGACATTCACGGCATTTCCTATTACCCCGATATCTGGGAGAGAGATCACAACCTCACCCCGTGCCCCTTTTGGCTCCACAACCTGGTCTTCAACACTGTCCGGTGCTCATCAGGGAAAAAGGACTACATTCTCACGGAGCTCTATACCAATGCCCAGAACGGTCTGGCCCTTAACGGATACCTGTCGAAAGAATTCGTGTCCCTGCTGGCCTGGACAGCCCTGGCGAACGACTGCAAAGGCCTGATCTACTGGAAGTGGCTTCCATTCAGGCGCGGGCGGCAATCGCTCGGCCGGGGCCTTTGCCAGGTCGATGGGAAGCTCGCCCCGCGCGGGGAGGCAGTGAGGGATCTCGGCATGGTGATGACAGAGTACGGGGAGATTCTGTACCACGCCCATCTCCGGAAACCGAAGGCCGCCATCCTGGTCGATATGGCAGGCCTCGTGAAGACGCTCGAGCAGTCCACCGAGCCCGCGACGACGAGGTTCATGTTCGAGAGCAACGCTGGAGTGTTCAGGGCCCTGTACGAAGGAGGTATCTCGGTCGACGTGCTCAGAATGGACCGCCATCTGGACGCCGAAGCACTGAAACCCTACAGGATCGTCTACCTTCCATTTCAGATCGTCATGCGCCGGGATGTGGCGGTGATCCTGAAGGACTACGTCAGACAAGGAGGGTGCGTCGTCGCCGACGCGCGCACCGCTACGCTCGATGAACTGGATGTCGCGTATGAGACGAGCCCCGGCGCGGGCCTCGATGAGCTTTTCGGGGCCGCCAGACCCGACTGGACCGCGGGGAAAACCTCGTTCAATGTCAGCATGAGCGGCAGGGAAGGGCAGCCGGCGTTTTCATTTGAGGGACGGTATTTCAAGGACCGGCTCCTGCCATTCGGAACAGTGGAGGTGCTCGGATCGTTTGCGGGGACAGATGAACCGGCGGTGATCCGGAACCGGTACGGCAAGGGGACCGCGATCCTGAGCGCCGTCCCGCTTGGGGCGACCTTTTATGATCGGCCCGAGGGCCGCGCCAAGAAGGTCCTGCTCGAATTTGCCAGGGAAGCCGGTGTCGTACCTGATGCGCTTTTTGCGTCGAGGGATGGCGGGTTCGTGAACCTGAAAGTCCATACTCTGGATAATGGGTACGTCGTCTATCTGATCAATGACGAGAACCGTTCCAAGTCCGGTTCGTTGGAAGTGACTGTGGGGGAGCGAAGCATCGGGAGCGTGAAGAACATACTACGTTCAGGGAAGGTCTCCTTTGTGCAGAAGGGTGGAACAATTGCGATCCCCCTGAGCGTCGGCCCAAAGCAGGTTATGGTCTTTCTCGTCCAATTCTGACCGGACACCGCAGGTCACCGTACAGGTGCCCGGGCGGCCGGCAGGTCGGCGGTGCGCAGAACCGGATGGCCATGGGCCTTGAACCGGTCCACTGGAAAAAGAGTGAAGCGGAAGTTACCTCAGCAGGATCATCCGCATCGTTGCCGTATACCCGGACGGGCTGGAGAATCGATAGAAGTATGTCCCGCTTCCGACCGGGCGTCCGCGGGAGTCGTTTCCGTCCCATTGCACGGTATGGCTGCCGGCGGCGACGTTCCCGCTCAACAGTGTACGCACGGGCTGGCCGAGTACGCTGTACACGGAGAGCTGCACGGGGCCGTTCACGGGGACAGAGAACGTGATGGCGGTGGCGGGGTTAAAGGGGTTGGGATAGTTCTGGAGGAGCGCGAACGTGTTTAGGAGTTCCTGCTGATGATTGACGCTTGTAACTGCCTTCTTGGGGAGCACGATTTCCCAGAGCTTCGGCGCCGGATTGAATGCCTCCAGCCCGGTCTCCATGACAAAGAGCTTGTTCCCGACCAGTTCAATGCCGAGCGGTGAGTTGAAGCCGGTCACAAGCTTCGTGACTTGTGCTTCGTAGTGATCCCCGACCTTGGTCAGTGCAACATGCAGCAGGTCCTGGCTGTCATCCCCGAGGGCGGTCAGGGGGACGCCGGTTGCCAGGCAGATCACGAACGCTCCGCCCATCAGGTCGCCCGCCAGTACGGAATCCCTGTCGAAGACAATTCCGTCCGGAGACCGGTGCGAAGTGAATGTCGGGATCGTGAGTCCGAGGTCGCTTGCGTCCTTGACGGTGCCGGTCAGCGTATCGCGGAATTTGTCGGCATCGGGTCCATGGCTCAGGACCGGATCCGTAAACGTGACGGAATCCGGGGGATGGGGATAGCCTGGGTCGTTGCTGAACGTGGCGTAGAGGTTTCCCCCGCCCCAGGCATGTGAGTTCAGCAGCGGATCTGATTTCGGGGCGTAGGGGGTGAACTGTTGAGGCGTGTTGTCCTGCCCCATGCGCCACGGAAACCCGTAGTGGTGTCCTTCCCTGATCCAGTTCATTTCATCGGGATCGTCGCGGTCTCCCGAGTTGTCGACACCGAACAGGTCGCCGTTCCCGGCATAGGCGAAGTCGAAGGTGTTGCGGTTTCCTTCCGCCAGAAGGTAGCCGAGCGAGCGGAGGGAATCACGATTGTCAGGCAGGGTGATGTTCTGCCCGTTCACCGGCAGCTTGAGGATGACCGAGGTCAGGCCGACCTCGCGGTTCCCGTCGCGCAATTCGCCGTGGTCAGTTGCAGCGCCGCTGTTCACATAGAGAGAGTCGCCGTGCAGGTTGACCACGATGCCGCTCATCCGGTGGTTGTAGACATTCCCGTAGGGGAAGGGGACCGTCTCCGCAAGGAGGCTCCAGGTGCGGTGGTCGCTCCCGGCGATGTCCCGGGCTCCTTTCACGATCCTGGCTGTTCCGATCACCCCGGTCGAGTCATTCCCGACGAGGTAGATCGTCCCATCGAGGCCGAAGGCCATGCCGAGCGGCGCCCCAAGTCCATGATCAGAGGACTGATACACGGTGGTGAAACTTGCCGTGTCGGCAGTCCCGAGATCGACGCGCCTGATGATGCCGTTGTTTTGGAGGATGTAGAGATTTCCGGAGGAGGGGTCCCGCCTGATGCGGACGGAGGGGCCGTTGACTATGCCGATCTGCTTGATGGCAATGTCGGACCGGTTCGTCCTTGGTTGCGCGTGCCCGGTGCCCGGAACAAGGAGGCAGAACAGTACGGGAAGTACCTGGAGTGACCGGAACGGAAACCGCTCAGCCCTCCGGGATGCACTCGTGCACTTCATCATCGAAAACCCCTGCCCGTTCGCGGAACCATCCGATGTCAGGCCGCCAGATCCCTGTGGGCAACCTCCATCAGGATGAAGAACACCTGTCCTTCTGTAGCCGTTCCGGGATGGTCAAATTCAGGCGATCCGCACACACCTTGAACCAGACCGAGCCCGTCGACTTTCCCGTGAGCGGCTTCGCGCATTTTGTCGGCCTGTTCCCTGTACTGATTGCCGATCCATCCCCCCTTGATCCCCCGGTAGATGGAATACGCGAGCATCTGGGCGAGGTTTGTTTCCACGAACGAACGCGGATCATCGACGATGTTATGGAATAGGCCGTCCGGACGCATGTGCGCCAGGCATCCGTCGATGATCTCGGTGACGTAGCCGGTCAACCTCTTCTTCTCGGCCTGCATCGGGCCTGGCAGGGAGCGGATGACCCTCGTGATGCCTGCCGCCGACCAGCCGTTTCCCACACCCCAACAGTCTTTCCGCACGCGTTCCTTCTTGGCGTCGTCCCACATGTGGGACAGGAGTTTCTTGTCCTCGTTCCACAGGCACGCCCGGGCCCCCTCGATCTGCCTGACCGCTTCCGCATGCTTGCCGGCCGCGGCCAGGAACGGGGGGAGCATGTAGATGATGTCGCTCCAGATCTGGGGGATGTTCGTGAAATGGAAGATGATGCCTTCACTGGTCCTGGGAGCCCTGGTGAGAACGTAGTCGAGCATCTTGTTGAACCCGGCCATCAGGACGGCGTCGCCGGTCGATCTTGCCGCCCACAGGACGGCTTCGCCGGGCGATGCGGCATCGCTGAGCGCGAACTCCTCGCCGAGCATTGCCAGGCGCCCGTCGGCGGACTGGCGCAGTACTGCATCCTTGGCCATGAGGATGACCAGGTTGGACTCCCCCAGTTCGAGCATCGCCTGCATGGCAACGCCCTGTTCCCATGTGGCGCGCTGCATGGAGAGCATCGCCAGCTTTACTTTTTCCAAAATATTTGGCTTCTTCGTTTCAGCATCGCCGGGCTGGGGCGGCGAACCGCCTGCACTCAGCGATCCCGGGCTCCCGAGAGCCAGGCCCGCAAGCGGGGCCTGGAACAGAAAGTCTCGTCGTTTCATGGTTGTAGGCTTCGGCAGTGAGACGGCAGGGGGATTGAGGGAGGATGAACTGCTTCCCGGTGTGAGTATACTCATTCTTCTCCACCGGGTCAACAGTGTCGTTACGCTCTTGCAGCCGTTCAGGCTGCCGTCAATCACACCACTCGGATAGACTGACCCATGATCATTGCGAAGTTCGGCGGCACCTCTGTGGAAGATGCCGGGGCGATGAAGAATGTTCAGAAGATCGTAGCCGGGCTTCGGGATCGCCAGCCGGTCGTTGTCTCTTCTGCGTGTTCGGGAGTGACGAACACGCTTATCGGCCTGGCCCGGATGGCGCTGGTGGACTGCGCGAAGAGCCTCTGGATCGTCGAGGAGCTGCGCGCCAGGCACCAGGGGATCCTTAATGATCTGTTTCCCGGGGAGCCCGCCGCGTGCGAGACGGTCGGTGTGCAGATCGATGCCATGATGGACGAGCTGCGCGATCTGGCGAGGAGCATCTCCATTCTGGGTGAGCTCACTGACAGGTCTCTTGACACCTTCGCCTCGTTCGGCGAAAAGCTCTCCACGCTTATCCTGAGCGCGCTCTTCAGGAAGGAGGGGATGGAAGTCGTGCTTGTGAATGCGCAGGAGGTGGTGATCACGAGCGACGACTTCACACGAGCCGTCCCCCTGTTCGAAGAGATTGCGCCGCGCGCCAGGCGGTTGATCGGCGAGAAGGCCTCGGCGGGATACGTTGTAGTCACGCAGGGATTTCTCGGCGCGACCCGGGAGGGGGTCGCGACCACCATCGGCCGCGGGGGCTCGGACTATTCCGCGGCGATACTCGGCTCCGTGCTAGACGCCGAGGAGATTCAGATCTGGACTGATGTCGACGGCATGATGACCTCCGATCCTTCACGGATCCCCTCGGCGCGGCTTATCCCCGAGATGACGTTTCGCGAGGCGGCCGAGCTCGCCTACTTCGGGGCCAAGGTTCTTCACCCGTCCACCATCATACCGGCCGTTCAGAAGAACATTCCCGTGCGCATACTGAACTCCCGGCGCCCGCACGTGAAAGGCACCGTCATCCTGGGGTCGCCGAAGCTTCACACTGACGCGCCCGTCAAGTCGATTGCCAACAAACGCGGAATCACGCTTGTCACCATCACGTCGACGCGAATGCTGATGATGCACGGATTTCTTGCCCGGGTCTTCGAGATTTTCGCGAGGTACGAGAGAAGCGTCGACGTCATCGCGACGTCCGAGGTAAGCATTTCCCTCACTCTCGATTCTGAGGATGGGTTGGATGAGATTCTTGGAGAGTTGCGAAAAGTCGCAGATGTTGAGGTGGAGAGGGATAAGGCAATATTCTGTGTTGTCGGCGAAAACCTGCGGCGTTCAAAGGGGACATTGACGGCGATTTTCGGCGCTCTGGAACGTAATGATATACCGGTGAGCATGATATCTCTGGGCGCATCGGAGATCAACGTAACATTCGTGGTGAACGGCTCGGATGCCGAGAAAACGGCCCAATTACTGCATTCCACCTTCTTTTCCCCCTGAAATATAAGGTTTTGTCTGTGACCGGCGCTATTGTGCTTCTCTGAGGAGTTATGTATACTGATATGAGAGGATGCTGGAAAAGAAACCCGTAATCGCCGGCACGACCGGCGAGGGTGAGGAAATTTCACGCACACCGCTTTCAGCATCGCTTGACCACTGTGCTGTTGGGGTGCTGCTTTTTGGGCGCACCACTACGCCAGGTGCCCGCGCCGGGCGGGCCCGCATGCTCCATCAGCGAATACGAACTGTTCTCTCTGACCATGACGATCCGAGTGCGCCAAGCCACCGGTGACGGCGCATTGTCATGGCATGAAGAGGCAAATGGAGGGATTTCGAGGTGACTTGGATACAGCGATTCGTGTGCGGAAGCGTGATAGGAGCGGCTTCGCTGATTGCCGGTTGCTCATCACAGGAAACCACTGGCGGTGCCCCGGCCGGGCTCGTGCACCCGGGAGAATTGCCGCCGCAGGTTGTCGGGCCTTCGTCCATCGATTCGACGATGGACTTCGTGGACGACGCAAGCTCCCAGGATCCGGAGCCGGTGTTCAGCGACTCGCTGATCAGTGTGATGCTTGAGCAGGCTCGACAGCATTACATCTCGGCAATGGCAGCGCAGGAGGAAGGCGATTCGGTGCGGTCCGCCTCCCAGTTCGAAGAAGCAATCGGGCTCCTCAATGAACTGAGCTATGTCCCCGACATCGAATCCAACCGCGACTTCAATGATCTCAGTAAGGCGGTCATCGAAGACTACGAGCAATACATCGCAAAGATCGACAGCCTGGGACCGCAGACATCCATCTTTGCACTTCGCGAGAAACTGAATCAGGTGGTGGAGAGCGCCGATTCCACCGGAGCCGCCGCACCCACGAAGGTCGTCCGGACGACCGGCGTTCCGCTCGTGATCAACAGCCTCGTCGAGCAGAACATCGCCTTCTTTCAGGGACGCGGACGATATCACATGGAGAGGTGGCTGAGCGAGGCCGGCAAGTATTTTCCCCGCATGCGGGAGATCCTGAGGGAAGAAGGCGTGCCCGAAGACCTCGTCTATCTCTCGATGGTGGAAAGCGGAGTCAACCCGGTCGCCCAATCTTGGGCGAAGGCAGTGGGCATGTGGCAGTTCATCCGCGGAACCGGCCGTCTCTACGGGCTGACTGGCGACTTCTGGTTTGACGAGCGGCGGGATTATGAGAAGGCGACCCTCGCGGCCGCGCATCACATGAAGGACCTGTATTCGGAATTCGGAGACTGGTACCTCGTGCTTGCGTCATACAATGCCGGCGCGGGAAGGATCTACCGGGCCATCCGGAGGGGACGCGGTGAGACCGATTTCTGGCGCCTTCGCCGGTATCTCCCCCGCGAGACCCGCAACTACGTCCCTCAGTTCATCGCCGTGTCGCTGATTGCGATCCATCCCGAGGACTACGGGTTCAAGGGCATCACCCCCGCCGTTCCCCTGAAATACGACTACACGCTCGTCACCGATTGCGTGGACCTTGAGGTCCTGGCGAAATGCGCCTCGACGGATCCCGAGACTCTGCGCGAGCTCAATCCGGAGCTGGTCCAGACCTGCACGCCGCCCCGGAGCACCGGGTACCGGCTGCGCATTCCCACCGGCAAGGGAGAGGAATTCCAGAAGAAGTACGCCGCCATCCCCGACGACCAGAAACGGGACTGGATCATTCACAAGATCCGCCGGGGTGAAACGCTTGCCTCGATCTCCAAGCGGTACGGGATCCCCGCCTCGATCATCCGAGGGGCCAACAGGATGACGGTGTCGAAGAAGCGGCTCCCCGTCGGGAAGTCCCTGCTCATACCGGTCCAGAAGAGCTCCGAGCACCTCGCCTCGCTGGCCAGGGCGGAGAGTCCGCTTGGGCGCGCAGGGAGCGGGAATGCCATGCCCGCCGAGGCATCGGCCCGCGACCGCTCCAGGTTCGAGCGCGCGATCGCCGCCGGCCGGGCAGCAGGCCCCATGGCACAGGCTCAGGAAGAGAGGGCCGGGAAGTCGAAGGTCAGGTATAAGATCCGCAGAGGAGACACCATGGGGCGCATTGCCGAGCAGTTTGGTGTTCGGCAGGCGGATATCAGGAACTGGAACAACATTCCTTACGGCAGGATGATCGTGGCGGGCAAGACGCTCGTCATCTACCCCGGGAAAACTGGGTCGGACGAGGGAAGCGAGGCTCTGGCCGAAGGGAGCCGGGCTGCCGGAGGAAAGTCGAAGCGGATCGCGGACGACTCCGAAGAGCTGACGCATAGTGTTCGACGGGGAGAGAACCTGGACAAGATTGCACGGCTCAACGGCGTGACCGTGGAACAGTTGAAGGAGTGGAACAATCTCGCCGGTACTTCGATCAAGGCCGGTCAGAAACTCTCGCTCCACGCGCTTAATGGCGCCCTTGCCGAGGCGTCCCCGAAAAAGGAGAACCAGGACGTGGCGGATGCGCCGAAGTCGGCCGTCCCGGACCCCGCAGATGGGTTCATACGGTACGTCGTGAAGAAAGGGGAAACCCTCTGGAACATCGCCCGCCAGTACAATGTCGAGCCGGCTCGCATCAAGGCGCGCAACATGATTGCAAGGAACAAGATCTATGCAGGGCAGACGCTCCTCATCCCCATCAGCAAAGGCATGAGGCAGTAGAGTTGCAGAAGAGCGCCCGTGTCCAGGGGCGGACAAGGCCCTTTGGGTTTCGAGAGTTTTCACCGCGTCCCGCGCATCTCCTGTGCGGGACGCGCTGTTTTCACCAATCTGATGGAGCACAGCCCTGCGGGGAGGGTCCCGCAGGTCGTGCCGCGACAAGTGTTGCCCTTGGCGCAGGCCGGACGAAGGGGCACGACTGCGGATCCTGACTGAACTCCTGTCCATGGACACCCCCGTTTGCCGAGACATGCTGTTCGCAGGCGACTTGGTGCTTGATTTGACCGGGATCATTTTGTATCTTCAATCGCTGTATTCTTCTTTCGGTCGACAAACCATCTGCTCAGCAAGGAGGGGTGGGTGAGTGGCCGAAACCAACGGTTTGCTAAACCGTCGTAGGGTGTAAAACTCTACCGAGAGTTCGAATCTCTCCCCCTCCGCAACACCGTTACGCGTATAGGATTCTCCCTCGGCGGATGTTCCCCTGCTGTGACCCGTATCAGGCTCCGCACTTCGAGCAATCTCCCCTTTGATAAATTCCACCACCCGCTAATGCAACAGGGCTTGCTCTCCGAGTCGGTGAAATGCTGGTGGCGTCGGGGGGTGGAGAAACTCCTCTTCCCTAGCGGGCACGCCGCGGTTCAAGACGATCCAGGATCGATTCCGCGCACTCCGTGGCAGATCCGGCGGTCAGGACAAACCTGGTGCAGTCCGCAAGTCCCTCCCACGATAGCTCGTCCTTGAGGGTGCTGACGACGCCGTTCCAGAATGTCCCAACGGTGACGATCGGTTTTTCCGCCAGAATGCCCTTGTTCATGAACTCCCAAACGGCCGCCAGTTCCAGGAGCGTCCCCGTTCCCCCCTTGAGGATTACATAGGCGTCCCCGAGGGCGATGAGCTTATTCAGGCGGTCCAGGAGCGACGGCTCCGGCAGCTCGCGGTCGATCCAGTTGTTTGCCCCCCTGGAGCCGAAGGCCGGACAAGTGACACCGACTGTGGAGCCCCCCGCCTTTTTGGCACCCCGCGCGGATGCCTCCATGGTGCCGCCGAAGCCGCCATTGCACACGATGAATCCTGCGCGAGCCAGCTCCCACCCAACCTCGTACGCCAGCCGATACTCGGCGTCGGTTTCCCGGGGGCGGGAACTGCCGAAGACAGTCACTGTGAGAGCAGGTTTCATGCGCGGATCTGAGCGGTTGATCGACCGCAGGGGAACGCCATTCGGAAAGTAGCACATGGAAGACCTATTGTCAAAGGAAACCTCTCACCGCTGCGCACTGATGTCCCCCGAGGAGCGTGCGGATGTCCTCCAGCGTCTCGAGAAGCACATGGCCGCTGTCCTGAGGCGTTGAGCCTCCTCACGAAGGGGAGTATGTCCGCGGCGCTGCCCCGCTTGCCCCCTCGGTGTGCCTGTGCGGAGCAGCGGCCCTACCTCTCCCGGGGTCCTTTGGAATGCCGCGGTCCATCGGCCTGTCGTGAACCAATGCCCTGTCGTAGTTCATGACCGTCGTGGTTCAACACGGTTGTAGTTCATACGCCGGCCGATGATTGACATTTGCCTCTCTTCTGAGTATGTTATTGTCCTGGAGCATTTGCATTGCACTGTTTTGCCTAGCGTTTCCCCGCTCCACCTCACCATGTGATGACCGCAACTGACCCAAGACATCAGATCCCAGGGAGCCCAGCGTGAAACTCAGCGTAATTGGCACCGGCTACGTCGGCTTGGTGGCGGGAACGTGTTTTGCCGAAAGCGGTAATGATGTGATCTGCGTGGACATCGACGCCGAGAAGGTCGAGCGCCTCCGCAGGGGTGAGTGCCCGATCTATGAGCCGGGACTCACCGACCACCTCAAGAAGAATACCGCGGAAAAGCGGCTCACATTCACCACCGACTTGGGAGAAGCCGTCCGCGGCACAGAAGTCATTCTCCTGGCTCTTCCCACGCCTCAGTCGGAGGACGGGTCGGCCGACCTTCAGCACGTGCTCGGCGTCGCCCGCCAGGTCGGCAGGCTCATGAACGGATACAAGATCATCGTTAACAAGAGTACTGTCCCGGTCGGGACTGCCGACAGGGTTCGGGAGGTGGTGGACGCCGAGACGAAGCACGAGTTCGACGTCGTGTCCAATCCGGAGTTCCTGAAGGAAGGGGCCGCGGTCAACGATTTCATGAAGCCCGAACGGGTGGTGATTGGCACGCGCAGCCAGCGCGCCCTCGAGGTGATGCAGGACCTCTATGCCCCCTTCGTCCGCACCGGGAACCCTCTTATCGTGATGGACGAGCGAAGTGCGGAGATGACGAAGTACGCCTCCAACTCCTTCCTTGCCACCAAGATCACGTTCATGAACGAGATCGCGGGGCTGTGTGAACAGGTGGGGGCGGATATTGACATGATACGCAGGGGCATGGGCAGCGACGCCCGCATCGGATCGCAGTTCCTCTTTGCCGGGATCGGCTACGGCGGCTCGTGCTTCCCGAAAGACGTGGCGGCGCTCATCAAGACTTCTGAGGATCGCGGGCATCCCTTGCAGGTCCTCAAGGCTGTGGATGAGGCCAACAGACGACAAAAGGGGCGGATCGTCGAGAAGGTCAGGAAGCACTTCCATGGAGAGTTGAAAGGACGCACGTTTGCCATCTGGGGTCTGTCCTTCAAGCCGAACACCGACGATACCCGCGAAGCGCCGTCACTCACGGTCATCGACCTGCTACTCAAAGAGGGAAGTGTGCTTCGCGTCTTTGATCCCGAAGCGATGGAGGAGATGAAGAGACGGATCGGGAGCAGTGTGACCTATGCTGCCGGCAACTACGACGCGCTCCAGGGGGCTGAAGCCCTCCTGGTCCTGACGGAGTGGAATGAATTCAGGCGGCCCGATTTCGACAGGATGAAGACCCTTCTGAAGGCTCCTGTCATCTTCGACGGACGGAACATCTACGACCCGCGTATCATGCGCGAGAAGGGTTTCACCTATTACGGAATCGGGAGGGGTCTGATCCCCTGAACCGGGAGATCCGCGTCAAGGACGGCACATGGCAATGAAAACACCTCACTCTGTTGTGACGGGGGGGGCCGGCTTCCTCGGGTCGCACCTCTGCGACCGCCTTCTCCGGGAAGGGCATCGCGTCACGGCAATCGACAACCTAATCACCGGCGACACACGCAACATCGCCCATCTGATGGGGTCGCCGGAGTTTGTCTTTGTGAAGCATGACGTCACGAACTACATCTTCATCGACGGCCCCGTCGACTACATTCTGCATTTTGCATCACCCGCCAGCCCCATCGACTATCTGAAGCTTCCCATCCAGACGCTGAAGGTCGGTTCCCTCGGCACCCACAAGGCCCTCGGCCTGGCCAAGGAGAAGCACGCGAGGTTTCTCCTGGCCTCGACGTCGGAAGTGTACGGAGACCCCCTCATCCATCCGCAGCCGGAATCATACTGGGGCAACGTGAACCCTGTCGGCTCCCGAGGGGTCTACGATGAGGCGAAGAGGTTCGCCGAGGCGATGACCATGGCCTACCACCGGTACCACCGCGTGGACACGCGCATCGTCCGCATCTTCAACACCTACGGTCCGCGCATGAGGATCAACGACGGCCGTGCGATCCCGGCCTTCATCTCCCAGGCGCTGCGCGGGGAGGACATCACCGTTTTCGGCGCCGGCTCCCAGACCCGGAGCGTCTGCTATGTGGACGACCTGATCGAGGGCATCTACCGGCTCCTGATGTCGGATGAAGTGATGCCCACCAACGTCGGAAACCCCGAGGAGATCAGCATGCTCGACCTCGCGAAGGAGATTATCGCGCTGACGGGAAGCAAGAGCCAGATCGTCTTCACTGATCTTCCCGAAGACGATCCCAAAGTCAGAAAACCGGACACGACGAAGGCGGAGCAGGTTCTGAACTGGAAGGCCGCGGTGAACAGGAGGGAAGGGCTGATCAAGACCATAGAGTATATTGAGCGCCACCTCAACCGGCTGCGGAACTGAAGACGTGACCGCGCCCGAAGCGTCCGCCCGTATGCCCTGCCGGCTTGTCCTTGCCCTGATCCTGGCGTTGGTCTTCGTTTTTTCGGGAGGATCGGCCCAGTCACCCCCTGCCGGCGCCCGCCCGGCTCCGGAGGGGGACACCACAGTCTCGTGCGGAGCTCTCGCCGGTCCGGCCTCTGCCGACAGTACCCGGGTGTACCCGTGGCGGGTCGCCGTTGTCGGCGCCTCTCTTGCGGGCACCATTGCGGCGATTCATTTCTACCAGCAAAGCGGCTGGTGGAAGGACAACCGCACCTCGTTCCATTTCCAGGAAGACCTCAAGTACGGCCTGAACGTCGACAAGCTCGGACATGCGTACGGCGGGATCGCGGCCGCGTACGTCTTCCGGAAATCGTTCATCTGGGCGGGCATGGACCGGTCAGAGGCCCTCTGGTGGGGATCGGGATGCTCGCTCCTGTTCCAGACGTATGTGGAAATCGAGGACGGCTTTTCGACATGGGGGTTCGACCGCGTGGACTGGGCTTCGGACCTGGCAGGCGCCGCGTACCCGGTCGTGCAGCACTATTGGCCTCCCCTGCGAAACGTTGAGATGAAGTTCAGCTATCATCCCTCGCCTCTCCTCAACGAAGCCGGAGGATCGGGGTTCAAAGGGCAGAAGCACATCATGATCGACGACTATGAAGGTCAGACGATCTGGTTCAGCCTCAACGTGAAGAGCGTGCTGCCTGCTCCTGCAGACCGCTACTGGCCCGATTGGCTCTGGCTGGCCGCCGGGTATGGCGCCCGTGACATTGCGGCGAACCAGGCTTACCGCGTCTATTTTATCGCGCTGGATCTCGATGCGACCAAAATCATTCCCCAGGATACTCCGCTGTTGCGCACACTTGCGGAGGTGATCAATTTCTTTCACCTTCCGCTGCCTGCGGTAAGAATCGTTCCAGGCGCAGTCTGGTACGGGATGTACTTCTAGCCTCCGTGGGCTTGCCGGGGGATGACCTTCGGGTGCGCCCGGGAGGGTGAAAGCATTAGGACAGCGGAGGATCGGTACAACACGGAAATGGCAATCTTGAAGCACTACTTTCCCTCGCGCGTCTGCGGGAGTCCGGCCGCGCTTCTCGTGGCGTTCCTTCTCCTTGTGCCCTGCTCTGCCAGACCGCAGGCAGAAACTGTCCCCGCCACCCATCCTGTGTACACCTTCCTGAAGCGGATGGCCGTCAAGGGCCTGATCGAACGCTACAGCGAAACCGTCCTCCCGATGGGCAGGCGGGACGTTGCGGGGTATCTCACCACGATCGATTCCAAGCGCAAGGAGCTGTCCGGGGCCGAGCGGGGCTGGCTGGACGACTACCTTTCCGAATTCCATTTTGACATCACCGGGAGCACCGACGGCTTCTACCGCCTGATCGATCCCGACTCGTCAGCCCCCGGCGGCATCGCCGGCGAGTTCTCCAACCATGAAAAATACTTGTATCACTACCACGATTCGAGCATCAGCTTCTTCGTCAACGGCCTGGTGGACCTGGATGGCCGCGGCATACGAGGAGATGATCTCGGGACCCAGCACGCCGAGTACCTGCAGCTCGGAGGACGTGTCCGCGGCTCGATCTGGGGGAAGGTGGGCTACGAAGTCCAGCTCACCAACGCGGGGTTCCGGGGCAGCCGCGACCTTCTCGAACGCGATCCGCTTATCAGCCAGAGCCATGAGCTGACTGTGTCGAACGCGAGGAACTTCGATTTCGCCGAAGGCTATGTGCGGTATGACGGCGGCATCGTCACTGCGGAAGTGGGGCGCGAGCGCGTGCTCTGGGGAAGCGGCTACGGCGAGAAGCTGACACTCTCCGACAACCCGGGAGTGTTCGACTTTATCAGGGCCGACGTCCACTACAAGGCGATCCGCTACACGTTCATGCACGCATGGCTGTCAGGACCGATGCAGGACCTCGCTTTCAAGCTCCCCTTTGACACGAGTGCGACGTTCCATGAGCCGGTGGCTGCGGACAAATATTTCGCCTCCCACCGTCTCGAGTTCTCGTTCCCTAAAGCGCTGGACGTCGGCCTCCAGGAGATGGTGATCTACAGCAACCGTGCCCCCGACCTCGCCTACCTGAACCCCGTCACGGTCTTCGAGCCCGCACAGCGGGCCAGGGGAGATCGCGACAACATGTTCTGGCTGTTCGACGCACGCACGCACTTCATCCGGAATCTTGAGCTCAGCGGCACCATCCTGTACGACGATATCAACCTGCCTGACCTCTTCAGCAACAAGTGGACCGACAGGTACGGTTGGCAGGCGGGGATGTTCTATGCCGACATGTTCGAGATCCCGAATACGAGCCTGATGGTAGAATACACCCGGATCGAGCCGTATGTGTTCTCCCACGGCAGGTCCCGTGACGACAACTATACGTCGTTGGGCAGGATTCTGGGAACTCCCATCGGACCCAATGCGGACAACTGGTTCTTCCGGGTGGATTATCTGCCCGAGCGGAACCTGGCTTTTTCCGCACGTGTTAATCTTGAACGGAAGGGGCTCAATGTCACAGACAGCACAGGACGTCTTCTGCGCAATGTGGGAGGAGACGTCTTTGACCCGCACCGGGATTCCGATCCCGAATTGAAATCGTTCCTCGACGGGACCCTGGTGAAAACCCGCAGGGTGTTGCTGCTGGCCACCTGGGAATGTGTCAATCAATTCTGGATCGAGGGACGGTTCGAGTTCGACTCGAGCGAATGGCCCGCGACCGGATACCGCGACGAAAACTCCCTCTGGACCCTTCACCTCCGGTGGGAGCTCTGACCCGCCGCTCAGCCCGCTTCCGCATCACTTTCATCAAGGAGCACGGAGACTGCCATGGCATTGCACGTAGGACAACAAGCGCCCGAGTTCACTCTTCCAGACACGGAGAAGAAGCCGCGCTCGCTCGGGGATTTTCTGGGGAAGAAGACCATCCTTGTGTTCTTTCCCGGAGCCTTTACCGGCGTCTGCACGAAGGAGATGTGCGCCTTCCGGGACTCGCTTGCGGCTTTCAACACCATGCAGGCGCAGGTCGTGGGAGTGAGCGTGGACGGGCCGTGGGTTGGCAAGGCTTTCGCCCAGATCAACCAGCTGGGCTTTCCCCTCCTGAGCGACTACCGGCGCACCGTCAGCAGGCAGTACGGTGGAATCCAACAGGATTTTTCGGGCATGAAGGACTATGAGGCATCCAAGCGAGCGGTGTTTGTGCTCGACAGCGGCGGGATCGTCCGGTACGCCTGGGTGTCTGAGAATCCCGGCGTCGAACCCAACTATGAGGAAATCAGGAGCGCTCTCAGCGCCCTGTAGAGCGGAACGAGAATGCGGGCCCGCTGGAGGCCGGGAAGGCTGCTGAGGACCCTCTCCGGCGAGGGCCCGTCACCGAAAGGCCGGGTTATGGCATCATTGGAAGCGGGCGCACGGGCGCCCGATTTTGTCCTGCCGACCGCCGATGGCGGCTCGGCGGCGCTGAAGGATTTTCGGGGAAAGAAGGTTGTCCTGTATTTCTATCCCAGGGACAACACCTCGGGCTGCACGCGGGAAGCCTGCGCCTTCCGCGACAGCTTCAGCGCCGTGAAGAAGAAGGGAGCCGTCGTTGTGGGGGTAAGCGCCGACAGTCCTGCCTCGCACAAGTCGTTCGCGGAGAAGTTCGGCCTCCCGTTCATCCTTGCGAGCGACGAGAAAAAGCAGGTCCTGAAGGCCTATGGCGTCTGGAAGGAGAAAAGCATGTACGGGAGGAAGTTTCAGGGGATCGAGCGGACCACCTTCATCCTCGATGAAAAGGGGACGATCACGCACGTCTTCCCCAGGGTAAAGGTGGACGGACACGTAGACGCGGTCCTGTCGGCGCTCTGAGCCCGCGGCCCTGGCAGGACCTGTATTGCCATGCAAGGAGGTTGACGATGGTTCTCGTAACGCGCAAAGCAAGCTTCAGCGCATCGCACAGGCTGTACAATCCGGCGTGGCCGGATGCCAGGAACGCCGAGGTTTTCGGGAAATGCAACAACCCGAACGGCCACGGCCACAACTACGACATCGAAGTGACCGTGGGAGGCGATCCCCCGGAGGATACCGGCATGGTCATCGACCTGAAAAAACTGGCCGACATCATTGAGGCGGAGATCATCGAGAGGGTGGACCACAAGAACCTGAACGTGGATGTGGATTTCCTGCTGGGCACGATCCCGACGGCCGAGAACATGGCGATTGCCTTCTGGAATATCCTTGCACCGAAGATCACGGAGGGCACGCTCCGCTCGATCAAGCTGTATGAATCCGCGAACAACGTCGTGGAGTACAGGGGTTGACCGCGGACGGCCGCCGGAGCGGCCGTAATCTGTCCAATTGCCGGGCGTGAAGACGATGGAAGAAGAGCTCATCAACCTTACGGAGATGCAAGACCACGTGCGGGGCATTCTCGGTGCCATCGGGGAGGATCCGCAGAGGGAAGGGCTGATCAACACGCCCTACCGCGTGGCGAAGGCCATGGAATTCCTCACGAAGGGGTACCGCGAGGACGTGAGAGCCGTGCTGAACGGGGCCGTGTTCGAAGAACAGTACAGCGAGATGGTGATCGTCAAGGACATCGATCTCTTCAGCATGTGCGAGCATCACATGCTCCCTTTCTTCGGCAAAGCCCACATAGCATACATCCCGAACGGCAAGATCGTCGGTCTCTCGAAGATTCCCCGGATCGTGGATGTGTTCAGCAGGCGCCTCCAGGTCCAGGAACGGCTGACCCGGCAAATTGCGGATACGCTGTTTGAGGCCTTGGCCCCGGATGGTGTTGGGGTTGTCATCGAGGCGCGCCATATGTGNNGTGGAAAAACAGAATTCCGTTGCGACCACAAGCGCGATGCTGGGGGTCTTCCGCGAGGAGGAGAAAACCAGGACGGAGTTTCTGAAACTGATCGACGACCGGATGAAGGCGTAGCTCGCGGGGTGGTGCGTCTCTCGGGCGACTTCCGGGAGGAATGTGGCGGAGACGGAAAGAGGGTCAGGATGAGTGCGGCGAAAGCGAAAGGCAAGGAGACATGAAAGCGCTGGAAGGGCGTGTCGGCATCGTCACCGGTGCCGGGCGGGGCATCGGCAGAGCGATCGCCGTGGCCCTGGCCGGAGAAGGGGCCCATGTCGTGCTGGCTGCCAGGACCAGGAGGGAGATTGAAGCGGCCGCCGCCGTGATTCGCGGCGCGGGAGGCAGTGCCTCTGCAATAGCAACGGATATCGGGGAACCGGATCAGGTAGAAGCCCTGGCGAAGACCACCCTTGACCGGTACGGACGCGCCGACATCCTTGTGAACAACGCCGGCATCGGCTTCTTGAAGCCGTTTTCAGAGCTCTCGCTGAGTGAGTTCGATGCGATGTGGCAGGTCAACGTCCGGGGAGTGTTCCTGGCCACGAAGGCCTTCCTCCCAGCCATGATCAGGGAGAACGAAGGAGCAATCATCAACATTGCTTCCCTGGCAGGAAAGAACAGCTTCAAGGGGGGGACTGGATACTCGGCGACGAAATGGGCTCTCAGGGGATTTGCAGGCTCCCTCATGCTTGAAGTCCGAGAGCATAACATCCGGGTAATCACCATCTTCCCGGGCTCCGTGGCAACGAATTTCTCCTCGATGGGAAAACAGGGGCCAGGGATACTGCTCCCGGAGGACGTCGCCGGGGCTGTGGTGTTCGCAGTGACCGCGCCGGGGAGGGCGATGTTCAGCGAGATCGACCTGAGGCCGACAAGGCCATGATCCTCCCGGCAGGCCCGGAGGCCCCCGACGCATGAGAGGCCCTGGGCCTTCCGTTCAATACAAAACCCACCGCGGGCTGTCCAGCTCACAGCGCCGCGGCGGGAAGCCCGGACTCCACAGGAGCCTTCTCAACATCCGGACGGGATTTTTGGGAAGTCTCGCAAAGGCCGGGTCGCATCTCGCCGGGCCCGCTTACAGGGCCCCGTCATCAGCGGCCTCACCCAGCAATTCGGCGGGAATTTCCGGAGGACCATCGATGTCAAGTCTGTCTGAGGGTCCCTCCATGAACTCGCTGTAATTGCCGCCGGGTCCCCCGCCGGGAAGTTCGCTGCGCAGTCCGCGGTGCTCTATGATCCTCTCATGCACCCTTCGCCTCACCTCCATTCCGACGCTCATCATCTCCATTTTCCAGAGCTTCTGCTGTTCGGGAGTGAGGAGCGCCCTCACCGAGAAAAGGTGGTCGATGAGGTCCATCTTTGACTGACGCTGCACATCGGAGATACCGCTCACGATTTTCTCGATGGCGCCGCGGTCCGGGTTCTCGGCCATGGCGGCTTGCCTCAGATCCACGCGCAGCGAGCGGATTTTCGCCTGAGTGTTGATCTCCTTTTTCTGGAACGCGGCATGCAGCTTTTCAAGCTGGTCTTTCTGCTGGTCGGTGAGGTTGAGCTTCTGCATCATGCGGGCATGGCCCCCTCCCGGCCAGCCTCTCTCGGGGCCTCCTCCGGGAGACGACTTGTGTTCGGTCATGTGTTCAGGTTGAGCGGCGGCCAGGGAAACCGTGATTCCGAAAGCTGCCAAGAGGAACAGAAAACGACGTGCCATGGGAAAAGCTCCTGCATTATGAGAACATCCGTGAAGAATCTTTCAGGGCCCGGAGTACTCCCTCCGGTCAAGGGGTCAGGTCTGGTACGGTGGTTTGACACCATTCCGGGTCGGGGGTTTAATTGATTTTTCCTCGAAAAGTTCATACGTTTCACCAACGTTAGTGATCGGAGTCTTCATTTGTCCAGAATCACCCCGCCGCACAGTACCCTCGCCGCCGCCGCTCTCCTCCTGCTCGCCGTGAGCCTCTCTTCCTGTGTTGTCACGGAGTTTGTGGGTGCGTATTTCAACACCTATTACAATGCCCGGAAACTCTTTGTCGAGGCGGAGGATGAGATCTGGTCTGCGCCTGAGACCAAGTCCTCGGGGAAAAACCTTCTGCTGACGCTCAACGTCTCCGCCACAGTCAAGCAGAAACTGACCTCGGTCATCGAGAAATGCTCGAAGCTCCTGCAATACCACCCCGATTCCAAGCTTGTCGATGACGCCCTGTCGATGGTGGGCAAGGCCTATTACTATGAGGCCGACTATCCCGCCGCGGAACGGAAATTCAAGGAGCTGATCGACACGTACCCGGAGAGCGGGCTGGTCCTGGAAGCGAGAGTGTTGCAGGCCTATTCCCAGTACAAGGGGGGCAACGTTGACGGTGCTCTCGCGCTCGGGAGCACCGTGCGCGATGCGGCAAAGGAATCCGGGGACGACGACGTGGAGGCCTACGCCGCGATGCTCGTCGGGCAGATCCAGCAGGACAGGAAGAACTTCACCGCCGCGCGCGAGCTGTACGAGGAGGCCGGCAAGAAGGCGGCCAACCCCGATCTCCGCGCAAACGCCTACCTCACATCCGCCGACATGTACTACAGGTCCGGCGACAGCTCGATGGCGCTCACGGCGTACCTCCTGGCCGCGGGCGAGGCGAGGAACTACGTCCACCGGTTCCGGGCAGAGCTGGGTCAGGCGCGGATGCTCTCCAAGCTGGGGAAGTCCGGAGAGGCACTGGACCTGCTCCAGCGCCTGAGGCGGAACGCAAACTACAAGGAGTTCTGGGGAGAGGTTGACCTGGAGATCGGGAACAACTACCAGGCGACGGAAGCGTTCGAGAGCGCGATCGACCAGTACGTCTACATTGACACAGCCTACGCGCGCACGGAGCCCGCGGCGAACGCGGACTATCAGCTCGGACTGATCTACGAAAAGCACTACGGAGACTATGATTCCGCCAGGGTGATGTACGGAAAGGGAAGGAGCGCCTCGCCGCAGTGGGCGGTCGCGCCGCTGATCCTCGAGCGGTCGGATCTGCTCAACAAATACCAGGTGGCGCGCTTCGCGATCCGTCTGAACGACAGCCTCCGCGCCGCCTGGTACGCCAGGAAAGATACTGGATCGGCAGGTCCGGGCCCGCGCATGGGACCGGACTCTGCTTCGGGGATCAAAGACCCGCTGGCCCGCTCCTCCGGGATGAGCATCGCTGATTCTCCAGGCATCCGTCAGCGGGAAGTGCTGGACTCCTCCCGCGCCTCCGACCGCCCCACCGAGCGTACGCGCATGACCCAGCATGTCAAGGATTCCCTGCAGGCAATGCTGCACCCGGCCAGCAATGATTCGATCATGCAGGCGATGATGCGCGCCGCCACGAAGCCGGTGCCGATCGACACCATCAAGGCCAGGCTTGCGGATGCGATGAATGAGCTTGCGGCTCTCTGGTACACCGGATTCGGGAACACCGATTCGGCGTTCTTCTGGTACAACAGGCTGCTCGTGGAAAACCCGGCGACTCCGCATACGCCGAGGGCGCTGTACACGATGGCGCAGATGCTGGCGGGCCGGGATTCGGTTTCCACCAGGTCGCGCGTGGATTCCCTGCACAGGATCATCGTCGAGCGCTATCCGCGTTCCGAGTTTGCCGTGGCAGCCAGGAGGCTCCTTCGCCTGCCTGCTGCTGCGATTGCCGTCGATTCGGCCGAGACGGCCTATCGCCGGGCGGAGCGCCTGCTCCTGAGTGAAAAGTATGCCGAGGCGGTCGATTCTATGCACAGCTTGAGCGCTGCCTACCCCTCCTCTCCCTATGCCTCACGGGCCGAATACGCCGCAGGGTGGATGTACGAGCAGAAACTGAACATGCCCGACAGCGCCATTTCCGTATACCGTCGGGTTGCGGTCCGTTATCCCTCATCTGCCTTTGCGGCCCTGGTGAAACCGAAGCTCGATGCGGTCGATCAGAAAAACGCCGCTCCTCCTCCGCAAACTGCCCCGGCTTCCCCCGGGACTCAGCCGGGGGCCGCCCCCGCCCCGGGCAAGCCCGGATCCCCTGTTCCGCCGCTCCTGCGGAACAGAGCCTCGCGGCGCCTTCTCGAGGATGATTCCACCGGCTTCACGTCACAGCTGCCGGCACATCCCGACACCTCAAGAATTCTCGGACCTCGCCGCACGCCGGGGACTGTGGACACGGCTGGTTCCGCTGTGCAGGCCCCCCCCGGCCAAGCCCCCGGAACCTCGCTGCTTCCCGGCCAGAAAGGTGTTCCTGGAAGCTCCGAAGCTGGAGACACCACGCACCTGGCGCAGCCACGGGACAGCACTGGCCGTCCCGGCTCACCAGGGCTGCATGCGCCGGTCCGCCCGGCGAATTCCGACACCACTGCAGCACCTGGCACCGACGGTGCTCCCGCCGGCAAAGACTCCGTCCGTTTGACGCCGCCGCGGGGACGCGACGCTCTCCCCGATACGTCGAGGACCGAATGATCCAGGAATTGTGCGTGGTTCTCGGCCACCGTCCCGCCGGCGAAAACATCTTCACGCTCGGATTCACTTCCCCCGCGATCGCCCGGATGACGCGGGCAGGACAATTCCTGAACATCAAGGTCGGCGGAGGGGCTGACCCCCTGCTTCGCCGTCCTTTCAGCGTGTACCACACCGACGGCGCCGTTGTGGAAATCGTCTTCAATGTGATAGGCCGCGGAACGGCGGCCTTGTGCCGCAAGCAGCCAGGCGAGACGATTGACGTGCTTGGTCCACTGGGAGTCCCGTTTGGCATCGAAACGCCGGACTTTGAGACCGGAGTCCTGGTTGCGGGTGGGCTGGGGGTGGCGCCCATGCCTCTTGCCACGCGCGCACTCCGCGCCTCGGGGAAACAGGTGGTGACGTTTCTGGGTGCGCACAACGCCGGCTCGATTGTGGCCGCCCATCTTCTCAATGTCAGGCTCTCAACCGATGATGGCAGCAGCGGGTTCCATGGGACGGTCGTCGATCTCGCGAGGCAGTCTCTGGCACGGCGCGAGTTCCGCCGTCCGAAGATCTTCGCTTGCGGACCGACGGCCATGCTGCGCGCCGTTGCGCGGCTCGCAGAAGAACTCGAGATTGCCTGCGAGGTTTCGCTCGAAGGACCGATGGCCTGCGGCTTCGGGATCTGCCAGGGATGCCCGGTTGAGCTCGCCGGGGGGGGGTATGCGCTGATGTGTAAGGACGGACCCGTGTTCGACATCCGCAGGATCATCTTGTGACTATAGTCCGGTCCTCATTCACCCTTGGCGGGGTGGTGTTCAAGAACCGCGTGCTCGTCGCGTCAGGCACGTTTGGATACGGCGATGAATGCGCGGACCTTGTCGATGTGAGCCGCATCGGCGGCCTGATCACGAAATCACTCTCGCTGAACCCGCGAGACGGCAATCCGCCCAGAAGAATCGCGGGGACGGCCAGCGGCATGCTGAACTCCATCGGACTGGCCAACATCGGTGCCCGGAGGTTCATCGCCGAGAAGCTCCCCTACCTGAGCAGGGTGGAAACGGCAGTGGTCGCCAACATCGCCGCCGGCACTGTCGAGGAATACTGCGAGGTGCTCTCTCTGCTCGAGCAGCACGAGGGAGTGGACGGCTACGAGATCAACGTCTCCTGTCCCAACGTCAGGGAGGGAGGGCTGAGCTTCGGAACGAGCTGTCCCGCCACGGCGGACATCACCCGGCGGCTCCGGGCGCTTACCCGCAAGCCCCTGATCATCAAGCTGACACCAAACGTCACGCATATCTCGGAGATCGCCCGTGCGGCAGAGGCGGAAGGAGCGGACGCCCTCTCGGTGATGAACACCGTGATCGGCATGGCCGTGGATGTGAAGACGCGGAAACCCGTCCTCTCGACCGTGACGGGAGGCCTCTCCGGACCGGCGGTCAAACCGATAGCCCTGGCGAAAGTCTTCGAAGTGGTCCGTGCCGTCAAGATACCGGTGATCGGGATCGGCGGCATCTGCACGCCGACCGACGCGCTGGAGTTTCTCATCACCGGCGCCTCGGCGGTTCAGGTGGGAACACAGAACTTCATCGACCCGGCGGCGGCTGTCACTATCGCAGAGGGGATTTCAAAGTTCTGTGACGAGCAGGGCATCAGGGACGTCGGCGAACTCGTGGGCACGCTTGACGCGAAGACCGGGGTCTCGGTCCTGGAAAGCTGGCTCTGACGCCTCTCACCCCTCCGAAGAGGAATGACATCCTTGCCGAACTACCTGGAAACCCTCCGCTATCTCTACGATCTCCAGTGGCGCGGCATGAAGTTCGGACTGCGTAACACCCGCGCCATCCTGAAGCAGATCGGCAATCCGCACCGCCGGTTTTCCTCGGTCCACCTGGCCGGAACCAACGGCAAGGGCTCCACGTCGGCATACCTCGCCTCGATCGCGCTTGAAGGGGGGCTGAAAACCGGACTCTACACGTCCCCTCACCTCCTTCGCTTCACTGAACGAATTCGGGTGAACGGGACGGAACTTTCGGAAGATCGTTTGGTTTATTATGTCAATGACCTGAGACGGGCCATAGAATCCGTCCACGCGACCTTCTTCGAGGCCACGACATGTGTCGCGTTCCGGTATTTCGCGGACGAAAACGTCGAGCTGGCTGTCGTAGAAACCGGGTTAGGCGGCAGGTTTGATGCCACCAATGTTCTCCTCCCCCTTGCCAGTGTCATCACTTCCATCGGATTGGACCATACACAATATCTGGGCTCATCTCCAGCCAGGATCGCCTTCGAAAAGGGGGGGATCATCAAGCGCGGGATACCAGTGGTTACCGGTGCTCTTGGAAGGGAGGCATCCGGGGTCCTGAGGCGGATTGCCGAAAAGAGGGAAGCTCCGTTCGTCCTCGCTTCAAGAAGGGCGCCCTGCGCGATCGGAAGAACCCGGGCTGGATACAGGATGACGTTCAAGGGGGGACTTGCGAAGGGCCTGGCGGTCACCCCGGGGCTGCGAGGGATCCATCAGGTAAGAAACGCTCAGCTTGCGGTGGCGACACTGTCTGTTCTTACAGGGAGGGGAGACCTCCTGCCGCTTTCCCGGAAAGTCATCCGTGAGGGGCTGATGAGGGTGCGCCGCAATTCGGGGCTCCGGGGGCGGATGGAGATCGTGGAATCCGGGGGGGGAAGATATATCCTTGACGTGGGGCACAACCCCGATGGAATCAGGACACTGGTCCAGGCGCTGGAAGCTGAGCGACTCGTGCCTGCGGTGGTGGTGTTCGGGGTCATGGAGGACAAGGACTCCATTTCCATGCTCGCCGCATTGCGCCCTCTCACCGGCCGGCTGATTGCCGTGGCACCCCACATGCCCAGGTCTCTCAGTGCGGTGGAGACAGGCCGTCGGGCGAAGGATGCAGGGTTTACGGCGGACAGAGCATCCTCTGTGGCCGCAGGCCTGCATGCCGCCCGCGCAATCGCGGGGAGGAGTGACGTCCTGGTCACAGGCTCCCACTATGTGGTGGCGGAGGCATTGAAGACGCTCGAGGAAAGCTCCGGATGAAAGAGGGAGTTGGTAAAGAGCGGGTGGGACCACAACTTTCTTGACATTCTCCAATGATATGCATACATTCTGAAGGCTGTTATCCGACTGTTGGTCCCGGTGTTTGACCGGGGCCATCCAACCAACCACCTCTTCTCTTCATTCGTCTCCCATCGATCGTGAAACCCTGCCCGTGAAGCGGGCACTTCCTGGCGGCGTTTAGAAGAGAATGTTTTCTTCCCTTGGTTCTAGTGAAAGGCACTTCTTCCATGCCCATGGACATAGCCGAGCTCAAGTCCAAGAAGATTGCAGAGCTCAACCAGATTGCAAAGGATCTCAATATCTCCGGCTACAGCGATCTGAGGAAACAGGAGTTGATTTTCAAGATCCTGGAGGCCCAGACCGAGCAGGGGGGGTTGACGTTCAGCCGGGGAGTCCTCGAGGTGCTGCCTGACGGGTACGGTTTCCTGCGGTCCGTCGACTACAACTACCTCCCTTCCCCGGACGACATCTACGTCTCCCCGTCGCAGATCAAGAAATTCAACCTGCGCACCGGCGACACCGTGAGCGGCCAGGTTCGCCCCCCGAAGGAAGGCGAGCGCTTCTTCGCCCTTCTCAGGGTGGAGGCCGTCAACGACGAGAACCCGGAAATGATCCGGGAGCGCGTGCTGTTCGACAACCTCACGCCGCTCTACCCGAACGTGCCNNCCCCCGAAGGCAGGGAAGACCATCCTGCTGCAGAAGATCGCCAACAGCATCACGCGCAATCATCCTGAGGTCAAGCTGATCGTCCTCCTGATCGACGAACGTCCGGAGGAGGTGACGGACATGGAGCGGTCCGTGAACGCCGAGGTCGTCAGTTCGACGTTCGACGAGCCGCCCGAGCGCCACGTGCAGGTTTCCGACATGGTGCTAGAAAAGGCAAAGCGGCTTGTGGAGTCGAAGAAGGACGTGGTGATCCTTCTGGACAGCATTACACGCCTTGCGAGGGCGCACAACACGGTGGTGCCCCACTCCGGGAAAATCCTCTCGGGCGGCGTGGACGCCAATGCCCTGCACAAGCCGAAGAGGTTCTTCGGCGCGGCCCGAAACCTCGAGGAGGGGGGAAGCCTGACCATCGTTGCCACGGCGCTGGTGGAGACGGGGAGCCGCATGGATGAGGTGATCTTCGAAGAGTTCAAAGGAACGGGCAACATGGAGATCGTGCTCGACAGGAAACTGTCGGACCGGCGTGTCTTCCCTGCGATGGACATCAACCGCTCAGGCACGCGCAAAGAAGAGCTTCTCATCGACGCCGACGACCTCAACAGGATCTGGATTCTCCGCAAGCTCTTCTCGGATTTCAACACCGTGGAGGCGATGGAGTTCATGCTGGAGAAAATGCGCGGAACAAAGTCGAACAAAGAATTCCTCAAGATGATGAGCAGCTGACCGGGTAAGCCCGGCGCTGGTGCGGTCATGAATGACGTCGTACTTGTGAACGGTTGCCGCACCCCCATTGGAGGATTCCGCGGGTCGCTCAGCAGCATTCCGGCCCCGCGGCTCGGAGCCATCGTGGTGCGCGAGGCGCTCCGCAGGGCTGGGGTGGAGGGAAACCGGGTCGATGAAGTGATCATGGGGAATGTGATCTCCGCCGGCCTGGGGCAGGCGCCGGCCCGCCAGGCTGCCATCTTCGCGGGGCTGCCGGACTCGGTCCAGTGTCTGACCGTCAACAAGGTGTGCGGATCGGGTCTGAAGGCCGTGATGCTTGCCGCCCAGGCCGTCGCTCTGGGCGATGCCGGGGTCGTCGTGGCGGGAGGGATGGAAAGCATGTCGAACGCCCCCTATCTGCTCGAGAAGGCCCGCGAAGGGTACCGGATGGGAAATGCCGAGCTGGTCGACGCCATGGTCAAGGACGGCCTGTTCGACGTCTACAATAGATACCCGATGGGGAACGCGGCCGAAATCTGCGCTGCGGAATGCGGAATTCCGCGCGAGGCGCAGGACGAGTTCGCGGTTATGAGCTACCGGAGGGCACAGGAGGCGCAAAGTGCCGGAAGGTTCGACCGTGAGATCGTCCCTGTGGAAGTCCTCTCGCACGGAGGTGCGACGACGCTGGTCACGCTTGACGAGGATGTGACGCGAACGGACTTCGAAAAGATCCCCCGCCTGAAGCCGGCATTCCTCAAGGATGGCACCGTGACCGCCGCGAACGCCTCCAAAATCAGCGACGGGGCGGCCGCGCTGGTTGTGACCTCGGCGCAGCAGGCCCGCGAGCTTGGCGTGATCCCGCTCGCAACGCTCGTCGCCCAGGCATCGTCTGCGAAGGACCCCGCGCACTTCACCACCGCCCCGGTCGACGTCATTCGCAAGGTGCTTGCCAGGGCGGGACTTGACCTTGCGGAGATCGACCTGTTCGAGATCAACGAGGCGTTTGCCGTCGTGGCGCTCGCCGCGCAGAAGCTGCTCGGGCTGGACCTCGACCGGGTGAACGTGAACGGAGGCGCCATCGCCCTCGGACACCCCATAGGGGCGAGCGGCGCGCGTCTGCTGGTAACTCTGCTGCACGCCATGGAGCAGCGCAATGTACGCCGCGGACTCGCGACCCTCTGCATCGGCGGAGGGGAAGCCAGCGCCGTGATCGTGGAACGGAATCGGTAACTACCGGAGCCCGCGCCGCATGGAGATAACCCGTGTCGCCGTGATCGGGGCCGGCACGATGGGAAACGGCATCGCCCACGTGTTCGCCGCCGCCGGCGTTCAGGTCGTGCTGCAGGATATTTCGCTCGACAGCGCCCGGAACGGCCTCGGGGCGGTCCGGGGCAACATGGAGCGCCAGGTGAAAAAAGGAACGCTCTCTCCCGGGGAGCTGACCGCCGCGCTCGAACGGATCACCCTCACCACCGGGATCGGCAAGGCCGTCCAGGACGCCGAGCTCGTGGTGGAAGCCGCGACAGAAGATCAGGGGATCAAGGAGGAGATCTTCCGCGCCGTCGACTCCGCAGCCCCTCCCGAAGCCATCCTCGCCTCCAACACCTCATCCATCTCCATCACCAGCCTTGCCGCAGTCACCGGCCGCCCCGACAGGGTGATCGGCATGCACTTCATGAACCCCGTGCCGGTGATGAAACTCGTTGAAGTGATCCGTGGGCTCGCGACGTCGAACGAGACTGCATCGACGATTGCGGCCATCTGCGCACGCCTTGGCAAGACCTCCGTCGAAGTCAACGACTACCCGGGCTTCGTCTCCAACAGGATCCTTCTCCCGATGCTGAATGAAGCTTTCTTCTGCGTCATGGAGGGGGTCGCCACGCCGGAAGCGATCGACACCGTGATGAAGCTCGGGATGAACCACCCCATGGGACCCCTTGCGCTGGCCGATTTCATCGGCCTTGACGTCTGCCTGGCTATCCTCACCGTCCTCCATGAAGGGCTCGGAGACCCGAAGTACAGGCCATGTCCGCTTCTGAAGAAGATGGTCGCGGCCGGCCGTCTGGGCCGGAAGACCAGCCACGGGTTCTACGATTACGGGGATGGGCGGACATGACCTTCGCCCTCTCGGAAACCCACAGGATGGTCCGCCAGGCGGCAAGAGAATTCGCCGAGGAACAGCTTGCCCCGGGTGCGGTGGAGCGGGACGAACAGGCGGTGTTCCCTTACGAACAGATCAAGGCCCTGGGCGGTCTCGGGTTCATGGGCATGATGGTCCCCGAGGAATGGGGAGGAGCCGGACTCGACACGGTCAGCTACGCGCTTGCGGTCGAGGAGATCTCACGCGTGGACGCTTCGGCCGGCGTGATCATGTCGGTCAACAACTCGCTGGTCTGCTTCGGCATCAACACCTACGGGACTGCCGACCAGAAGGAGCGGTACCTCAGGGACCTCGCCACCGGCCGGAAACTCGGGGCCTTCGCACTTTCCGAGCCGGAAGCCGGAAGCGATGCCTCCAACCAGAGGACCGCCGCGGCTGCCGCGGGCGGGGAATACGTGTTGAACGGAGTCAAAAACTGGATCACGAACGGATCCACCGCTGATATCGTTCTGGTGATGGCTGCCACTGACAGAACGAGAGGTCCTAAAGGCATCAGCACCTTCATTGTGGAAAAAGGGACGCCGGGATTCAGCGTTGCGAGGAAGGAGAAAAAACTCGGCATCCGGAGCTCGGACACCGTTTCGCTCTCCTTCCAGGACTGCAGGGTCCCACTCGCAAACCGCATCGGGGCCGAAGGGGAAGGGTTCAGGTTTGCGATGTCGACGCTCGAAGGGGGAAGGGTGGGGATAGCCGCACAGGCACTGGGGATCGCCCAGGCTTCCCTCGACGCCTCGCTCCGCTATGCCAGGGAGAGAAAGGCATTCGGGAAACCGATTGCCGAGCTCCAGGCGATACAATTCAAGCTTGCCGACATGGCGACAACGATCGAGGCGGCCAGGATGTTAACCCTGCAGGCGGCGTGGCTGAAGGACCAGGGGCGGTCGTTCGGACAGGCCGCGTCCATGGCGAAGCTCTACGCCTCGAAGACGGCCGTTCAGGCCGCCCTGGATGCGATACAGATCCATGGAGGGTACGGCTACGTGCAGGAATACCTGGTCGAGCGGTACCTCCGCGACGCCAAGATCACGGAGATCTACGAAGGAACCTCGGAGATCCAGCGGGTTGTCATCGCCAGGTCCCTCCTGAAAGAGGAACACCCCGATTGATATGGGCCGTCGTTCAGGCGGCGGTGACACTATTGTAGCCTTTGTTTGGTCATTCACGCACATCATCTCATGATTAAGGAGGTCTCATGCGACGAACAATTCCCGGTATGATGGCAATTCTCCTGGTCCTTTCGGCCAGCCTGGCGGAGGCGCAGTCGGCCCGATGGGTCGTAGGCGGCCGCCTCGGCCTGTCCATCTCCACAGGCGGCGGCACTGGAGGGGGCGTGCCGCAATTCAATGCGGCGACAGGAAGGTTTGAGACTGCCAGCTCCACCCAGGCGGGATTGCAGATCGGACCGACGGCGGAGGTGATCTTCGCCAAGCAGTTTGCTATCGTCACCGAATTCAACATCAACACGCAGGCAGGGACTCCCATCGAATGGGCGAACATGTTCAAGGCGTACTTTGCCATCAGCGGCTCCAAGATCCTTCCGTATGCCGACGGCGGCTTCAGCCTCCTGTTTGTGACCGGCGGCCCCTGGTTCGGCATCCGGGCGGGAGGGGGTGCGTTGTTCCCCATTGCAAAGGACCTGTATATCCCCGCAGACCTTCAGCTGGGTCCGATTTTCGTTACCGGGTCGACGATCTTCTTCATCGAGGCGACCACCGGGATCCGGTATATCATCTGAGTCGGCTAGCCCGGCCCGGACGGCAAGGTATAATGCGCCCTGTCCTATAGGATTGTTCGAGTGTTACCGAACATCCGCATTTCCTTGCGAAGGCGCGGGTTCGCCGAGAGAGTTGAGTCCCGGAATTCCCCGGGGACGCATGGTGTTGGATGGCATATTCCCATGATGAGGAAGCTGCCTGGCGGCTTCCTGACACTCAGGGGGGCCTTACGCAGGCACCGTGCAGCGGCCGGGAATGGAATTCCTCCGGACTGCTGCTTGTTGAATGGGATAGTACTCACTTTCTAAAGGCTCTCCTATGAAACGTGTGGTTCTACTCTTCGCGCTCGCCGGAGGACTCCTCCTCTCGGCCTTCAGCACAGTGGACGCTCAAGTGAAGTTCGGATTCGGTCCTCGCATCGGCTTCAACCTTGGAGGCATGTCGTTCGATCCGGACCAAAGCGCGAACATTCCTAGCGTCTCCAAGACCGGTCGTTTCGGGATGATGTTCGGCGGCGTGGGAGAGGTCGAGTTCGGCGGTATGTTCGCCGGCGAGCTGGGTATCATTTACGTGATGAAGGGGGGAGGGTACAGCCAGAGCGGACAGGCCGCCGCCACTGTCACGCTCGACGAAAAGTTCAGCGAGCTCTGCTTCCCGATCCTGTTCAAGGTGAAGTTCCTGCGCGGCCCGTTCCACCCGTACGGGTTCGTCGGTCCCAATCTCGGCATCATTCTCAGCGCGACCGAGACCCTTACGAACGCGCAGGGCACCAAAGACACAGACCTGAAAAACCTTCCGAACGTAGGATCGGTGATCTCGGGCATGGACTTCTCACTCGACTTCGGGGGCGGCGCCGAGTATATGCTCTCGAAGAATATGGGGGTGCAGGTCGACATGCGTTACAGCCTCGGCCTGTCGAACATCTGGAACGAGCCGGCCCAGCAGCAACAGCAACAGCAGCAGCAGCAGCCAGCCCAGACCACCACATGGCATACGCACGGATTTCAGATCATGCTCGGAACGATGTTCTATCTGTAACCGCGGGAAACGTTGCGTGCCGGATCGCGATCCCGTTCCTTTCTTGTTCCGGGCATCTCCCGGCTGTTGAGCAGGCAGGCTTGTGGGCTCCGTTTCTCAATGCCGCTTCCATGGGACCCAGGGTTCCGGGGAGGCGGCATTGCTGTTTCCTTCCGGCGCTCTTCCGATTCGAAGAGGCATGGAGGGAGGCAATCCCTCGGAACCTGCAAGTTCGCAGGCCGGCAGATCATGCACCTGGGTGCTGGCTTCCTTAGGGAAGCGGGCTTTTCATCGAAGAATCGTTCTCGAAAAAAGGCGTCCATACGAAACGAGGGGAGGCCGATGGCCCCCCCTCGCTTTCCGAAGACGAAAATCTCTTGAGGCCCCGGTGCCGGAGAGTCAATCCCTCAATCGCTGGCTCCGGAGTTCAGCCTCGCCGCTTCCATACTATTTCAGCAGGACCATACGGCGGGTCTCAACGAATCCACCCGACTCTATCCTGTACATGTAGAACCCGCTCGAGAGGCGTGATCCGTCGAACCGGATCTCATGCGGGCCGGCCGTGAGCTCTCCATCCACAAGGCGCATCACCTCCTGTCCGAGGATGTCATACACCTCGAGTGTCGCGTGGCCGGTCTTGGCGAGCGTGAACGGAATCATTGTCGAAGGATTGAAGGGATTCGGGTAGTTCTGAGACAGACTGTATGTGAACGGGGTTCCGGGCTCCGAGGCCACACTGTTTGTCCCTGAGAAAGCGATGTCGTCGAGGACGTAGAAGGACCCCGGGACTACGGTCGCCGTCGATGACGTGTCAACGATGGTGAACTCGATGAATGCCGTATCCGGAACAAGGTTGCTCACGTATTGAAAGGGAATGCTGAACTGTGTAAATGACGAAACGGCGGTCCTGGAGATCGTCGCCGCCACAGCTACAGCAGTGCCTGATATCCCACCCTTGTAGAGCACCACATCCACGAAAAACACGTCGGCGCTCCCTGCCATCGGTACGAATTTATACCAGCCGGTGAATGCGGCGGGACGCGTCGCAATGGGTATCCCCACGCCATCGACCCCGGAGAAGAGCGTAGGAGGCAGCGGGAAACTGAAAGGCGGTGTACCGAATGCTGCCGCAGTGCCCTGAACGGCGAAGTTTCCGGAATGTGCAGGCGTGGCCTTTGTTATTACCCTGGCCAGCGCACTGTTGGCGCTCGTCCACCCAACGAGCACAGAATCCCCAATCCAGGTTTCGAAGTCCCCGTTCGGGATCACCTGGGATTCGGACTGCGCAGCGAATAACAGAAGGGACACTGCCAGGAGAAAAACAGACCGTAGAGATGTCATGTGCGTGGCCTCTCGAAAGTGTGAGGGATTGGAGTTTACATTTACTACGCCAAAAACCCGTCACAAGTTCCCGAATGAACCGCGGAAGATCGAGGCCCTGGCGGGCCCGCCCATGATGGGTGCCTTGCCGGAGAGCCCGCCGAATGAATCCAGCGTGAGGGCCTCTCATGGCACCCCTTCCTCCTGTCAGAATGTCGCCATAAATCTAAGAATAGTCCCATGTTAGCGCGAGCCCGTTCCTGCTGCCAGATTGTGGACATCAGCGGCGCAGGGCGCTTATCACGCCGCGGCCTGCCTCCACCGTGTCTTGATGGCGGGCAAATGAAGTGGAACGGGGCTTACGAGATTCCCTTCGGCAGTGCAATGCACTGGACCCGGAAACACCCGGGAGGGCAAGACAGGGTTGTGAAATTCAGTCGATTATCATTATGTTCTTCAACATAGGGAAACCGGAGAATCCAAGAACTAGGGGTATTGCATGAGTGAAAGGCCTGATGTCGACCGGGGAAGACAAGGTGAAAGGGCGGCAGCGCCTGAGCAGGCCCGTTCTGACGGAGCAGAGAACGAAGATATCGATGGCCTCCCTCTCTATCGAAGAATGCGGGTGCTCATTCCGCTCGCGCTGATGCTCGCCGCCTGCGCAGCAGGCTACTGGTATTACGTGACGAACATCCGCGGGTACAACTCCACCGACGACGCATTCATTGACGGCGACCGCGCCGCGATCAGCGCGAAGATCCTGGGTCGGATCGTCGAGATGGCTGCCGAAGAAGGGGACACCGTCAGGAAGGGCGAGGTGCTGGTCCGCCTCGACGATGCGGATCTCCGTGCCCAGGAGGGTCTGGCGCAGGCTGGTCTGGATGATGCCCGGCAAAACATCGGCCTGGCCCAGGTCAATGAGTTGCGGGCCGAAGATGACTTCACCCGGGCGGAGACCCAGTTCAAAACAAAGGTGATTCCCCAGGAGCAGTATGAGCATGCCAGGTCGGCGCTTGCGGCCGCCCGGATGCAGCTTAAGATGGCTCAGACGCGGGTAGCCACCGCCGAAGCACAGCTGGCAACGGTACGCACGTCGCTGAGCAATACCGTGATCAGCGCGCCAATGGGAGGTGTCGTCGCGAAGCGGTATGCGCTTGCCGGCGATGTCGTCCAGGCCGGGCAGCCGATTCTCTCGGTCTACGATCTGTCGTCTGTCTGGATCACCGCGAATTTCGAGGAAACAAAACTCTCATCGTTGCGTCTGAACGATCCGGTGGAGATCAGTGTCGATGCCTATCCTGACCGGTCGTTCACCGGGCGTCTCGTGCAGTTCGGCGCCAGCACAGCGTCGCAGTATTCCCTCATTCCTCCAAACAATGCCTCCGGGAATTATACCAAGGTGACACAGCGTGTTCCTGTCAAGATCGCCTTTGGGAACTACGGCGGGGGAACCGATCCTCAACACCCCCTGCTGCCCGGCATGTCGGTTGAGGTCCGTGTGAAGGTGAGATGAGCGCGCTCTTCCACAGGGAAGTGCGGACGGCACTGACCGGCCGCTTCGAGTCACTGCACCATGAGCATGTCTCCTACCGCTGGTGGGTTCTTGCCAACGTCATGATCGGGACATTCATGGCGGTTCTGGATGCGACCATCGTCAACGTGGGCCTCCCCAAGATCATGGCTGCATTCGGCGCCGACGTGGACAAGGTGGAATGGATCATGACCGCGTATCTCCTCGTGTTTGCGGTCATGCTTCCCACCTCCGGCTGGGTTGCCGACCACTGGGGGTATAAACGGACCTACATCGGGGCGCTCTTCGTTTTCACGCTGGGCTCCTTCCTGTGCGGATTGTCGTGGGACGAGGACGTCTTGATCGCCTTCCGCGTGCTCCAGGGAGTGGGTGCCGGATTCCTGATGCCCGTGGGCATGGCGATCGTGACGCGGGAGTTCCCGCCCGAGAAACGCGGCATCGCGCTCGGATTCTGGTCCATCTCAGCGGCTGCGTCAGTCTCGCTCGGTCCCCTGATCGGCGGGTACCTGATCGATAACCTGAACTGGCAGGCGATCTTCGACGTTAATGTGCCCGTCGGGATTCTTGGGATCTTCGCCACGCTGGTGATCCAGCGGGAATACAGAACTGCGCGGACGCGTTCGTTCGACGTCGTCGGTTTCGTTTCGATGGCCGTGTTCCTCTCCTTCCTCTTGCTTGCGCTCTCGAGCGGGAACTCCGGGTGGAACACCGGAGGTTGGACCTCCGGCTTCATCCTGACCTGCCTTTCGATCGCTCTTGCCGGTTTCGTGGTCTTCATAATCACTGAGCTGACGGTCCGTCATCCGCTGATAGAGCTGAGACTCCTGCGGGAGTTCAATTTCGGAGTCTCGAACGCCGTGCTCTTTATCTTCGGCCTTGGCATGTTCGGCAGCACCTTCCTTCTGCCTCTCTACCTGCAGAACTCGCTGGGGTACACGGCGCTTCAGGCGGGATCGGTGTTTCTGCCGGTGGGGATCCTCCAGGGGATCATGTCACCCGTCTCCGGCATCATGTCCGACAGGCTCAACCCCAAGGTTCCGGCCGTTATCGGGATTGTCCTCCTCGCCTTCAGCCTCTATCTCAACAGTTTTCTCTCCCTGTACTCAGAGCACGCGCAGATCATGATGTCACTGTATGTGCGCGGGTTCGCCCTCGGTCTGGTCTTCACCCCGCTGAGCACTATTGCGCTGTCGGGGATTTCCCGAGACAGGATGGCTCAGGCATCGGGGTTATTCAACGTCATTCGCCAGGTCGGAGGCAGTTTCGGCGTTGCACTGATCGGGACCATGCTGACACGGCGGGTCATCTTTCACAGCTCGATGTACGGCCAGGCGGTCGATCGGTACTCGCCGGCCTTCGCCCGGATGCTGGCCGCCGTGCAGCATCAGGCCGTGACGGTGGTGGGGGGAACCATGGCCGAAGGCGCTGCCCGCGCGCGGGCGGTGTTCGGAGCTTACATCGGACGGCAGGCATTCGTCGAGGCGATCAATGACGATTTTCTCATTGCCGCAGGCATAACCATCCTGGGAGTCGTTCCTATCCTCGCCCTGCGGACGCGCAGGAAAAAAAGAGCTGTACCCCCGGCAATGGACTAATGTGAGAATACCCTTGGACTTCTCCATGCACCAAGTACCGATCATTGTGGCGGGCCTTCTGTTCAGTTGGTTGTCACCTGCGGTGCGGGCTCAGACTGCGGACTCGCTGACGCTTCCGGATGCGGTCCGCCTTGCTTTGACCAGCAGCATTGCGTTACGCCAGGCTGCCGCGCAGGTGAGCGCCGCGGAGGCCAGGGTTTCACAAAGTGAGAGCGAGTACTACCCCTCGGTGAGGGCGAACGCCGAGTACATGCGCATCGGACCGATCCCCGCGATAGATTTCCCGGGCTTCGGCTCTCTTCTCCTGGCACCTGCCGATAACGTCGATGCCCACCTCGGCCTGCGCCAGACGATCTTCGATTTCGGGCGGCGTGCGGCCGGAGTGGAGGCGGGCAGGGCAGTCGTCCAGTCTGCTTCCGATGCGATGAAAACGATCCGGTCGGCCACGAGCGTCCAGGCAATGCAGACATTTTATACGGTGATGCTCCTTCACCGGAGTATTGAGGTGCAACAGCAACAGGTCGATGCGCTGAACGAGCACCTCCGCATCACGCAGCGGCGCGTGGAGAGCGGCAGCTCGACGGAATTCGATGCGCTCAGCACGACGGTCCGAGTCGCCCAGTCGAACAACATGATGCTGGACCTCCGGAAAGCCCTGCTGGACCAGGAACTGAACCTCCGCCGGCTGCTGGGCCTCGGCTGGGATTCTCCGCTGCTGCTTTCGGGATCCCTGGAACGTTTGGAAGATGAACCAGGCCTTGACACATTGCTGCAACGGGCAGCAACGGACCGTCCCGACATTGTCAATGCCCGCGATGCAGTGGAAAGCGCCAAACGCCAGGCCCAGCTTGCGTCACTCGATGATTCCCCCGTCCTCCGGCTGAGTGCGGCCTACGGTTTGAGGAATGGCTATGAGCCAAACCTGAATGCCATCCGCGGAAATTGGACGGCAGGCGTCCAGCTGGAAGTCCCTGTCTTCAATGGATTCCGCGCCCGCGCGCATTCAGAGGAGACGGAAGCGGTCAGGCTCGCAGCCGAAGAACGCCTGCGCGATATACGCAGAACCGCCGAGGCTGAAGTACGGAAGGCGAGTGCCGCACTCCGCTTTGCCCGCGAAAAAATCGCGGCAACCCTTCTCCAGGTCACTGAAGCCGAACGCGCAGTGGAAATCGCAGTGATTCGGTACGACAGCGGCGCCGGCACAAACCTCGACCTCCTCGATGCAGAAACCAGCGTTTCGTCAGCCCGCCTCCAATTGCTCCAGGCTCGCTACCTGGCCGTTATCGCAAGAATCCAGCTGGATGCGGCGGCCGGATTCTATGCGCAATGAAGCAGCCCCCCGGGCTTCCCCTCACGGACATTCAGATGCGCTTTCGGACCCCCGGGGGTTGCCCCGTTGCGCAGATTGGCGTATATTCTTTCACCACTTCGTCCTCGGATGCCATGCCCCGGTGTATCCTCATATGCCTCCTTCTGGCGGTTGTGAGCCCTCTGCAGACTGCTCTTGCCGATGCGTTCACCGAAAGCCTGACCCCGGTGCGAAAGGACTGCGAGCTTGGGCCTGCCGATCTGGCTCAGGAAGACCTGATTCTTCCGGGAGGACCGGGAGACAACTCCTGGCCGATTCGCTTGCAAGGATGCTCGCGCCTGGTATTGCGCGAGGCCTGTTCCGCAGGCAGGGGGCGATCTGTGGGGATCCGGATGACGGGCTGTTCATCGCCCTTCCGAACCCATGGAATCCCTCGCGCCTGAGGTCTGGTGGATGGTGAAACGGCCGACGGGACACCCCGGTTGGGTCCGTGGCAAGCGAGAAGAGGTCGTCGCCAGGGGGTACGCCCTGGAGTGAACAACAATGTGGAATATTGCATCACCGCGATTTTTTCACTATACAGTAGGTCGTGAATGCGGCGCGGATTCAAGGACTCTGTTGTTATCATCACGGGTGCTTCGGGAGGCATAGGCCGGGCCTGTGCGTTGAGGTTTGCCGCCCTTGGCGCGCGGCTCATGCTGTGCGGAAGAAACAAGGAGAGGCTCGAGCGGGTAGTCTGCGAAGCGGTGAAGCTTGGAGGAAAGGCGCGGCTGAGCTGCGGTGATGTCACGGACCCGGCCGCCGTCTGCCGCATGGTTGCCGAAGCGGAGGGGGCGTTCGGGCCGGTCGACGCGGCGGTTGCCTCGGCAGGGCAGTACATCCGGGGGCGGCCTCCGGCCCTTCGCGTTGAAGCCGTCCGGGCATCGATGGAAGTGAATTTCTTCGGAACAGTAAATCTGGTGTTGGCGGTTCTGCCCGGCATGCTGAGCCGCCGGCAGGGCCATATCGTGGCGGTCTCATCCGTGGATGGGAAGAAAGGGCTTCCCTGTGACGCACCGTACGTTGCCGCCAAAAGCGCGGTGACCGGCTTCTTCGACAGTCTCAGACAGGATTTGAGGGAGTCGGGAGTAAGGTTCAGCACCGTGCTCCCGGGGAGGGTTGACACTCCCATGCTCAACGGTCTCTCCTTCCCCTGGGTATCGCCCAAGATTCCTCCGGGACGTGTTGCGCGCGCAATCGAGCGGGCGATCAGGGGAAACAGGCTCGAGGTGATTGTGCCCTTCGCGGGCCCGAAGGCGCTTATCGTTGCCGGGGCCATTTCACCGCGTCTGGCGGACGGCCTGATCCGCTTGTTTCATCTGGAAGGAGCGCATACGGACAACGAAGGATCATCACGAGTATGAAGGACTCACAACGGCGCGACACCATGCCCCAGTTCAACACGGTCGACGAGTCCGCGGCACTGAGGCTCCTCGGCATCGAGGGGAGTATCCCCCTCACCCATGAGACCATGGCGCGGGGACTCCGCGTCACGTTTTTTCCCTGGGGTTCGCCCACGCCGGAGGTTGCCGCGTTTGCCGCCAGGCTTGAGCGGTCGATGGCTGCCTGCGGAGTGGAGATCGTTCCGTTCGAACGGGCGCTGGAGGGGGGGCGCCGCGGCAAGGTTCAGGAGGGCATCATCATCATAGCGCCTGGACGTCTGGAGAACGGGAAGCTGCCGGTCGATTTTGTCCCGAACCTCAGGTCGAACACCGTGGTGGGCATCATCGACGGCGCGTGCCCTGCCGAAGCCAAGACGGATTTGCAGGAAAAGCTGAACACGATCGTCGAAACGCTCGCCTGGAGCATCACACAGGTATTGGTCTACGTGGACGATCCGGCATGGACGATATGCACGATGAATGGGGCGATCATCCGTTGCGACGATCCCTCGCGGTTCAGCGAGGATGTCTATGGCACGCTCATTCCGAAACTCGCAGCGCCCGTTGTTCCGCCGCATGCCTCGGACTTTGCCGTGGAGGAGGGAGGCCTTGACCTTCACGCTCCTGCCTGGGAGCCGTACGTCAGGGATTATGAGGTGAGTTCCCCGCTCTGGGCAGAGACGGGTCTCATGCTCTTCCACACGTCACTGAATTCGCTCACGTTCAGAAACACCTACTACAAGCGGGTGGCGGCAGCGTACCTGGACAGGCGGTCGGGAATGAGCTACGGGTTTCTCTCTCGCCAGCCCGCAAGCACGGTGCCCGCCGCATACCTTGACGACGAGGCAGCCGTCGTGCCCGGTTGGAAGTCATGGCGTGCAGCCGGCGGCGGAAGTGTGGACGGCATTCAGTACCTGGTTCTTCGCATCGCAGGTCACTGGCTCACCCTGGCCTCGCCGGAGGTGAGCGTGCTGGCGACCCGCTCCGGCTGCGACAAGTCGCACATTGACGGCCGGCGCGACCTCGTGCTGCTGGGGATGGCTCGCGGGTCCGTGTTCATGAAGACCCCCAGGGGGCTGAAACCCGGCATCGACGCCCGGCCTTCGTACGACACGCTGACCATCCTGGCCCACGCCCAGGCCAACAGGATCATCGCATCCGTGCTGAAACGACTCCAGCCCGGATCAGAGTTTGTGCGAATGGTGGAATCAGGCGGCGTGGCCCTCGCGCACTGGCACGGGGAGCTGAACCACGCAGTCATCCCCGAGGGGTACGTGATCTTCGGTGAGAACAATCCGCCGGTTTCCTGTTCAACGCACCAGGCGGCGCTCTATACCCTGGTGGGGAAACTTCGCGCTTTCGGCGAAGCCCTTGAAGGAGGACGAATCTACCGGGGGGATGTGCACATCGAGCCGCATCACGGGGTCAACGTTACCTGGTCCTCGCTTGCCGGACTCGCCACAGCGATCCTCTCGCATGCGGATGTCGGCGCACCGGCCGAGCAGAGCGCAACTGCTTGACAAACCCGGTGGTTTTACGTATGTTGGGGCAGTTCGCAGCGGACCTGAGGCGCTTGCCTCTTCTGGCTGGAGTATTTATGATCACTAACCGGAGGGATGCAGCAATGTCCCGATTTGCGTATCTCGCTGTCATGGTGTTCGCTGCGGCGCTCTCCCGGCTGCTGCCGCATCCCGCAAATGTCACACCAGTGACGGCGATCGCACTATTCGGCGCCGTCTACTTCGACCGGAAGCTGGCCTTTGTGCTGCCCCTTGCGGCGATGCTCTTGAGCGATGCGGTCATCGGGTTTCACAGCGGCATGATCTGGGTCTACGGCAGCTTCGTCGCCATCACGTTCATCGGGCTCTGGCTTCGCGAGCACCGAGGCGTGGCCCAGACGGCCGGCGCAACAATCGCCGGCTCGGTCCTGTTCTACCTGGTAACGAATTTCGGCGCGTGGCTGGGTGAACTTGCCCTGTATCCCCGCACGCTTGCCGGACTGGTCGAGTGCTACGTGGCCGCGATCCCGTTCTTCCGGAACTCCCTTGCCGGCGACCTCGGTTATGTGACGTTGCTCTTCGGCGCCTTCGAGTTGAGCAGGCGCTTGATCCCCGCCCTCAATGAGGGGCCCGCCCCCGCCCGGTAGGGGAAAGTCAGAGCGGCAATCAACATTGCGGTATTGCCCATTCGCCCCGGCGGATGGGCTTTTTTTTGGCAATTGAGCGGCCGTTTCAGTACATTACCACGTCTCCATCCTATCGCGAACTCGAGGAACGTTGCCGACCGTACGCGTGCGCTTTGCACCAAGCCCGACCGGATTCCTCCATGTGGGAGGCCTTCGGACCGCCCTCTACAACTACCTGTTCGCAAGGAAGAACGGTGGGACTTTCCTCTTGCGCATTGAAGATACGGACCGGAGCCGGTATGTTCAGGGTGCCGTCGAGGGCCTGACGGAGATGCTGCGATGGGCCGGACTTCAGGTCGATGAGGGCCCCGGAAGGGGAGGACCCTCCGCTCCATACGTGCAATCGGAGAGACTGGAAATCTACTGCAGGTACGCCGAGGGGCTCCTCGCGACAGGAAAGGCCTACTACGCCTTCGATACGCCCGAGGAGCTCGAGGAGATGCGGAAGGACCAGGAAAAATCCGGCGCTCCTTCTCGGTACGACCGGCGGGCCCTCCGACTCTCTCCGGATGAGGTCCGGAAGAAACTTGATGCGGGGATTCCCCGCGTGGTCAGGATGAGGATTCCCGACAGCGTCACGGTCTCGTTCGAGGACGTGATCCGGGGACACGTGGAATTCTCGAGCGACCAGCTCGATGACCAGGTCATCCTCAAATCTGACGGCTACCCGACCTACCATCTGGCGAACGTCGTCGACGACCATCTGATGGGGATCTCGCACGTGATCCGCGGCGAGGAGTGGCTCTCCAGCACCCCCAAGCACGTGCTTCTGTACGAGTATTTCGGCTGGCCAAAGCCGGTCTTTGCGCATCTCCCGCTTCTCCTGAACCCGGACCGATCGAAGCTGAGCAAACGTCAGGGTGACGTTGCGGTGGAAGACTACCGGAAGAAGGGATACCTTCCGGAGGCGCTCGTGAACTTTGTGGCGTTCCTTGGATGGAATCCCGGCGACGAACGGGAAGTCCTCTCGATGGAAGAGCTGACCAGGGACTTTACACTGGAGCGTGTTGGGAAAGCGGGCGCGGTGTTCAACATCGAGAAACTGNNACTGGCTGAACGAGCAGTACCTCAGGAAGAAACCCGACGGCGAGCTGCTCGCCATGCTCAGGGAGGCGCTTGCCGGCTCCGCGCTCGGCCCGGTCGAATGCGACGACGCCTATCTGCTGCGCGTCATTGCCCTCATGCGGGAGAGGGTGACATTCATCGGCGACATTCTGGAAAAGAGCCCGTATTTTTTTCTTCCTCCCGGCGCCTATGATCCTGAGGCCGTCCGGAAGCGTTGGAAACAGGAAACGCCGGACCGCCTGAAGGCCCTGGCAGCGGAATTCTCCCGGCTCCAGGACTCCCGGCAGGAGAGCTGCGAAGCGGCTCTCGAGCGAACGGCCGGGGCATTACGGATCAGCAAGAGCGACCTGATTCATCCGTTGCGCCTTGCAGTCTCCGGGACCGGTGCCGGCCCCGGCATATACGACATCCTTGCCATCCTGGGAAAGGATGAGACGATCCGAAGGATTACATCAGCAATTGAGAGGATACAGTGACGAAACCTGGAGCGGAACATGCCGCCGCCGGCGGCGCGCCGGAATCACCGGACCGTTCTGAGCATAAGAACTTTATCCGTGATATCATCGACCAGGACCTGAAGACGGGAAAATTCGCCGGGCGGGTGCACACGCGCTTTCCCCCGGAGCCGAACGGCTATCTTCATATCGGGCACGCCAAATCCATCTGCCTCAATTTCGGGCTCGCGCGGGATTACAAAGGCCTCTGCAACCTGCGCTTCGACGACACGAATCCTGCCAGGGAGGAAGTGGAGTACGTCGAATCGATCATGAACGATGTGCGCTGGCTGGGGTTCGACTGGGGTGACAGGCTGTTCTATGCGTCGGACTATTTCGAGCAGCTCTTCCAGTTCGCCCTCCGGCTGATCGGGACGGGGAAGGCCTATGTATGCGACCTGGACGCCGACCAGGTGCGCGAGTTCCGGGGGACGCTCACCGAGCCGGGGAAGGACAGTCCCTTCAGGGGCAGGCCAGTGGAGGAGAACCTGGATCTGTTCCGTCGAATGCGCAACGGCGAATTCCCCGACGGTTCCAGGACATTGCGCGCGAAGATCGACATGGCCTCCCCGAACCTCAACATGCGGGACCCCGTTATGTACCGCATTCTGAGGGCAACCCATCACCGGACGGGCGACACATGGTGCATCTATCCAATGTATGACTGGGCGCACGGGCAGTGTGATTCGATCGAGACAGTCACCCATTCGATCTGCACGCTGGAATTCACCGATCACCGCCCGCTCTACGACTGGTTCCTCGACGCGCTGGGGATCTATCGCTCGCAGCAGATCGAATTCGCCCGGCTCAACCTGACGTACACGGTGATGAGCAAGCGAAAGCTTCTGCAGCTTGTGCAGGACGGCCGGGTCACCGGGTGGGACGATGCCCGGATGCCGACCATCTCCGGGTTGAGGCGCCGTGGCTACACGCCGGAGGCGATCAGGAATTTTGCCGACCGCATCGGCGTGGCACGGAACGAGAGCACCTCCGACGTCGCGCTCCTCGAAGACTGCCTGCGCGATGATCTGAACAAGCGCGCGCCGCGCGTCATGGCGGTTCTACGGCCGCTCAGGCTGGTGATCGAGAACTACGATGATGCGGGACTTGAAGAGCTCGACGCGGTGAACAACCCTGAGGATCACTCGAAGGGCGTTCGCAAGGTCCCGTTCTCCAGGGTGCTGTATATCGAGCGGGATGATTTCCGGGAAAACCCTCCCAAGAAGTACTTCAGGCTCTCACCGGGAGGGGAGGTCCGCCTGCGCTACGCGTATATCATCAAGTGCGTCAGGGTCGTGAAGGACAAGGCCACCGGCGAGGTCATCGAGGTCCGGTGCACCTACGACCCGGGATCGAAGAGCGGCATGCAGCAGAGCGGACGCCGGGTCAAGGGGACCATTCACTGGGTCTCCGCGGCGCACGCCCTGGAGGCGGAGGTCAGGCTGTACGACAGACTGTTCACCGTCGAGGATCCAGGCGGGGAAAACTGGAAAGAGCTCGTCAGCCCGCACTCTCTCGAGGTGCTGAAGGGATGCAAGGTCGAGCCGGGGCTTGCCCGGGTGCAGGCACAGGACCGCATGCAGTTCGAGCGGCTCGGATATTTCTGCGTTGACGACGAGTCACGTGAAGGGGCGCTGGTGTTCAACCGGGCGGTTACGCTGAGGGACTCCTGGGCAAAAATCGAGAGACAGTGACCGATGGCCGATCTTGATGTGATCCGCCTCAGGAACGCCACGTTCTACGCGTATCACGGCGCGGGGGCGGACGAGCAGAACCTGGGCGGCAAGTTCGAAGTGGATCTGGAGATGCGATGCGATCTTTCGGTCGCCGCGGAATCCGATTCACTGAAAAAGACTCTGGACTACGAGAAGGTCTACGGCGTCGTCCAGCGCATCGTGCTTGCCAAGAAGTACCACCTCCTGGAGGCCCTTGCCGGGACCATTGCCAAGGGGCTGCTGAAGGAATTCTACAACCTGGAAGTGGTGACGGTGCGGATCAGGAAGCCGCATCCCCCCGTGAAGGGGGTCGTTGACTTTGTCGAAGTGGAGCTCACGCAGAAGCGATGAAGACGTACCGCGCATTCCTCGGACTGGGCTCGAACATGGGCGACCGCCACCGGATGCTGCAGCGTGCGGCCGACGCCATCCGGATGCTTCCCGGCGTCAGGATTGTCTGGTATTCGTCGGTGTACGAAACCGATCCGTTCGGGAAGGCCGGGCAGCCGAAATTCCTCAACGCGGTGGGCGAGATCGAAACGACCTCGGACCCGGCGGAGCTGCTGCGGGAAGTGAAGGGGATCGAGGAGCGCCTCGGACGGATCTCGCGCGAGCCCTGGGGTCCGAGGGAAATCGACGTCGATGTCCTGCTGTACGAAGGCCTGGTACAGAACGATGAGCAGGTGAAGGTCCCCCATCCCGGGCTCGCTGAGCGGCGGTTCGTCCTCGTGCCGTTCCGGGAGATCGCGCCCGATGTCGTGCATCCGGTCAGCGGCCTGACGATCGAGGACTTGGCGCGGCGGTGCAGTGACGAGGGGAGAGTGGTGAAAACGTCGTACCGCATCATTCCATAACTTCTCGCACGCAGACACGGGAGCCGGTGTGGCCACGCAAGAACCGCTCAGTTCGCTCATCGCCCAGTCCAACCTCAAATATATCGCGGTCGAGGGGTGCATCGGCGCCGGGAAGACCACGCTGTGCCGCATGCTCGGTGAATCGCTGGGAGCCCAGGTCGTTCTGGAGAAGTTCGAGGAAAACCCCTTCCTGAAGGACTTCTACCGCGATCCGGAACGGTACGCGTTTCAGACCCAGATCTTCTTCCTCCTCACACGGTACCGGCAGCAGCAGGAGCTCCTCCAGGCGGATTTGTTCCATCAATTCCTGATCACGGACTACATCTTCGAGAAGGACAAGATCTTTGCATACCTTAATCTCCAGGACGACGAGCTCAAGCTGTATGAAACTCTCGTCAGCAGCATCCAGCATGCAATCGTGGCTCCGGACCTGGTGATCTACCTCCAATCCGCGGTCCCCCGGCTCCTCCAGAACATCAAACGGCGGGGGAGGGACTACGAGGCGCAGATTTCGAAAGAGTATATCCGCGATCTGAACGAGGCCTATAATTACTTCTTCTTCCGGTACCGCGCAACCCCCCTGTTGATCGTGAACGGCGCGGAGATGGATTTTGTCGCCAACGCAGACCAGTACGCGGATCTGCTGCGAGCGGTCTTCAGGCCCACCCGGGCGGCGGTGGAATACTACAACCCTCTCGTCCAGGAGAAGGGACGTCCGTAGAAACTGTTGCCCTTCATGGAAGGGAAGCCGGGCGCACAAAAGACGCTGCAGAAGAGGGGAGACCAGGCCTTGACGATACCATGGGGCATCGGCACGGCCGGAGGGGGGGTGAACGATTGGAGCGAGAGTGTGTTGAGAGAGGATGGGCAGGAGGGCGATCGGTGGGGCTGAAGAAAGGGTTTGTTAGGAGAGGCTGCGTTCATGGAGAGATGAAATGCGAGTGCTGATTTTTCTGGTGACGATGTACATATTCTATCGGATTCTGAAATCGGTCCTGCTGGCTCCGCCCCGCCGCCGCTCCGCAAACCAGGCCCCCAGGCGCGGCCGGCATGCCTCCGATTTCTCCGACGTGCAGGAGGCCGAGTATGAGGATATCACGCCCCCTCCCGCGCCGAATCCACCGAAACCCGGGCATTGAGAACTCCTTGGCCGCCTCGCTCGAACGGGCGCTGAAACGCGCCGCTGCCCTCCTCCTGCGCGCGATGGCCCCCCGCGGCCGGGCGTTCGATCCCGCTTCGCCTGACGCCCCGAAGATCCGGTCCATCCTGGTCATCCGGCAGCATAACCAGCTGGGCGACATGCTGTGTGTCGTCCCCCTTCTCCGTGCGCTCCGCGCGGCGTATTCTGGTGCCCGGCTCACACTGATGAGCAGCCCGGTGAATTTCGAGGTCATGCGGGGCAACCGGTATCTCGACGAGACCCTGAACTACGACAAGAGAGCGTTCCTGGGGCGCGCATGGATCAGGATCGCACCCCTCATGAGATTCATGCGCATGCTCAGGAAACGGTCATTTGACATGGTCCTCGTTCCGGCAACGGTATCGTCTTCATTCACAAGCGATCTTCTGGCGGTCGTGACTGGCGCACCGGTCCGAATCGGGACTAAGAGCCTGGATGGTGTCCAGAATCCCACTGGATTCGTCTACACTCATCCCGTCGTGCTCGACTGGAGAAATGAACCCTCCCGCCACCAGACCTTGCGAAACCTGGATATTGCCGCCGGACTGAACCTCCCCCCTCAGGAGCTTTCCCTGGATATCACGCTAACGGAAGAGGAGAAATCCCACGGGCGGAGCGTCGTTGCCGGACTCAGGAAAGAGGGTGGACCGGTGGTCGCCATCCACCCCGGTGCCGGGAAACTCCCGAACCGTTGGCCCCCAACATGCTTCGCACAGCTCTGCAAAGCACTGTCGGACAGCGCTGGGGCTGGAATCATCGTTACAGCCGGACCGATGGACGACGAGACGATAATGAGCCTATGCAAAGTACTCGAAATCAAACCTTATCTACTTCAGGATCAACCAATTAGACTGGTGGCTTCAATCCTATCCGAGGTTGATCTTCTGGTTTCGAACGATACAGGGATCATGCACGTGGGAGCGGCCGTTGGGACTCCGGTACTCTCATTGTTCGGTCCCACAGATCCTGGCCAGTGGGCTCCTCCGGGTCTTCAGCATCGGTTCTTCAGGGGAAAAGGGGGGAATATCGAAGCTATTCCTCTGGATGAGGTGGTTGGAGCCGCCCTTGCCATGCTTGGGACCAATGCGGGAACAATAGCCCACCAACAACGGTATGAGAAGTAAGCGGGAGGATGACATGCTGCCGACGCCGATTGAAGCCAGGCAACCCGATGTCCCGATGACGAGAGAAGAACTCCGGTCCGGGATCCTGGATCTGAAACGGGATTTGAATGCCTTAATCCTGGCTCATTACTACCAGGAATCGGACATTCAGGATATCGCGGATTTCATAGGAGACAGCCTCGACCTCTCCCGCCGGGCGGCCTCGGCCACAGCCGATGTCATCGTCTTTGCGGGCGTGCATTTCATGGCGGAAACAGCCAAGATCCTGAACCCGAAGAAGCAAGTTCTCCTGCCGGATCTGAAAGCCGGGTGCTCGCTGGCCGAAGGGTGCCCTGCGCCGCAGTTCAGGGCCTTGCGGGCCGCCCATCCGGACCACATTGCCATCACCTATATCAACTGCTCGGCCGAGGTGAAGGCGGAAACAGACATCATCTGCACATCGAGCAACGCTGAGAAAATTATCAGGCAGATTCCCCCGGGCCGGAAGATTCTCTTCGCCCCCGACCGGAATCTGGGCAGATACCTGATCAAGAAGACGGGACGGGATATGTTGCTGTGGGAAGGGTCCTGCATCGTTCATGAGACATTCAGCATGAGGAAACTCGCAGCTCTCCAGCTCGAACACCCCGGGGCGGAGCTGATCGCACACCCGGAGTGCGAAGAGCCCCTCCTGGAAAGGGCCGCGTTCATTGGCTCGACCAGCGCCCTGCTCAATCACGTGAGGACCTCTCCGGGCCGGAGCTTCATAGTTGCCACGGAACCGGGGATCCTCCACCAGATGGAGAAGCAGGCGCCCGGGAAAGAATTCATCCCCGCGCCTCCCGAGGCGAACTGCGCCTGCAACGAATGCCCCTACATGAAGCTCAACACGCTGGAGAAGGTCTATCGTTGCATGAAGTATAGGGAGCCTGAGGTGGTTCTCGACTCCGAGCTCATGGCCAGGGCGCTCGTCCCCATTCAGCGGATGCTGGCAATGAGCTGACGTCCTGCACTTCCGCCCGCCGCAGGGTAGAACGCTGCCATGCGGCAACCCCGCGTTGCGGGACTTCGGGGAGTGACCGCCCATCACGAAGCTCCCGGCAATCTCAAACCACGAGGAAAACGCGCTTCTTCCCCCCATGAGCCGGTTTCCAATCCCCTCTTTTGATAATTCGCTCCTTCTTTCGTACATTCCTGCTTCCCATCCAAGCCGCTCCTCTTCTTTTTCACGGATAGCAATGGCCAGAACATATATCGAGGATTTGTCCGCCCACGCCGGACAGGAAGCAACCATCCGGGGCTGGGTGTATAACAAGCGCTCCAGCGGCAAGATCCGGTTCATCGTGATGCGAGACGGGACCGGCCTCTGCCAGGGAGTGATAGTGAAAGGCACCGCGACAGACGATGTCTTCACGCGGTTTGACACTCTCACGCAGGAGTCGTCCTTCGCGATGACCGGCCTGGTCCGGAAGGAAGAGCGCGCGCCGGGAGGCTATGAAATGGATGTGACGGGCATTCAGATCATCCAGATTGCCCAGGAATACCCGATCACGCCCAAAGAGCACGGAGTAGAGTTCCTGATGGACAGGAGGCATCTCTGGCTCAGGTCGAGCCGGCAGCATGCCATTCTCCGGATACGCCACCAGATCGTAAAGGCCATCCGTGACTTTTTCGACGACCGCGGCTTCGTCCTGATGGATGCGCCGATCTTCACCCCGGCAGCTTGCGAGGGGACAAGCACCCTCTTCGGTACGGACTATTTCGATCTGGGGAAGGCCTTCCTGACCCAGTCGGGACAGCTCTACGGAGAAGCTGGCGCGATGGCATTCGGGAAGGTGTACGTCTTTGGGCCGACTTTCCGCGCCGAAAAATCGAAGACCCGCCGCCACCTCACGGAGTTCTGGATGGTGGAGCCGGAAGTCGCATTCAACGACCTGAACGACAACATGGACCTTGCCGAGGAGTTTCTGGAGCATATCGTGCAGTCGGTGCTGAAGAACCGCCTGCCGGAACTCCAGCACCTCGGGAGGAACGTGAAGTTCCTGGAGAATGTGAAGAGACCGCTTCCCAGAATTACCTACGATGAGGCGGTCGAGATCCTCAGGAAGAACAATATCCCCTTCGAATGGGGGAACGATCTGGGGGGAACCGACGAGACCGTGGTCTCCGAACAGTTCGACCGCCCGGTGATGGTGCACCGGTATCCGGCAGTGGTGAAGGCCTTTTACATGAAACGGGACCCCGAACGACCCGACCTTGCCCTGGCTGTCGATGTGCTGGCGCCGGAGGGATACGGAGAGATCATCGGCGGAAGCCAGCGGGAAGACGATCTGGACTTGCTCCTCGCCCGTCTGAAGGAACAGTCGCTGCCGCAGGAAGCCTTCGAGTGGTACCTGGACCTTCGCAGGTTCGGAAGCGTCCCCCATTCGGGCTTCGGTCTCGGGGTCGAACGGACTGTGGGGTGGATCTGCGGTCTTGACCATGTCCGCGAGACCATTCCGTTCCCCCGGATGATCTACCGTCTCACTCCCTAGCGCGGGTTCCCTATGCTGACCGTTTCCCATCTTCGCAAGGAGTTCGATACCGTCGTGGCTGTTGACGACGTCTCGTTTGAGGTTCGCCGCGGGCAGATCTTCGGCCTCCTGGGACCCAACGGGGCGGGGAAGACCACGACCATCAGGGTCGTCCTCAACATCCTCGAGGCGGACGGTGGGCAGGTGCTGTTTGACGGCAAGCCCTTTTCAAAGACGCTGAGGGGCGGAGTGGGTTACCTGCCCGAGGAACGGGGCCTCTACAAGAAGAGCAAGCTTCTGGATACGGTGGTCTACCTGGGCGAGCTGCGGGGGATGTCCCGCCCGAAGGCGCGGGATGCCGCACTTCGCTGGCTGACACGCTTGGAATTGGCCGACCAGGCCGGGCGCAGGCTCCAGGAGTTCTCCAAAGGCAATCAACAGAAGATCCAGTTCGTCGCGGCCGTTATGCACGACCCGGACCTGGTGATATTGGATGAGCCGTTCTCCGGCCTGGACCCGGTGAACCAGGAGCTGTTCAAGGGGATTCTCCTCGAGTTGAAGCAGGGAGGGAAGGCGGTTATTTTCTCAACCCACCAGATGGAGCAGGCAGAAAAACTGAGCGACGACCTCTGCCTCATCAACCGCGGCCGTGTGGTGCTTCAGGGTTCGGTCCGCGACGTGAAACGCCGGCATGGCTCCAACACGCTCGCGGTGGAATTCGAGGGTGACGGCGCCTTTCTTGAGACCCTCCCCGGCGTGCGGCGCGCAATCCTCTACGGGAACCAGGCCGAACTTCAACTCGACGACCATCCTCGCCTGAGGGAACTCGTGGCCGTCATCAACGAGCGCGTGGAGCTCCGCAGCTTCGAGTTGCGCGAGCCCTCGCTCCAGTCGATTTTTCTCGAAGTCGTCGGGGGTGTGCGGGCGGGACAGCAGGAGGCCGCGGTATGAAAAAAATGCTCGCCATTGCGCGCTGGGAATACATCGAAAAGGTCAAAAGCAAAGCGTTCCTGATCGGACTGCTGGTCACTCCGCTGCTGATGGCGGGAATGGGGTTCCTGCCAATGCTGTTCGTCAGCCAGGAGGACAAGAACACCAAGCGCATCGGGATCGTCGACGAGAGTGGAGAAGTGGCGGCGGCATTCTCCCAGCGCATGGGGGGGTATACACTGGCCGATGGGCGGCCGAACTTCAGCGTGCGCGTGATCGGCTCGGGAGCCGACGTCAACGACGACACCTTCAAGCGGGCGAACCGGATGGTGGTCGAAGACGAGATCGAAGGGTATGTCGTTATCGGCGAAACACTCTCTGCAGGCAACATCCTGTGCGAATACCGCTCGAAGGCCGGAGGGGACGTCTGGGTGGGGTCGCGCGCCGAGGAGACCCTCCGCCAGCTCGTCACCGAACGCCGGGTGATCGCACTCGGCCTGGACACAAGGCTGCTGAAAGAACTGGACGTGAAGGTGGACCTCAGGACGGTGAAGGTGTCACAGACCGGCGAGAAAGAGGAGGCCGGGTTCATGAAGGTGTTTTTCTCCTCGTTCGCCTTCATGATGATGATGTTCTTCCTGATCGCCACTTCCGGCCAGCTCCTGGTCAGGAGCGTCATCGAGGAGAAATCGAACCGGATCATCGAGGTGCTGGTCTCCTCGTGCACGCCGACCGAGCTGATGGCCGGAAAGGTGCTGGGGCTCAGCGGGCTTGGCTTCACCCAGCTCGGGTTCTGGGGGCTCATCGGCCTGGCGATCACGTTCCAGACCGGAACGGCGATCATCACTCCCGGCAATGCGCTGCTGCTCGTCGTCTACTTCATCCTCGGCTACCTCTTCTATTCCGCGATCTTCATCGCGGCGGGTTCCGCGCTGAACACGGAGCAGGAGGCCCAGCAGGTCAACTCGTATCTTATCATCCTTCTGGTCATCCCCATCATGCTGGCCCTTCCGGCCATGAAGGACCCCAACGCCGTCTGGCTCCGCGTACTCACCTTCATCCCGGTCTTTACGCCCACCATGATGGCGCTCCGGATCCCTATTCAGTCCCCGGCCGGATGGGAGATCGCATCGACCATCGGGCTCATGATCCTGGCGATCTACGGGGCCATGGTCATGGCGGGGAGGATATTCAGAATCGGCATCCTTGCGACCGGAAAGACTCCCGGCATCGCCGTACTGGTGCGGTGGGTGCGGACCGGCTAGCTGGGGCCTTGGCGGCCGAAAGTCACATCATAAGAATACTGGCATGAGCACACATTCGCATAAACCTGCTGGCAGGCCCGGGATACGCTGGAGAACCGTGGCGCTTCTCTTGGCCGCATGCATCATTGCCGGGCCTGCTCCGGCGCAAGTGGTCGTGCCGGACCGCGGGCAGGGCACGTCGATGAGGACCAGCGTCTTCGGCCTGGGCTTCGCCGGAGGCCCTGCAACCGGCCTGGGCCTCAGTTTCCGGCATCACCTCCCGTCGCCGTTCAGCTACCAGATCATCGGAGGCGTCCTCAAGGCCACCGACCGGCTCTTGTACTCGGTGGGGGGGGAAGTGCAGTATGACCTCTCCCGCACCCCCGTGATGCGCTTCTATGCCGCCGGAGGCATGTCGTATTTCTTTGCAGGAGTCTCGGGGAACAACGAGATGAAGGGACCGGGACGGGTCGGGGTGGGTGTCGGCATCGAGTCCGGGCTCCCGTCCGGGTTCAACGTCAACGCGGATGTCCTGTTCACCTACTTCACCGACGGGACCGTGCTGCCGCTTCCTCAGCTTGGACTGCATTACTACTTCTATTGAGCGGCGCGGTTTGTATCTCGGCCTTTTTCGTCGTATGTTCTCCATCACTCCAAGCGCGAAGAGCTCGCTGAACACGTGACCCTAGAGTTCCTCCTATTCTGGTTCCTGGCCGCCATGGCCGTCACCACGGCCGTGCTCATGATCCTGCAGCGCAACCCGGTCATGAGCGCCATCAGCCTGATCGGCAATTTCTTCGCTCTCGCGGCCCTTTACCTCCTGCTTCGCGCACAATTCCTGGCCGTCCTCCAGATTATCGTGTACACCGGCGCCATCATGGTGCTCGTGGTCTTTGTGATCATGCTCCTGAACCTTGGGGACGAGCGGGGACTCGCCGAACGGCCGAGCCTGCGGTCGTCTGTAGGAACCGCGCTTGCGGCAGGCCTGCTCCTGGAACTGGTGGCGATCCTCTTCCTCCGGACGGGTCCGGGACTGCCTCCGGCTATGCATCCGTCCAGCGGTTCGCAAGGGACCGTGGAGGCGGTGGGTACCGCAATGTTCGGGAAATTCCTGTTTCCATTTGAAATCACCTCGCTACTCCTGCTGGTGGCAATCGTCGGCGCGGTGATCCTCGCAAAGAAACGTCTTTGAACGCTCCCAACCTTCAACGGGCCGTGCTCCCATGACCGTGCCGCTTTCGTGGTATCTCGTCCTCAGCGCGATCCTTTTTGTGACCGGCGTCGCAGGCGTGCTCACGCGCCGCAATGCCATCGTCGTCTTCATGTGCATCGAATTGATGTTGAACGCCGTGAACCTCACGCTTGTCGCCTTCTCGTCGTTCCTCGGCGACGGCACAGGACAGGTGTTCGTGATCTTTGTGATGGCGGTTGCGGCGGCGGAGGCCGCCGTCGGGCTGGCCATCGTCATCGCCCTCTTTCGCAACAAGCAGACCGTCGATCTCGACAGTATCAACATCCTGAAATGGTAGACCCGCTGGCCATGGCGCATGAAGTGATCGGCATCGCTGTTGCTCTTCCCCTCGTCGGGTTCCTCGTGAACGGGCTCCTGGGGCGCTGGGTCAGGCGCGAGTCCGCCAGCGGCGTGCTCGGCAGTGCTGCGGTCGGAGGGGCGTTCCTGATCGCGCTTGCACTGTTCGTCGAGCTCCTGGGTCAGCCGGCCGGTGAGCGCGTGCACGTCGTGCAGCTCTACCAATGGATCGGCGCGGGAGCGCTCCGGGTCAATGTCGCCTTCCAGGTGGACCAGCTCTCGGTCCTGATGATGCTGATCGTCACGGGGGTGGGGTTCCTCATCCACGTCTATTCCATGGGGTACATGCACGGCGATCCCGGGTACCGGCGCTTCTTCGCCTACCTGAACCTGTTCATCTTCGCCATGCTGATCCTGGTCCTGGCCGACAACTTTCTCCTCCTGTTCCTCGGGTGGGAGGGGGTCGGGCTCTGCTCCTACCTCCTAATCGGCTTCTGGTACGACCGGAAATTCGAAAAGGGGACTACCGCCGACGCGGCGAAGAAGGCATTCATCATGAACCGGATCGGCGACTTCGGGTTCCTGACCGGGATGTTCCTGATCTTCGCCACTTTCGGCTCGCTGGATTTCCAGACCGTCTTCGCCCGTGCCTCCGGCTTGGGCGCGGGGACCCCCGTCATCTTCTGGATCACCCTCGCGCTGTTCCTGGGGGCGACGGGGAAGTCCGCCCAGATTCCGCTGTTCGTCTGGCTGCCCGACGCCATGGCCGGACCCACCCCGGTCAGCGCGCTCATTCATGCCGCCACCATGGTCACCGCGGGACTCTACATGGTGGCCCGGTGTTCGGTGCTCTTTGCTCTCGCGCCTATGACGCTCTCCATTGTTGCGGCCGTGGGTGCGGCGACCGCCCTGGTGGCTGCCAGCATTGGTCTTGTGCAGAACGACATCAAAAAGGTCCTGGCCTACTCCACCGTGAGCCAGCTCGGGTACATGTTCCTTGCCATGGGCGTGGGCGCCTTCGGCGCGGGCATGTTCCACGTCACGATGCATGCCTTCTTCAAGGCGCTCCTCTTTCTCGGTTCCGGCGCCGTGATCCATGCCATGCACGACGAACAGGACATCCGGAAAATGGGCGGACTCGGCCCCGAGCTGCCCCTGACCTCCAAAACGTTCCTTCTCGGAACATGCGCCATCGCAGGCATCCCGCCCCTCTCCGGTTTCTTCAGCAAGGATGAAATCCTCTGGAAGACTTTTTCGGGAGGCCACACTCTCCTCTGGCTGGCCGGACTTGCCGGAGCGGCCATGACCGCCCTCTATATGTTCCGGCTCTACACGCTGACCTTCAGCGGGGCGAAGCGCTGGGAGGCAGGCAAGCATCCGCACGAGGCTCCCCGGACGATGACCGCCCCGCTCGTGGTGCTGGCTGTGCTGTCGGCGATCGGCGGGTTTGTCTGGCTTCCGGAAAACATTCTCTGGGGCAACGCGATGGAACGCTGGCTCGAGCCGGTGTTCGAACGCGCCCGCGCCGTTATGCCCCTTCCCGGGGACGGCGGCGGGACCGCTGAAGCCGTGCTGATGGCGCTGTCCGTGGCGGTTGCCGGAACCGGCATATGGCTCGGCCGCCGGTGGTATCTCTCACGCCCGGACGTTCCGGAAGCGCTGAGCCGCCGCTTCGCGTGGGCCTATCGCCTCCTGCTGAACAAGTACTACGTCGATGAAGCCTACGACGCAGCCTTCGTCAGGCCGCTCGTCGGGGGCTCCGAGAAGCTGCTCTGGCGGGGCATCGATGCCGGGGTGATCGACTGGTGCATCGACAACGGAGCGCGCCTCATAGGGTGGGTGAGCGGCGCACTCCGCATGGTGCAGACCGGCATCGCCCGCAGCTATGTTCTGGTATTCATGATTGGAGTGGTGGTGATCCTGGGATGGATGCTGGCGCGGTAGCTTCGGTATCCCCCCTGTCAGTTCCCAATGGACCGGCGGTTTCATGACTTCTTCATGGCTTCTGACGATTCTGGTGGCAATCCCCGTTGGGGGCGCGCTGGCGGTCTCGCTGATCCCTGACTCATCCCCCAGGGCGACCAGGCTGACCGGCATCGGCGCGTCGCTCGCGGCCTTTATCGTCTCGCTTGTCCTCTGGTTCCGGTTCGATGCGGCCGATGCCGGGATGCAGTTCGTCCAGCGCATCCCGTGGATTCCGGGGGCCGACATCTCCTACTTCGTCGGCATCGACGGCATCTCGCTCCTTCTGGTCGTGTTGACGACGTTCCTCATCCCGATCGCGCTCCTGGCCTCCTGGGAATCGGTCACCAGGCGTCTGAAGGGCTTTGTCGCCCTCATGCTGCTCCTTGAAGCGGGAACGCTCGGTGTGTTCGTGTCGCTCGACCTGGTGCTCTTCTACGTCTTCTGGGAGTTCATGCTCGTGCCGATGTACTTCATCATCGGGATCTGGGGCGGCGCCGAGCGTGTCTATGCGGCTACGAAGTTCTTCCTCTACACGATGGCCGGGAGCCTGCTGATGCTCGTGGCGATCATCTGGCTCGGCACCTACGCCGGCTCGATGCCCGGCGGCGTGTTCACCACCGACCTCCTGAAGCTCTACCAGATTGCCCCGGCCATCCCGTTCCAGATCCAAGCATGGATCTTCCTCGCCTTCACGCTCAGCTTCGCGATCAAGATCCCGCTCTTCCCGCTCCATACCTGGCTCCCGGATGCCCATGTGCAGGCGCCTACGGCGGGTTCGGTGATCCTGGCGGGGGTGCTCCTGAAGATGGGTACCTACGGGCTCGTGCGCTTCTGCCTCCCCCTCTTTCCGTCGGCGACGTTTACGTTCCTGCCGTACATTGCGGGCCTGGCGGTGGTCGGCATCATCTATGGCGCCCTGGTCTCCATGGTCCAGCCCGACCTGAAAAAGCTCGTCGCCTACTCGTCGGTGAGCCACCTCGGGTTCGTCGTCCTCGGCATCTTCGCCCTCAACGAGGAGGGGATGCAGGGGAGCGTCCTTCAGATGATCAACCACGGTCTCTCCACCGGAGCGCTCTTCCTGCTCGTCGGGATGATCTACGACAGGCGGCATACCCGGATGATCGGCGATTTTGGCGGGATCGCTCGCATCATGCCCGTCTTTGCCACGTTCTTCATGATCGTCATGCTGTCGTCGGCCGGTCTCCCCGGACTCAACGGGTTCGTAGGCGAGTTCCTGATCCTGGCTGGCGCCTTTACCTCGAAGCTTCTTGGCACCCCATGGTATGCCATTGCGGCCGCAACGGGAGTGATCTTTGCCGCAGTCTACCTCCTCTGGAGCTATCAGCGCGTCTTCTTCGGCAAGGTGGTACATCGCGAGAACGACACCCTGAAAGATCTGGACAGCCGCGAGTGGCTCGTGCTGATCCCCATTGTCGTTTTCATAGTCTGGATCGGCGTCTACCCCTCGACATTCATGGACAAAACCGCACTGGCTTCGAAACAGCTGATCCAGCGGATCGAATTTGCACGCCACGGGATTGCGCCTCCGCAGGCCCGCACGATGCCCGAACCTCTGGAGAAGCCCTACGACATGCCGGCCGGACTGCCGGGATCCGGACTGCAGGGGCAGGGAGGGGCTGAACAAGGCGCGAAGGCGCAGGATCCCGGACAGGTTCGGGGGTCCGGCGAGCGGGGCATTCGGGTCATTCCCGCAGCAGAGCGAAAGGCCGTGCCCGCCCGATGAGAAGAATGTTCCTGGCAGTCGTGCCGGTCTTCGTTGTGCCGGTCCTGGCGGCAGCCCGGGACGGCGTGCAGGAGGGCGTCATGGCTCCTCCGGCGCCGTCACCCTGGATGATCGCGCCGTTCCTGCTGCTCCTCCTGGCTATAGCGGTCGCGCCCTTCATCAACAAGCACTGGTGGGAGCGATGGTATCCTGCCGTTTCCTGCGCCCTGGGGGGTGTCACCGCGGCCTATTACCTGCTCGTCCTCCGGAACCCGGAGCGCATGCTCGACACGGCGCTGGAGTACCTCAGTTTCATCGCGCTGATCGGTTCGCTCTTCGTGGTGGCGGGAGGGATCCACATCCGCATCAAGGGGAGGTCGACCCCCCTGCGCAACCTCTTCTTCCTGGCCGTCGGGGCCGTGGTGTCGAACATCCTCGGGACCACCGGCGCTTCGGTGATCATGATCCGGCCGTTCATCAGGGTGAACAGGTACAGGATCCGTCCGTTTCACATCGTATTCTTCATCTTCATCGTGAGCAATATGGGAGGCGCCCTGACCCCTATCGGCGACCCCCCGTTGTTCCTCGGATATCTCAAAGGGGTCCCGTTTTTCTGGGTGGCGGAGCACCTCTGGTACAAGTGGGCGATCGGCGTGGCGTTCGTTCTTGCGGTCTTCTACGTGATGGACAGGAGGGATTTTCGACGCCTTCCGCCTGCGGTGCGCCACGGCGCCGAAGGGGCGGAGGAGGAAGGCGAGGCTTCGGGCATTCACAATGTCCTCTTCCTGATGCTGATCCTGGTGGCGGTATTCATCACCGACCCTCCCTTTCTGCGCGAAGCGCTCATGTTCCTCGCGGCGGCGGGGTCGTACTACACCACGAAGGCCGACATCCACCGGAAGAACGAATTCAATTTCGGTCCCGTCAGGGAGGTGGCCGTCCTTTTCGTCGGCATCTTCGCGACGATGGTGCCCGCTCTCGACTGGCTTCAACTCAACGCGACGGCGATCGGGCTCCGCACACCGGGCCAGTTCTACTGGTCAACGGGGTCCTTGTCGGCGTTCCTCGACAACGCCCCAACATACCTGAATTTCCTGAGCGCGTCGTTCGGGCTGTTTGTGGACCGGGATATCGTGCAGCAGGTCGGGCTGATCGTCCGCGACCACGGTGCGTCGCTCCCGGCCCTGGCCGGCGTCCATGCGGAGGAGGTAAGGGCGACGATGGGAACCCTGATGAAATACCATGCGGACATGGTGGCCTCGGGCTTCGTGCCGTATGACGAAATTGCGACGGCGTACATGATTGCCAACCACAATATCTATCTTCAGGCAATCTCCATAGCCGCGGTGATGTTCGGCGCATGCTCGTACATCGGCAACGGGCCGAATTTCATGGTGAAGTCCATTGCCGAGCAGTCCGGCGTCCGGACTCCGAGTTTCTTCGGCTATATTGTCCGGTACACCCTGCCGGTGCTGCTGCCGGCCTTCCTTCTTGTGTGGCTCTTGTTTTTCTTTTGAATCGTAGAGGACCGACCATGCAGGACCTGTTTGGCGGGGCACCACTGGTGATCGTGACGGCGGCAGGGCTGCTGACCCTCCTGTCGGAGTCGGTGTCCCCGAAGTCTCTCTCGGTCCAGTGGTGGATCGCTCTTGCCGGGCTTGCGGCTGCAGGGACCGCCGGTTGGGCATCCGTCACGGGCCGCACGGAGGTGTTCTCGGGAATGCTCACCTCCGGCGGTTCCGCCGGCTACTGGTCAATCGTCTTCTGCGCGGCCGGGCTGCTCTGCGTCATGCTATCGAAGGGCTACCTGAAGCGCCAGCAGATTGCACAGGGCGAATACTATACGCTCGTGCTCTTCGGGGTCGCAGGGATGATGCTGATGGCCGCGGCGGCCGACCTGATCGTTTTCTTCCTCGGGCTCGAGCTGATGTCCCTCTGTTTCTACGTTCTCGCCGGATTCGCACGGACCCGGATGGCGAGCAACGAGGCGGCCCTCAAATATTTCCTGCTAGGGGCATTCTCCACGGGATTCCTGCTCTACGGAATCGCGCTGCTCTACGGTGCGACCGGCACAACCCATATCGCCTCCCTCGCGCTGACGGCCGCATCGCCGCCGCCTCTCTTCACAGTGGGCCTCGCCCTGGTGCTTATCGGCCTCTCCTTCAAGGTGGCCGCAGTCCCNNACAGGGGGGAAGGCCGCGGCGTTCTCCGGACTCCTCCTCATCTTTACACCCGCCCTCGTGTCGGTCGTGCAGCCGCTGCGGGATGTCCTGGCGGTCGTGGCGGCGCTGTCGATGGTGGCCGGTAATATCCTCGCCGTGTCGCAGGCGAGCATCAAGAGGATGCTGGCGTATTCGAGCATCGCCCATGCCGGCTACATCCTCTCCGGCGTGGTCGCCGCCAACGCGACGGGGAGCTCGGGAGTCATGTACTATCTCCTCGCCTACACGATGATGAATGCGGGCGCATTCGGCGTCCTCGCTCTCGAGGAGTCGGAGCAGGGGGGCAACCTCACCTACGACGAGTACGCCGGGTTCGGACTTCGCAGGCCGCTGCTTGCGGCCCTCATGGCGGTCTTTATGTTCTCGCTGGCCGGCGTTCCTCCCTTCGCCGGGTTCTTCGGAAAGTACTATGTCTTCGCCGGCGCCATCCAGGCGGGATACACGTGGCTGGCGATCCTCGGGGTGGTCATGAGCGTCGTGTCGGCCTACTACTATCTCCGTCTTGTGGTCATGATGTACTTCAAGGAAGGATCCAGGACCGCCGGGACTCCCGCGCCCGTCGCGGGGGTCTTTGCGCTCGTGCTTGCCGCGCTGGCGCTCCTTGGGCTTGGAGTCCTGCCTTCGACGGTGCTGAACATCACGCGGGTTCTGTTTTAAGGAGAAGACCGGCAAGCTTTCACAATCAGCGGATGACCAGTGCAACTTCTTGCCACAGCGGATCAAATGAAGGAGCTCGACCGGGCAGCAATGGAGCAGCACGGCGTCCCCGGACTCCTCCTGATGGAAAATGCCGGACGTGCGTTTGTCGATGCGCTGGAACGGCATCATCCCATCGCTCCCGGCTCGAGAGTTGCCGTCGTTGCCGGGAAGGGAAACAACGGGGGCGACGGGTTCGTCATCGCGCGCCATCTCCTGACCAGAGGGTACGCCGTCGATCTTCTCGAAACTGTTCCGGTGCAGGAACTCCACGGCGACGCGAGGACCAACCGGGAGATCCTCGGCACGTTCTTCGGCGGCCGTTTCCGTGCAGCCATCGTCGGGAAAGCGCCGGAGGCCGCCGCAGGGTCGCCGCCCGGCGTGATCGTGGACGCGCTGCTGGGCACGGGGTTCACGGGCGCGCTGAGCGGCGTCTACGCCTTGATTGCGGAATGGGTGAACGGCTCGGGGGCGTTTGTCGCATCGGTGGACGTGCCATCGGGCGTTGATGCCACTTCGGGCGCCGTGCAGGGCACTGCGGTGAGGGCCGACCTCACGGTGACCCTCGGCCTCGCCAAACCCGGACTCTACCTGCGGGCCGGAAGGGAGCATTCGGGCGAGGTNNTACAGTGTCGGCAAAGTGTACGTCCTTGGCGGCTCCCTCTCCTTCACGGGGGCTCCCTGCCTTGCGGCCGAATCCGCGCTGGTGGGCGGCGCGGGAGCTGTCGTGCTGGGCGTCCCTTCTGCAATCCACCAGACAGTCGCCGGAAAACTTGCGGAAGTAATCGTTCAGCCTCTCCCCGGAACCCCGGCGGGTACAGTTGCATCGGGCGCACGCGCCATGATCGAGGAACGGTGTGCGTGGGCTGATGTCGTGGTCATCGGGCCCGGACTGGGCCGCCATCCCGAGACCGATGCGCTGATCCGCGAGCTTGCGTTGAAGGTGGACCGCCCGCTCGTGCTGGATGCCGATGCATTGAATGCGCTCGCAGGGCAGGGGGAGAGCCTGAGAGGACGGTCGAAGGGGACGGTGCTGACCCCCCACACGGGGGAGCTGGCGAGATGGACCGGCGAGAAGTCTCCGGCAATAGAGGCGCGGCGCGTGGAGGCGGCGCGCGAAGCCGCGCAGAAGTTCGGGTCGATCGTGGTCCTGAAGGGGGCACCGACGGCGACCGCCTGGCCCGACGGCACGGTGGTGCTGAATGCAAGCGGAAACCCCGGAATGGCGACTATCGGGTCGGGCGATGTGCTTACAGGCCTGCTGGCGGGCATGTGGGCACAGGGAATGAGGGCGGAGGAGGCAGCGGCGGCCGCCGTCTTTGTGCACGGGTGTGCCGGAGACGAGGCACGACGAATCCTGGGCGAGCGCTCAGTTCGGGCGTCTGACATTCTGCGAGCCCTGCCGGGAGTTTTTCTGTCTTTGGAAGGAGCATAGCCGCGTGCCGATGCGCCGAGGGTTTGCCGCGTACCAGCTCCCAGCCATCGTCTGGGCCGCATTGATCTTCGTTGCATCGTCCATTCCCGGAACGGAGTATCCTCAAATCAACATCGTTGGCATCGACAAAGTGGTGCATTTCGCGATCTATGCTATACTGTGCCTTCTCACCTACAATGCGGTCAAGCATCAGGACCTTTTCCCGCGTCTGGCGCGCCGCGCCATGAGCATCAGTATGCTGCTGACCACCCTCTACGGGCTGACCGACGAGCTGCATCAGCTCGAGGTGCCCGGACGATCCTGTGACGTCTGGGACCTGGCGGCTGACATCCTCGGATGCCTGCTCTGTCTCCTGATCGTCTGGGGCCGCGACCGCTTCGTGAGCCGCAGCGAAACCGCCGGCGGCAGCTGACGGCGATCCCCCCATGAAAATTGCATTTTCCCGCGGAAGTTGATATTTTACCTTCCTTGAGCTTCGCCCTTGAACATACCGACGGCCGGGCCCGGGCCGGGAGAATCCTGACGTCCAGAGGAGAAATTCCCACGCCCGTGTTCATGCCCGTGGGGACGCAGGGCACCGTGAAGGCCATGGAGCAACGGGAGCTCGAAGGAGCCGATGCGCGAATCATCCTGGGCAATGCGTATCACCTGTATCTTCGCCCAGGGGCGGCCCTGATCGAAACGGCGGGGGGACTCCATGGATTCATGGCGTGGAAGGGCCATATCCTGACCGACAGCGGGGGCTATCAGGTGTTCAGCCTCTCAGGGCTTCGCGGCATTTCCGAAGAGGGTGTGAGGTTCAAATCGCACCTGGACGGTTCGATGCACGAGTTCACCGCCGAGCGGGTTGTGGACTTTCAGCGGAGTCTCGGGTCGGACATCATGATGGCCCTGGACGAATGTCCGGCATACCCCTGCGAGGAAGAATACGCCGGGCGCGCGAACGAGATGACCCTGCGGTGGGCCGCGCGGTGCCGGGAGCGCTTCCTGGGGAGCTCTCCGCTCTACGGGCACGATCAGGCTCTGTTCGGCATCGTGCAGGGGAGCGTCTTTCCCGCCCTCCGCGAGCGCGCTGCGCAAATGCTGGCCGGCATGGACTTCGAAGGCTATGCCATCGGCGGCCTGTCGGTGGGGGAGCCGGTCGAGGAGATGTACCGGATCGTTGCCGTGTGTACCGGCATCCTCCCTGAAGAGAAACCCCGCTATCTGATGGGGGTGGGGACGCCCGAGAACATCCTGCAGGGGGTGGAACTCGGGGTCGACATGTTCGATTGCGTCATGCCCACCCGCAACGCCAGAAATGCCGTTGTGTTCACTTCTCGTGGCAGGCTGAATCTGCGGAACGCCCGCCACGGGGACGATCTCACGGCGGTGGATCCTGAATGCGCATGTTATGCCTGCAGGACGTTCTCCCGGGCCTACCTCCGGCACCTGTTCAAGGCAGGGGAAATCCTGGCGCTGCAGCTCGCAACGATTCACAATATTACATTTTACCTGACGCTGATGAGAAGCGCCCGGAAGGCCATTGTGGAAGGGCGGTTCGCCTCCTGGAAGACTGCAACGCTGGCCGCAATGGCGCCGGCCGAACACCTGATTACCACATCATAGACAGAGGACGACAGCATGATGCATCTCATAGCAATGGCTCCGTCAGGTCAGGATGGACAGAGCGGCATGTTCACCTTGATCATGTTCACGCTGATGATCCTGATCTTCTGGTTCATGATTATCCGGCCTCAGAGCAAGCAGCGGAAGGAGCGGGAGAAGATGCTCAGCGCCGTCAAGAAGGGCGACAAGGTGGTGACGGCCGGAGGCCTCCACGGCACGGTGGCGGGGACGGACGACAAGACGCTGTTGATCCAGGTGGCCGACAACGTGAAGTTGAAATTCGACCGCTCGGCGGTGACCGCCGTCATCCGCGAAGGCGAGCCGGAGACAAAGCAGCTCAAATGAGAAAGGCGTTCCAGTGGATGCCGGTGACAACACGGGCGTGCGGTTCAACACCATCGAGGAGGCTGTAGAGGAGTTCAGGCGAGGGAAGGTGTTGATCGTCGTCGATGACGAGGAGCGCGAGAACGAGGGAGACCTCGTGTGTGCGGCTGAATTTGTGACCGCCGGGGTGGTGAATCTCATGGCGACGCACGGCAGGGGCATCATCTGCGCCCCGGTCGACGGCGTGCGCGCAGACCGGCTCGGGCTCTCACTCATGGTTGAAAGCAACACCTCGCTGCATGAGACTCCGTTCACCGTGTCGGTGGACTACATCCATGGAACCACGACGGGTGTGTCTGCGGCAGACAGGGCCGCGACCATAAGGGCGCTCGCCGACCCGGCAACCGAGGCTGGGGAACTTGCGCGCCCGGGCCATATCTTTCCGCTCCGAGCAATGGAGGGAGGCGTCCTCCGCCGCGCCGGCCATACGGAGGCCGTGATCGACCTCTGCCGGCTCGCGGGACTCAGGGAAGCAGGAGTCCTCTGCGAGATTTTGAATCCCGACGGCTCGATGGCGCGTGTAACGGAGCTCGCCGCAACAGCCGGCCGGTTCGGCCTGCAGATCATCACCGTCCGCGACCTCATTGCCTACCGGATGACACGGGACAAGCTGGTCCACCGGCTCGTGTCGACGCATCTTCCGACGAAGTACGGCGACTTCCAGCTCCACCTCTACCGGAGCGAAACCGACAACAAGGAACATATCGCCCTGGTGAAGGGCTCGATCGACGCAACAGTCCCTCTGCTGGTCCGCGTGCATTCGGAGTGTCTGACCGGCGACGTCTTCGGTTCGCTCCGCTGCGACTGCAATGAGCAGCTGACATCCGCCATGCAGATGGTGGAAAACGCCGGAGCAGGCGTGATCGTGTACATGAGACAGGAAGGCCGGGGGATCGGATTGGCCAACAAGCTTCAGGCCTATCGCCTGCAGGATGAGGGTCTTGATACCGTCGAAGCCAATGAAAAACTCGGGTTTCGACCCGACCTGCGTGATTACGGCATTGGGGCCCAAATCCTGCGCGACCTCGGCGTGTGCCGGATCAAGCTCCTGACCAACAACCCCAAGAAAGTGGTCGGATTGCGGGGATACGGCCTGGAAATCACGGAACGGGTCCCGCTGGAAATGAACCCGAATATCGTGAACGAGCGGTATCTGAAGACAAAGCGGGACAAGCTGGGCCACCTCATCCTGGTAGACGGATCTGGGGGCGGTTCTCCCTGACGAATTGCCGGTAAAAACACTCCCCGCTCCCTGCAGGGCTGTCTCGCCTTCGGCCACGGCGATCCTCTGATATCGATGCGAAACCCGCTATGACCTGCTTTCATGGCAGTCAAATCTGTCATGCCCCGCATTTATGGCACCCCATTGCACCAATTGAGCGCACTCTCGAGGGCCGAAACCAGGAGGAGCTGCCGCATGCCCCATGCGCTCCCCGGCAGCCCCGTGAGACCCGATTCCCCCCCCTCATGACTCCGGGGACTTGATTTTCTCCTTCCGGTTTCCTTTATTTCCCATGGAATTATGAGAGTAGCCATTATTCGTGCTGCCGAATGATGGCTATTCTTTTTCTTTTCAATAACCGGATGTCACTATGGCTGGAACGAGTGAAACGGTCTACCTCACGCGCGAGCGTCTCGTGCAGATGGAGCATGAGTTGCGGGAACTCAAGACCAACGGGCGGAAATCGGTGGCGATGAAAATCGCCGATGCCCGCGGGTATGGCGATCTCACGGAGAACGCCGAGTATGAGGCGGCTAAGGAGGAGCAGCAGCATCTCGAGCTGAAGATCTCGAAGCTGGAGCAGGTTCTCTCCCGTGCAAAGATGATCGAGGCAAAAGACCTGCCAAATGACAAGATCTATATTCTCAGCAGGGTAAAGCTGAAGGATCTCAAGACGGGACGGGAATTCGAGTACCTTCTCGTCTCCCCGGAAGAGTCGAATTTTGAGGCGAACAAAGTCTCCGTGACATCTCCCATTGGCAAGGCCCTCCTGGGCAAGACCAAGGGAGAATCTCTGGAAATTCTGGTCCCGGCAGGAAAGCTGCACTACGAAATCCTGGACGTGAACCGGTAATCCGCACGGGCCTGCGGCGCCCGCAGAGACTTCCGCACCGGCTTCCAGCGAAGCCGGGAGAATGATCCAGTCATCCTGCGCCGCGCTTCCCGCGGCGCAGCTGTTTGTATGAGGAGGGCAGATGCCGCTGAATCTGGAACTGAAGGCCCGGGTGGAATCGCTTGGGAGGATCAGGGAGATCGCTCAGCGGGCCGGGGCCGAGGAACGCGTCACCGTGAGGCAGACCGATACCTACTTCAAAGTGAATCGCGGCCGTCTGAAGCTCCGCGAGATCGACGGGAGAGAGGCGGAGTTGATATCGTACGAGAGAGGGGAGGAAGAACAGGCGAGGTGGAGCAGGTATGAGAAGACACCTGCGGCCGAACCGTCGCGTCTCCGCACGATGCTCTGCGCTGCGATCGGCGAGCTCGTCACGGTGCGCAAGACGAGAGAGTTGCTCCTTCTGGAAGGGAACAGGATTCATCTCGACACGGTCGAAGGGCTCGGCACGTTCATTGAATTCGAGATCCCTGCGGAGGAGGAGGAGCCCGCGCGCATCCACATGGACCGGTTGCGTTCCCTTTTTGGGATTTCACCCAGCGATGTGCTCCTTCACTCATACTCGGATATGCTTCTGGGTGCGTTGAAGGGATCATCGAAGGTGGGATCGCCGAAGGGAGAGGGCGCTTGACTTTTTCCCGGTGCGCTTGTATATTGACCGCATCAGACTGGTCCTTGCATCGGGCGCCGTTCTCCGGGCTTGCGTCGAGTTGATTGCTTTTGTATATTGATGCACCCGATGCGGGAATAGCTCAGTTGGTAGAGCGCAACCTTGCCAAGGTTGATGTCGCGGGTTCGAGTCCCGTTTCCCGCTCTGTCCCGGATCTCCGGGACGCCGGGGACGGACGGCAATCGCGCTGAACGTCCCTTGTTGCTACGCCTCCTCTTTTCATAACCCCGCCACCCCCAATCCCACCAGGTGGCGGGGTTTTTTTTGCCAGACCCCCCCGTCGAGTTCCCATTCCACCTCTTCTCCTTGAAATGGGAAATCCCTCTCGTTCGTCCTGTAAACGCCTTCCTTTACATTGATGAGTAAATTCGTGGTTGAACTTCGGGATTACTTGTCGTAGTTTCCCCAAAACGGTTACGATAGCACCCACCAGGAGGGCTCGCGCCATGATTGACGAAAAAGCCATCCGGCAGCCTGCCGGTGCACTTGGACGGAGGGATTTCCTGAAACTGGGTCTCACCGGAGGGATCGCCGCCGCTGCCATTCCCGCACTGGGAGAGGTGAAAGAGCCGGTCCTCTCGACCGAATTGCCTGCTCAGGTCAAGCCTGCGGAACTTGACGACATGAGCATAGGCGAACTGGCCGAAGGGATGAATTCGGGCAAGTATACGGCCCGCTCGATAGCGGATCTGTATCTTGCACGGATCGAGGAGCTGGACAGGAATGGTCCCCGTCTCTCGGCCGTCATAGAGCTGAATCCGGATGCGCTCTCGATCGCGGATGCGCTCGACAGGGAGCGGAAGGCAAAAGGATCGCGCGGCCCCATGCATGGGATCCCCGTCCTGTTGAAGGACAACATTGACACTGCAGACCGCATGGCGACCACGGCAGGCTCGCTGGCTCTGGTCGGGGGAAAACCTCCCGCAGACGCTTTCCTGATAAGGCGACTGCGCGAGGCGGGCGCGCTGATTCTGGGGAAGACCAACCTGAGCGAGTGGGCCAATATCCGTTCGAGCCACTCCACCAGCGGATGGAGCGGTCGCGGAGGTCTGACGAAAAACCCCTATGCGCTGGACCGCAATACCTCCGGGTCAAGCTCAGGGTCTGCTGTGGCCGTCGCGGCCAGCCTGACTGCCGTCGCCGTCGGCACCGAGACCGACGGCTCAATCGTCAGCCCTTCATCCATCAACGGCATCGTTGGGATCAAACCGACCGTCGGACTGGTGAGCAGGACAGGGGTGATCCCCATCTCCCACTCCCAGGACACCCCCGGGCCGATGGCAAGAACGGTCAGGGATGCGGCCATCCTGCTTGGCGTGCTTGCGGGCGCAGATCCGGAGGACAAGGCCACCGAAGCCAGCCGCCTTCCTGCGGATTACACGAAACACCTGGACCCCGGCGGACTCCGGGGAGCGAGGATCGGAGTGGTCCGAAAGTACTTCGGTTTTCACGATGGCGTGGAACGCCTCATGACGGCGGCCCTCGAAGTCCTGAAAGCCCAGGGGGCAATCCTTGTTGACCCGGTCGAGATCGAGACGCTGGGCAAGTTCGATGATTCGGAGCTTACCGTTCTGCTGTATGAGCTGAAAGCGGACATCGGGGCGTATCTCACCCGCCTCGGGCCGGGGGCCCCGGTCCATTCCCTGAAGGAAATCATCGAATTCAACGAGCGTAACGCCGCGACCGAGATGCCCTATTTCGCTCAGGATCTGTTTATCAAAGCGGAGGCGAAGGGACCGCTCACCGAGAAGGCATACATCGACGCTCTCGAGAATGACAGAAAGCTCTCTCGGAAGGAAGGGATAGATGCCGTCATGGAGAAGCACCGGCTTGACGCGCTTGCGGCGCCGACCGATGGTCCCGCCTGGCTGACCGACCTTGTTTGCGGCGACCACTTCATCGGCAGCAGTTCCAGCGCCGCCGCTGTGGCAGGCTATCCGAGCATCACCGTCCCCGCGGGAGATGTGTTCGGCCTTCCGGTGGGGATCTCCTTCTTCGGCCGCCAGTGGAGCGAGCCGACTCTCCTCAGAATCGCGTACGCCTTCGAGCAGGCCACAAGGCTCAGGAAGCCGCCGAAGTTCTTGAGCACCGCCAGGCTCCGATAGGACGCATGGCGCCAACCCCGGGGCAGACTCGCCGGGCCTGGCGGCAAACGCCGACACGGTCTAAAGTCGCAATGCACTCATGCGCTCTTGCATTCATGCGCTGCTGCTCTGTTGCAATTTGAATTCCCTTTTTTTATACTTCACCACTGTCTTGACCCGGCGACGTACCCAAGTGGTAAGGGAGAGGTCTGCAAAACCTTTATGCGGCGGTTCGAATCCGCCCGTCGCCTCTTGATTTGGTTACTCTCTTCCAGCGGCCTTCCCATGAGACGCATGTGCGGGAAGGCTTCGTCGTTCCAAGGCCCCCGACGTTTCCGCCCCCAATGGGGCGGCTCCCCCATCCGCTTGTTTTTGCCACAGGATCGCCCTTTTAAATCAGCCTTTGTCTCCGGAGGCTCCTCCCCGGATTGCTGCGGAACACAGGAGTCAATCTCCCGTGCACTCAGGACGTCCGTCTCTGATCAACTTCGCCGAACTCCGCCGAATTCTCGTACAGGCCTGAAAGTCACCTCAGCATTGTGCAGTTGAAGGTAGAAGGGCACGAGCCCACGGTAGACCTGTGGAAAAAAGGGGACCTCTCTGGGGGAAAGGGGGGGTGCTCGTCTGAGGCGCCCTTGACACGGCCCGGCAGGACAATGTTTGTTGCCGGGGCCTGAGTAAGCGAGGGGCCCCCTTCAACCCTTCATATTCCTCTCCCACACGAGATTCTCCACTGGGGCGCCCTCGTTTACACGCCCCATCACATCATTCCAGGTTGGAGGGGGTTACCCTACGCTTTGACGATGCAATCCATTTGGATGGAATTGCGCGAACGACTCTCCGTCTCCTTCTCAAGGACCGACTCGCTGATCGTGCCGGTCAGAACAATATGGAAATGTCCGAGCGACTCTGACATCGAACAATGGTAGCCAGACAGAGAGAAGTTGAAATCATTTACGGTCAGAAATCAGCCGAAGAGCCGACGGTCAAAGGACTTACAGTCAAGGCCTCGGCGCTTCATTGGACACTGCTGATGTCAACATGAAAATGACGCCTGGATTCATCGTAGCGCCGCTGCCAGAGTATTGAGCAAATTCTCCGCAGTGTACGGCTTTGTCAGGAATGCCTGCACGTTGGGATCTGACGGAGTTGTGATTTTCCCCTTGGCAGTCAGTCCGCTGGCCGCTATGATCTTCACAGTTGGATTTATCCTTTTCAGCGCGCGAATTGCGGCCATCCCATCCATGACAGGCATCATGATGTCAGTGATCACAGCCTTGATTTGCTTCTTGTTTTCAACAAAGACCGCAACTCCCTCCGCACCGTCGCTAGCCGCCAAGGCATTGTAGCCATGGGCTAGCAGAGTTTCCTTTGTAATCTCTCGGATGGCTGCTTCATCATCAATGATGAGGATCAGCTCACCATTTCCCATCGGCAGATCCGCTGCCTCACTTTCTCCCACGACAGGTGAAGCCGTTCTTGTCGCTGGGATATATACTCTAAACGTCGTCCCTTTCCCCACTTCACTTTCCAGGATGATGAACCCCCCATGGCTCTTCACGATGGCAAGCGTCGTTGAGAGGCCAAGGCCAGTTCCTTTTCCGATCTCCTTCGTTGTAAAAAAGGGCTCAAAGATCTTCTCCCGGATATCTGTGGGAATTCCCGTTCCCGTATCAGTGATCACAATGGATACATACGCCCCTGGTTTCGCCTCGACATGCACGCGTGCGCAATTCTCGTCCAGATTGACGTTCTCCGCCGAAATCGTAAGACTCCCTCCTAAGGGCATGGCATCCCGCGCATTCACCATGATGTTCAGGAGTACCTGGTGCATCTGTGTCGGGTCGGCCGAGACCGTCCATAAATCCCGTGGAATAGCTGCCGAGACCTCGATCGATTTTGGGAATGTCTCACCGGCGATCTTGACAACTTCGTTGACGACATGTTTCAGTTGAACGAG
>PMBF01000007.1:2836-5360 GCA_003152875.1 Ignavibacteriota bacterium | reverse complement strand
GTGCTTTTGACGATCACCTTGTCTTTCTCGTTCCCCAGAAGGGAAGCCCGGAACCAGAGCGCCCCGTCCCTGTCGTAGACCAGGTCGCGGGCCCGGAGGTCTTCGATGGTTTTGGAGATCTTGCCGGTCTCATAGAGCGACTTTTCATTATAGAAGGAGTCGAACTGGATTCCAAGGGATTTCAGTGTGGTCTTGATGTCCTCGAAAATTTCCCCGACAGCCTGCTCCTTGAAACGCCCGGTTGCGGGTTCCTCCCTGAGGGTGTCCCCGTGCAGTTCCAGGAGGTGCCGCGCAATCTCCCTGATGTATTCCCCCTGGTAGTAGTCATCAGGAAAGTCTGCATGCTCGCCGAGGAGTTCCAGGTAGCGGAGCCGGACGGAATCTCCCAGGATCCGCATCTGCCTCCCGGCGTCATTGAAATAATACTCCCGTTCCACCCTGTGCCCGGTCCATTCCAGGAGCCTCGCGACGGTATCCCCGTATACGGCACCCCGCCCGTGTCCGACAGTCAGGGGGCCGGTAGGATTGGCGCTGACGAACTCCACCTGGACGTGTCGTCCCTCGCCGGCGCTGGAGCGGCCGTAGGTATCTCCCTTCAGGACGACGTCCCGGAGACCCTCCTGGAAGAACAGATCGGTGAATGTGAAGTTGATGAAGCCCGGACCAGCCACCTCCACCTCCGACACCAGTCGCCGGTCGATCTCGAGAGCCTCGATGATCTGAGCGGCGAGCTCGCGCGGCTTGCGCCGGAGCGTCCTGGCGAGCACCATGGCGACGCTCGTGGTCAGGTCACCGTGCCCCGCAAGCCGGGGTTTCTCGAACGCCGGAGGGCACTCAAGTGTGATGTTCAGCCGCCGGAGGGCGGCTTCGACGGCAGTGCGGAGGTACTCTCTCATGAGGATGCAAGCTTGCGGCGGGATCCCGCCGTTGCGCGCGGGGACCGGCCTTTGGCGCGGGCCCGCGGAGAGGGGGCCTCATCGGCAACCTGCTCGATGACGGCGTCTCCCCAGAGTTTCTCGAGATTGTAGAAGGAGCGCGTGGATCTGTGAAAGACGTGCAGCACGACATCCACATAGTCGAGCAGGATCCAGTTGACGCTCCCGAGTTCCTTGTGCCACGGGGCGGTGCCCCTCTTTTCCAGTCCTTCTTCCACAGAGTCTGCAATCGCCTTTGCCTGCGAGTCGGAATCCGCCGAACAGAGGACGAAGAAGTCGGCCATCGAAGTCAGGCCGCGAAGATCCATGATGACCACATCCTGCGCTTTTTTTACGAGCGTCAGGTCGGCGATTTTTCGTGCCAGTGCCGGAGCTCTCAATGCGTACCCTCCACCTGTGATGGTTTCAGTGCATGATAATCCTTCCCAATGACCACGGAGACATCCACATAGTAATCCGGATTCATCTGCTGGAGGATGTTTTCTTTCCTCACGCCCAGTGCGTACGCGATGCGCTCGGCGTTCTGCATGTTGCCAACCCGATCGACGACCATCGACTCGTTGACGTCGAATGTCTTGTAGTTTCTGACCTCCACGACGTCGTACCCGCGGGCGCGCAGATACGACGTGAACTGGACCGCCGCCCCCGGGGTCCCGCAGCCGTTGAGGACATCGAGCTGGATCGGGGTTCCCGCGGCGGCCGGGGCCGTGCCGGCACGCTGGGTTTGCACGGGAGGACGCAACAGGGTCCGGCTGATCAGCGACCAGGCGAGCACGGCGACGAGGATCGCCATCGCCACGATGAGGATGTTGAGGAGGAACGGCCGGGGATCGTGCCGGGGTGCGGAAGCGGGCGGCCGCGCCGGTTCACTGGTCTGCACAGCCGTCATGGGGGTCCCGGATGAGAGAAAACGCAACGACCGGACCTCCGCGCATCAGCCCAGCGCGTCGTCCGGTCGTCAACTGATTGCACGCCGACGATCAAATGAGAAGGAACCTCCTCAAGTTAGAAGCCGAATTCCCCGTCCCACGGAGAGTAGAACGGCGAGTAATAGGGATTGTAGAAAGGCGACTGGCGGAACTGCACCTTGAGCTGCACGTTTTCCCAGGGCCGATAATTCACCTCGGCCCGGCTCAGGAAGACCGAGCTGAGATCGCTCTTCCCCTTCAAGGGCGAGGAGAAGGTGTTGAACGGGCTGTACATCATGCTGATATCTGCCCGAGCATCGACCTTGTCGGAGAACTGATACGTCATGCTGTTCGTGTAGGTCCCCAGGCTGAGCCCCTGCCCTCCGCCGGTCATGTACGACATGCTGAAGGAGTGCGACATGTGAAACTTGTCCGGGTCGAACCATCCCATCAACAGCGACGGGGAACCGGCGGAGGATATGCCGTCGGATACATGTCCCTCGGCATCGAGCTGCGACTTGAACTGGGCCGATGCTGCTGCAACGCACATCAGCAGAAGGGCGACGGGCAAAACACTTCTCTTCCCGCTCATAGAGGCCATCCTTTGCACAGATTTCTCAGAAAAGTATAGGAAAAGTCCATCTGATAGTCAACTGCACGGGAGCGGCGCTGGCTCCTGAG
>PMBF01000007.1:0-2813 GCA_003152875.1 Ignavibacteriota bacterium | reverse complement strand
AACCCGCCCGGAAACGAAGGAAGGGCATAGGGCACTCCGGTCCCCTCCGTGGAAGAAACAGCCTGCCTTCGGGGACGAAGGCTGCTTCAGCGGGAATCGCCAGAGGCATGATTCATCTGCCCCGCTCCGCGAGCACACTGCGGGCCTGTTCGAGCTGTTCCAGCGTGTTGACGCCGAGAATCTCCAGCGGATCTTCGCAGACCATTCCCGACACCGGAAGCGCATTCCGCCAGAAGTAGCCGAAGACGTCGGTAAGGTAATATTCCTTCGCCGCATTGTCCTGAGTGACGTGCTCGAGCCCCTGAAACAGGGGCTCCTTCCGGAATACATAGATGCCGGAATTGATCTCCCTGATCGCCCGCTGCTCGTCCGTGGCGTCTTTCTGCTCGACAATCGCCGTCAGCCGCCCCGAAGCATCGCGGATGATCCGGCCGTACCCGGTGGGATCGTCCAGCCTGGTGGTCAGGACCGTTGCGGCGGCCTGGTCGTGCCGGTGGACTTCCGCCAGGCTGCGGACGGTCTCCATGCGCAGGAGAGGAACGTCGCCCGAAAGGACAAGGACGTCGCCGTGGAACCCCTCCAGCGCGCGCTCCGCCTGCATCACCGCATGGCCGGTGCCCAGTTGAGGATTCTGCTCGACGCAGACCACGCCGGGCGCGGCCCCGGTGAGATAGCCGATGACGGCGTCCTTCTGCCAGCCCACGATCACCACCGTGCGCTCCGCATGGAGCTTCAGAGCCAGGGAGATGACGTGCTCGACCATGGGCTTCCCGCCCACGGGATACATGACCTTCGCGATATCGGGGTTTTTCATCCGCGTGCCTTTGCCCGCGGCCATGATGACAACGGAGAGAGAAGACATAGTCCTTGGCGTCTGTGATGGTTGCATGGGTGCAGTGGAGCTCAGGGCGGCACGGTGAGCGGGACGTTGTCGATGAGCCGCGTGGAGCCGAAACGCACGGCGAGCGAGATCATGATCCGCCGCCCGCTCCGGAGCTCCGCCTGTTCCTCCAGGGTCTCCGCATCGGCCACCGACAGATAGTCGATCGCACCGGACGATCGTCCCGCGATTGTCCTTCTCATTTCCTCAATGAGAACACTGGATGAGCGCTCCCCGCCGCCGATACGCCGGCAGGCCAGGAGGAGCGCCTCGTGAAGGACGGGCGCCTGGCTCCGCTCGCCCGCGGTGAGGTAGGCATTCCGCGAGCTCATCGCCAGCCCGTCCTTCTCGCGAACCGTTGGGACCACGTCAAGCTCGACGGGGAAGTTCAGGTCGGCCAGCATGCGGCGGATGACCGCCACCTGCTGGCCGTCTTTCTGCCCGAAGACCGCGACATGCGGCTGGACGATGTTCAGCAGCTTGGCGACGACCGTGGTGACACCCTGAAAATGCAACGGCCGGACAGCCCCCTCCAGCACCGTGCTCAGGGGTCCGACGACGGCCGATGTCTGGAACCCCGGGGGATACATTTCCTCAACGGCCGGCGCGAACACAACGTCGGCCCCCGCTCCTCCGGCAAGCTCGACATCGCGTTCGAACGGGCGGGGATAGCGCGACAGGTCCTCCGCCGGGGCGAACTGGAGCGGGTTCACGAACACCGAGGCGACAACGCACTCCGAGAGCTCCCGGGCGCGCCGGANNCGCGAGTCACATAGGTCAGGAACTGCGAGATGGTCGCCTTGAGCTCCTTCCGGTGGACCACCATGTCGACAAAGCCGTGTTCCAGGAGGAACTCCGACCGCTGGAACCCGGGGGGAAGGTCCTTGCCGATGGTCTGCTTGATCACCCTTGGCCCCGCGAATCCGATCAGGGCGCCGGGCTCGGCAATGTTGATGTCACCCAGCATCGCAAAACTCGCCGTCACTCCCCCGGTCGTCGGGTCGGTGAGCACCGATATGTAGGCGACTCCGGCGTCGGACAGCCGGGCGAGCTTGGCGCTTGTCTTGGCCATCTGCATCAGCGAGAGCGCCCCTTCCATCATGCGCGCGCCGCCGCTGGCGGAGACGATGATCAGAGGTGTTTTGGTCTTCCACGAATTGTCGATGGCCCTCCCGATCTTCTCCCCCACCACCGACCCCATGCTTCCCCCGATGAAGGAAAAATCCATGGCGCTGATGACCACGGGCTTTTCGTCGATCTTCCCCGACCCGCACCTGACGGCGTCGAAGAGACCCGTCTTCTTGATGGCTTCGGCCGCGCGGTCGCGGTACCGTTTCGTATCGGTGAATTTCAGGGGATCGCCCGAGCGCATCCTCCGGTCGAATTCCTTGAACGAGCCCTCATCGAGCAGGATCCCGATGTACTCCCTGCTCCCGATCCGGAAATGCGCGGAGCATTTCGGGCAGGTGAAGAGGGCTTTTTCAAGCTCCGTCTTGTGGATGATCTCGCCGCACTGTTCACACTTCGTCCAGAGACCGTCGGGCATTTCCTTCTTCTGGGTCTCAGAAGCAATATTCTCTTTGGAGCGCCGGAACCAGGACATACGGTGAGTCCTCTGCGTGTTGTTCCGGGGGAAGCTTGATGCCTCGCCCGGTCATGCCGCCTGCGAGCCTTTCCGCCGGCGCTGCCCTTGCTCCTGCATGATCCCGGAGCCCAGGAGGAAAGGGGACTGGCCCCAAGGCCGTCAACTTCCCCCCGGCTTCACGGATAGGAAAAAATCCAGCACATACCCCGGCTCGAGCGTTGACGGGTCGGAGGCGCGCCCTTCTTTCAACATTCTCGCCCCGAGCAGAGCAACGGCAGTTGCGCTGCACCGCGAGGTGCTCGCGCCAACCGTCCGGAACGAGCCTCCCTCCGGGGGATGAAGGAGCTC
>PMBF01000058.1:12922-29925 GCA_003152875.1 Ignavibacteriota bacterium | reverse complement strand
CCGTGCTTCCGCGCACACGACTTCCTGAGACAATCGCAATGACTGAGGACTCCATGCACCTGCGCCATCTCCCTGCCGCCGTTGTGTTCCTTCTGTGTGCCGCTCGACCGCTCATGATGGGCCAGACGATGTCCGGCGACGCAGGCTTTCACATCAGTCCCCGGGGGTATATCGAAGGACCGGGGCTGAACGTCATGATGTTCGATGATTTCTATCCTGAAGGGCACCAGGGGGGTGTGACGATCGTGCAATCCGGCGAGCGGATAGCGGCCAACGGAGACCTCCGGCTCGAGCCTGCCCCGGGACAATGGTCCCCCGTGCCGGCGGTCGGGACACGGAACGTCGATACCGCGCACGGGCGGATCACGGTCCGGCTCTCGTATCCGGATTCGACCAGGATGCAAGGATTCAATCCGGTCGAATATCCTGACCTTCACCTCGGGTACTCGATCACCGCCGCAGCGGAAGGCAACAGCATCAGGCTGACCGTCGATCTTGAAGAACCGCTCGCCCGCCAGTGGGGGGGCAGGGTGGGGTTCAACCTGGAGCTGTTCCCCGGTGCGTATTTCGGAAAGCANNGAAGGCCACGAGCTGGTCGTGGCGCCTGAAGAGGCGGACAGGGAGATCCGGATTGCCAGCAGGACGGGCAGCCTGCAGCTTATCGACGGCAGAGGCCAGTACAACAACGGGTGGTTCGTCGTCCGGTCGACCATTCCTGCCGGCGCCACAAAGCGTGCCGTGGAGTGGATCATCACGCCGAAGGCGAATCCCGGATGGCGATACCAGCCGGTCATCCAGGTCTCCCAGGTCGGCTACCACCCGCGTCAGGGGAAATTCGCGGTGATCGAACTGGACAGGTCGACGGAGCATTTCGAGCCGGTCCGGCTCTGCAGGATCACCGCCGATTCCGAGAGGGTCGTGAAGGCGGACGACAGTCCGGCCCCGTGGGGGGACTTCCTGCGGTACAAGTACCTCCGGTTCGACTTCAGCGGCGTCGTGGAGGAAGGGCTTTACAGGATCCGCTACGGCTCACAGGCGTCGCATCCCTTCGAGATCAGGAACGATGTGTTCGCCCGGGATGTCTGGCAGCCCACGCTGGAATACTTCCTGCCCGTGCAGATGTGCCACCTGAAGATCAGGGACCGCTACAAAGTGTGGCACGGGCTCTGCCACATGGACGACGCGCTCATGGCACCCGTGAACCACAATCATTTCGACGGCTACTTCCAGCATGCGTCGACGCTGACCAGGTTCCAGCCTGGCGAACACGTGCCCGGCCTGAACGCCGGCGGCTGGCATGACGCGGGTGACTACGACCTCCGCGTGGAGTCCCAGGCGGCGACGGTCTACAGGCTCGCGCTCGCCTATGAGTTCTTCAGGAACGACTACGACGGGACCTCCGTCGACCAGGACTCAAGGGTCGTGGAACTCCACGTGCCCGACGGGAAGCCCGATATCCTCCAGCAGATCGAACACGGCGTCCTGAGTATCGCCGGCGGGTATGGATCCATGGGAAGGCTCTACAGGGGCATCATCTGTCCCACGATCAGGCAGTACGTGCATCTCGGCGACGCATCCACCATGTCGGACAATATCGTCTACCGGGAGGGAGAGCGCGATCCCATCCTGCACCATCCCCTCCCGTCGGACGACCGCTGGGTGTTCACCGAGGTCAATCCCCAGCGTGAGNNTGCCTGCGCATTGCGGAGGAGCTCTTTGCCAGGAACAGCACGGCCGGGATACGGAGCAGGGTTCCCGCGGCGGCGGAGCTCTACCTGACCACCTCCCGTAAGGAATACGCGGGATTGCTCCTTGGGAACGCCGACTTCATCCGGAGAAACGTGGAAGATGTCAGCGAGACGATCGGCAGGGTCGTCGTCAGGCTCCGGGACACGGCATTCACCAGGAATGTCGAGCAGGGTGTGCGGGAGTCCTTTGCGAGGGTTGCCCGGCTGCAGCAGGAGAACCCCTACGGTGTCCCTTACCGGCCGCACATCTGGGGGGCGGGGTGGGAGATCCAGGCGTTCGGGGTGAAGCAGCTCTTTCTCCATCTGGGCTTTCCGGCGCTCTTCCCGTCGGAATACCTTTTCAATGCGATGAATTTCGTGCTGGGGACCCATCCCGGCGAAAACACCTCGTCGTTTGCCTCCGGCGTGGGGGTGCGCTCCCTGACCGTGGCCTACGGGGTGAACAGGGACGAATGGTCCTATATCCCCGGCGGCGTGGCGAGCGGCACGGCGCTGATCCGTCCAGACCTGCCGGAGCTGAAGACCTGGCCCTATTTCTGGCAGCAGGCGGAATACGTGATGGGGGGAGGGGCAACGGATTTCATGCTCCTGGCCATGGCAGCGGATGTCCTGTTCAACAAGAAGTGATGCCGGCGCTCACGGGAGACCTTCCTTCTGCTATGGATGGTTCCCAGGGTTCTCAGCGTGTGCGCGTTCATATCCCACAGGAATACGAGGAGCTTCCAATGATGATGAAGTACCCCATGAGTCTCGCTCAGGTTTCGATGGGGCTGCTTGCCCTGCTCTTCCTCTGCTGCTCGCGTGACCCGATGGCGCAGGCGCGCCAGGGCGGCATCCCGGACACCCTGACGACGGACAGACGGGCCGTGGCTGCGGAGATGCGGTCTGTGCTGGACACCGATCTGGTCCGCTGGTATCCTCTCTCCATCGATACAGTGTATGGAGGGTACTTCAGCGACATCGATTACCGGTGGCGGCTGGCGGGGATGCAGAATAAGATGATCGTCACGCAGGCCCGCCACGTCTGGACTTCCTCCATTGCGGCCATGTTCTACCCGAACGGCAATTCGTACCGCGCAGTTGCAGCCCACGGCGCAGCGTTCCTCAGGAATACCATGTGGGATCATGAAGCCGGGGGCTTCTACGACCTTGTGACCAGGGAGGGGACTCCCATCAAGGAGGGGGACGTCATCATCAAGCGTGCCTACGGAAATGCCTTCGCCATCTACGGACTGGCCGCATACGCCAAGGCCACCGGAGACAAGCAGGCGCTGCAGCTTGCGCAGGATGCGTTCCGCTGGCTTGACAAGGCCAGCCACGATCCGGTCAACGGCGGATACTTCCAGTTCCTCTCGCGCGAGGGAGTCCCCCTCACGGACGGCTACAGGGGGATCCCTCCCAAGGATCAGAACAGCACGATCCACCTCCTGGAAAGCTTCACGGCGCTCTACGAAGTCTGGCCGGACCCTGTTGTGCGGGAGCGCCTTTCCTCCCTGCTGCACATCATCCGGGACACCATCGTCTCGGACCAGGGATATATGCGGCTCTTCTTCCGGAAGGACTGGACCCCGGTCTCATACCGGAATTCCCCGGAGGCCGAACGAAGGAGCCACTTCGAGCTGGACCACATCTCGCCGGGCCATGATGTCGAGACGGCCTACCTGATGCTGGAGGCTTCCCAGGCGCTTGAGCTCCGGAACGACACAACAACGCTGAGGGTGGCGAAGAAGATGGTGGACTTCGCGATCCGGAATGGATGGGAGAAGGACCCGGGAGGAATCTACGACGGATGCGCCGTCTCCGGAGAGGATCAGCATGTGTCGGCCGTCCGGGACACCAAGGAGTGGTGGGAGCAGGTCGAGGGCTTCAACGCTTTCCTCCTGATGGCGGACCTCTTTCCCGCCGACAGCGCGCACTACTACGAGAAGTTCTGCACGCAGTGGGACTACTGCAAGAAGTACGTGATCGACCGCGAGCATGGAGGCTGGTATCATGGAGGGGTGGACAAGGAACCATGGAGCACCCGCTCGCCGAAGTCCGGGATCTGGAAGTGCAACTATCACACATCGAGGGCCCTGATCAACTGCATCCGGAAGTTGAGCGGCTCGTCGGGCTAGCNNTTGGGACGCTCCCGCATGGGGGGAAAGGGGGGTGAGGGAGCCGACAGCATCGTTCATCGCGAGGGCAGAAACCCTTGACACCATCGCTCTGGGGAAGTGTGCGCCCGAAGGTGAAGCGGCACTGGGGGCTGATCTTTCTGATCGTCCTCGCGCTGCTCTACCTGGTCCCGATCTACTTCATCGAGCGAACCCCGGAGGAAGGGGTGACGGAGATCTACTTCGCCGATTCCATCACGGAAGCCCACCGGATCCTGATCGACCGCTACAACCGCGACCATGCGGGGACGGTGAAAGTAGTTCCTATCGATTTTCCTTTTGCCGATTTCAGCACCAATGAGCGGAAGGAGATCCTTGCGCGGTCGCTCCGCGGGGAGGGGGGCGGCATCGACCTTCTGGCCGTGGACATCGTCTGGGTCCAACGGTTCGCCCGCTGGTGCGAGCCCCTGGACAGGTATTTCACGCCGGAGGAACTTGCCGCGCTTGTCCCCGATGCCCTGTACTCCTGTTACAGCGGAGGGCGCCTGCTGGCGGTCCCGCTCGATCGCGTTCAGGGTGTCATCTACTACCGGGAGGACCTGCTGCAATCCCTCCGGAGAGGTGGTGAGGTCATCCGTGCCCTTCGCAAGGGGATGACGTGGCCGGAGTTCGAAGGATGGAAGAAGAAGCTGAACTGGACCAGGCCTTTCTACGTGTTTCCGGCGGCCGAGTACGAAGGTCTCATCTGCGTCTATATCGAAAACCTCCTCAGCCTGGACCCCCTGTATTTCTCCGCCCACGGTTTCGAATTCACGACGCCCCAGGCGAAGGCCGCTCTCCGGCTGCTGGTGGACATGCTGAACAAGGAGCAGGTGACGCCGCTGGTGGCCACCACGTTCACCGAAACGCAGAGCTACAAGTACTTCGTGGAAAACGACGGGCTCTTCATCCGCGGATGGAACAGCTACGACAAGGACTACCGGAGAAACCCTTTTGACCCGGCCAAGGAGCGCCATCTCCGCAAGGCGTCCATCCCTTACCCGTCGGGCGGGATTCCGGCGTCGATGCTCGGCGGATGGAACCTGATGGTTCCCACAAACAGCGCCAAGAAGAAGGCCACCGTGGACTTCATCAAGTTCCTCCTCAGCAGGAGCTCCCAGGAGATCTTCTACTCGAAGGGGAGCTATTACCCTGTGATTACAGCATTTTATGAGGATTCTTCGTATCTTGTTCAATATCCCGAAATCAGCGAGATGAAGCGTCTCATGAGCACGGGAGTCCACCGGCCCCTCGAGCGCGACTATACGAAGTACTCCGAGATCATGGCCCATTACATCTCGCTGGCGATACGCAACCGGGTACCGATCGACAGCGCCCTTGCCGGCATGACCGGGGCAATCAAGGCGGAAAGGGCCGCGGCCGGGGCCCGTTAACACCGATTCCGTCTTCGACGATGCGTCTTTCTGAAAAGCTTCGTCCGAAACTCGCCACCTACCGTTTCGAGATCAGGCACATCATCCTGCTGGTGACCGTCCTGATCGTGTTCCAGATCATCCTCGCACTGTTTCAGAAAACCCTCCTCGACAACTTCCTCGGCAACACGCAGAGCTGGTTCCAGAAGTACTATGCCGAGCGCATTGCCGTGGTCACCTCGTCCAGCCTCGAGCTCCTGTACCAGAACCAGGAGCGGGAGCGGAGCAGCCTCGATACGCTCGACAACACGATTGTCTATTCGCTGAACGTGTTTCTCAAGCAGCAGACGGTGCAACGGGGCGTCGAGGCCATCGTGCTGATCATCCGGAAGGACCGTGAGCTCTACGTGGTGAACAGCGGACAGGCGCTGAAGGCGTTCCTGCTGGGCTCGCTGCCGCCGATGGCGGCCGGGACGGACCCTCCGCCGGGGGTCGACTACTTCCTCGCCGAGCAGAATTCCCTCCGCGAGCGGGAGAAGGTGATCAGCATGGTGCGCAACCAGAAGACGTTCGATGTGCTCGTGCCGTTCGTTCCGAATGGAGAATATCTCGGCGCGCTGTATATGAGGATCACCCCGGACTTCACATTCCTGACCGAGGAGGTCAAGTCGAATTTCTCGAAGGTCTCGCTGGCCTTCTCCGCGCTCATTCTTGTCGGCCTGATCGCCATCTTCGTCATCTCGTCGCGGACGGTGAAAGAGCGCGACGAGGCCCAGCAGCGGCTTTTCGAGGAGCACGAGCAAAACCTGGGAAAGCAGATCCAGTTCGAGAAGGAATCGCTCTTCACGAAGCGGATCTACCACACCCACCACAAGGCGGAGAAGATCATGGGGTTCATCAAGGAAGACGTCCGGATGATGAACCCCGGAAACCTCGACGACCTGAAACGCCGGGTCATCACCTATTCGAACTTCATCTCGCGCATCATCTACGACATGAAGTGGTACGATCAGGACATCAACACGATCGTCAACCCGATCTTCCGGACCAGCATCAATGCGACCATCGAGTTCATCGTCCGGCATGTGTTCCTGCGCCTCTCCAGCAAGAATGAGATGTTCGAGATCGAGCGGAACCTCGACCCCGGCCTCCCGCCGGTTCACGTGAACGAGTTCATCGTCTGGGAGATCCTCGAGCCGCTGATCCAGAACAGCATAGACCACGGCGGCAAAGCCGTCCTGCGCGTCAGCGTGGTAACGCGGTACGACCGGGAGCGGGGGGTGTCAACCATCGAGATCGGGGACAACGGCGAGGGAATCCTGCCGGAACTGCTCGAAAGCGGGCCACGGGGGATCAAGCGGGTGTTCCTGGAGCATGAAACGACGAAGAAGGAATCGGGCACGCATTCGGGCTACGGGTGTTACATCGCGTATCAGATGGCGGTGGGGAAATGCGGGTGGGACCTGGACGCCGAGAATCTTCCCGGCGGAGGGTGCCGGTTCACGATACGAATCAAGGGACAGTCATGAGCACAAATGCCCCGATTTCGATCCTGCTGGTCGAAGACGAAGAGTTCGACGTCTCCCGTGTGCGGAACACCATCAAGCTGTTCCCCTCGAGGATCCAGATCACGGACGTGGTCTCGAACGGGCGCGCGGCCCTCGAGCTGATCAGGTCCAAACCCGACCGGTACGACGTGGTCATCCTCGATTACCAGATCTCGGGCGGACTGCGCGGCGAAGAACTCATCGGGATGATGAAGGACGCCGATGCGTTCCTGCAGATCATCGTCATCACGAAGATGACGATCAACATCACGGACTATGAGTTCGCCAACAACCTGCTGAAGGCGGGGGCGTTCTGGTATTGCACGAAGTATCCGGGAAACATCGAGGAGTACATCTACCAGCCCACGGACTTCCTGCTCAGCGTCTTCAATGCCTACGGGAAGAAGCGCCTGGAGAAGCAGAAAGTGAAGTCCGACAAGCGCCTCCTGCAGAACATCGAGAGCCTGCTGGAATCCAAGAGGATCATCGGCGAGTCGAAGCCCATGGCCCAGCTGAAGGAGTCGATCGACAAGTATGCGAAGAGCGAAGTGAACGTGCTCATCATGGGGACCTCCGGGACCGGCAAAGAGCTGGTTGCCTGGAACATCCACCTGAAGAGCAAGCGCCGCTACGAAAATTTCATCCGCATCAACTGCGGGAGCATCCCCCACGAGCTGATCGAAAGCGAGCTGTTCGGATACGAGAAGGGCTCGTTCACCGGCGCCAACGCCATGAAGTCCGGGCTGTTCGAAATTGCGAACAACGGCACGGTGTTCCTCGATGAAGTGGCGGAGCTGTCACCCTCGGCCCAGGTGAAGCTTCTGCGCGTCATCCAGGACGGAGAGATCGAGAAGATCGGCCGGACTGGAAGCCTCTCGGTGAATGTGCGCATCATCGCCGCCACCAACACGAACCTGGCCCTCGAGGTGAACGAGGGGCGCTTCCGGGAAGACCTGTACTACCGTCTGAACGTCCTTCCGCTCGACGTGGTGCCCCTGCGGGAGCGGGGGCAGGACATCCTGCTGCTGTTCGATCACTTCCTGGAGTACTTCAGCCACGATCTCAGCGTTCCCATCCCTTTGGTGGAGGGCCAGGCGCGGGACATCCTGCTGCATTACAAGTGGCCCGGAAACGTGCGCGAGCTGAGGAACGTGGTCCAGCGGCTGATGCTCAACTGCAACGGCCGGATCACGGCCAAGGAGATCAGCGATCCCATGATCCTCCGGAACCACGTCCTGGCAAAGGACGTCACGAACATCGATGACCTCGCAAGCGGCCAGGTCCTGCCGCTGCGCGAGATGGAGCGCATCTTCAGGACGCGGTATTTCAAATACGTGCGCAGCATTTCGAGCTCGGACTCCAATGCCGCGGAAAAGCTGGGGGTGGCTCCCTCAAATTTCTACAGAATGTGCAAGGAGCTCGGCATCAAATAGCCGGAGGTGACCGGACGCCGGCGACCGGCCCCGGACGGAGTGCCAGGGAACCGGCCATAGGGAAGCAGGATGAAAACAGACCCCGGTGCCCTTCTCTCGCCGGGGGGCCAGTAAACCCAGCGTGAGCAACTGGCTGCAGGAGGGAACCCGGAGCTCCTTTCTTGCCGGATGGCCAGGGGCATTCCTTCGATCTGCCCGAGCACGACAAGTCGTACGCACTCTGTTTCGTGCGGATTGTCGCTGAGTGCGGCATCAAGACGCCGGGTCAGGGCCAGGAGCACACACTCTTCTTCCGCCGGAGTGCTCTGGAGTCCCTCTTCCGTACCGGATCTGAACCCCGCTTCATGAGGTTCTCACGTCATGACCAGACCCCGGCAATCCTCTCACCGCACTTGCTGCAGGTTCCCCCCGACAGATCGTTCCTCACGACGGAGAAGCCCCGGCGCTCAATCAGCGTTTGCCCGCAGCGCGGACAGACGGTGTTCTCCATCTCGTGGCCGGGCACATTGCCGATGTAGACATACTTCACGCCTGCCTTCCGGGCAATGGCGGCCGCTGCTTCGAGCGTCGAGACCGGCGTCGGGGGAAGCTGGCTCAGTTTGTAGAGGGGGGTGAAGCGGGTGAAGTGAAGCGGGCACTCCTGCAGGCCGTTCTCACAGAGCCACGAGGTCATCTTCCGAATCGTCTCCATGTTGTCAGTCCATGTGGGGATGACGAGGTTGGTGATTTCCAGCCAGACCTTTTCTTCCCTGAGAATCCTGAGCGTCCTCAGAACCGGCTCCAGCGTCGCTCCGTTCAACTCCTTGTAGACCTTCGGATCGAAGCTTTTCAGGTCGATGTTGGCCGCATCGATCGAAGGGCAGAGTGCGCGGAGGGGAGCTTCGTTGATATACCCGCTCGATTTCCAGATGTTCCTGATTCCCTGAGTGCGGGCAATCATCGCCGTGTCGAAGCCGTATTCGTAAAACGTGTTCGGCTCCGAATACGTGTAGGCGATCGACTGGCATCCCGAGCGCCGGCACTCCTCCACGACCTTTTCGGGCATGAGGTCGGCGTTTTCAGTCTCCCTGGGGCTCACCTGGGAGATCTGCCAGTTTTGGCAGTTCAGGCACCTCAGGTTGCATCCTGCCGCGGCGATCGAAAAGGTCAGCGTGGAGGGGAGGAAGTGAAACAGGGGCTTCTTCTCGACGGGGTCGATGTGGACCGCGCACGGGTTGCCATAGGCGATGGAGTACATCCTTCCGCCCTGGTTGATCCTGTTCCTGCAGAGTCCCAGCGCGCCCGGCGCGAGGAAGCAGCCGTTCGGGCATTTTGTGCACGTGATGCCGCCGGAGGCGGGGATGTAATATGACCCTTCCTTGCTCCACTTCCAGAGCTCTCCCGGAGCGCCAGGGGTGACGGGGGCGGCGGTGGAGACCGGGACACCATCCGAACGCCAAGGAAGCCCTTCGAGGGCGAGGGAGCATCCCCCGAGCAGACAGAGCTTCAGAAATTCTCTTTTGTTGAGCGGTGTCCGGTCATTCATGACGGCCTCCTAGGAAGAACGCTTGAGCTGACGGGCGGCAACACAGAGCACGCCGCCCGCCGCCGAGACCACTCCCGCCGCGCGGCTTGTCTGCAGCATGCCCAGGAGGGGGATTGCGTAGACGCTGGCGAGGAGCGCCCCGAGGGCCGAGCCTGCAAGGTCGAGACCGTACAACTCGGAGGCGACGACGGCCGCCCTCCCCTGCCTTACCCTTGAGGCCAGCGCGAATTCCATCCCGACCAGGCATGCGACCGCGAACGCCGAGGCGGTGAACAGAACGTGGATCTGCATCGATGCAAGGCCTGACTCCCTCACCCGGAGGAGGAGCGGGGGCAGGAGAAAACCCGAAGCCCCCAGGGCAAGCTGGACGAGGATGAAGCCGTTGAACTCGCTTCCCCGGAAGGTGCTCCGGGCGAGCGACGAGCCCGCAGCGAGACCTGCCATGAATGCTGCAATGACGACGCCGGTCATCTGGTAGAGAGAGCCGTACATGACCTGGTAGGAGAGGAGAAGGACAATCTCGAGGGCGGATGCCGCCGCACCTCCGGCGAAGATTCCGGCGCCCACCGCGCTGCTCCGGGCGAGCAGGAACATGGACCCCGCGGCGGCCAGGGCTATCCAGGGGAGGGGATCGACAGTGAAGTAGCTCAGCCAGTATTCCATCTGCCGGTAGTAACAGACCGGCTGGAAATCCGTGTTGAGCGTGGAAGCGCTGTCGAGGGCGGCGGCAAGACCGGCGCTTCGTTCGGCCAGGTCGCGGTCATCAAGGTACCATCCGTTGACATAGGTCGTGCTGATCCCGCGGCGCCCGATGAGGCCGGCGATTCTGATATCGAGCACGGCGTCCGAAGCCAGAAAGTAGTTCCTCTGGCCGGGGACGATCAGCACCCTGGCAAACGTCCGCCGGAGGGTCCTTGCAAGAACCGAGCTGACCCGCCGGGCCTCGGCCCCCTGGTAATCCGCCGCGGGGAGAAGTCCGATAGAGACGACCGCGCTGTCGCTCAACGTCCGCTTCAGGTCTCGGAAGAACTCCAATGTGTAGAAGCGGTTGACCCGGGCGGTTGCCGGGTCGGGCAGGGCAATCAGCGCCGCGTCGTACGGTCCCGCCGCATTCCTGACAAAGATTCTGGCGTCGTCGTTGATGACGCGGATCCTCGGGTCGTCCAGAGCCCTGGTGTACTTCCTCCCCATAGAGATCACACGCGGGTCCAGTTCGACGTAGTCCACCATGTCGACGCCGTATTTCAGGATCTCACGCGCCGTTCCCGAAATCCCCCCGGAGATCAGGAGCACCCGCCTTGGGGAGTCGACCTGGGCCATCGCATAGTGGACGATCTCCTCGTTCGTCACAACGTCGTTTGTGGAGAACATCAGCGTTGAGTTCTCGAAGAAGTTCAGCTGATCCCCCTGTCTGGTGACGGTGAGGGATCCGTAGGGGGTATCCCCGAATTCCACGATTTCCTGCCCCGGAAAGAGGAAACCCCGGGTGAGAAGGTCGGCGTTCCAGAATATCGCCATGGCGCATGCGGCCGCGGCCAGCGTCAGGGCGGCTGCCTTCCCCCAGCCTTCCCGGCGGGCAACCAGGAATGCCACGCAGGCATCTCCGAGCATCAGGAGGAAGAGCGTCTGAAAGGTTTCGAGCTCGGAGGCCAGCACGACCCCGAAGAGCGCCCCGCCGGCTGCGCTCCCGAGCGATTCCCATGCGTAGAGGGCGCCGATGGAGTTTTCCTCCGGGCGCCCGGAGGAGAGGGAAGCGGCGAAGACGAAAAGGAATCCTGAGAGGAGGCAATAGGGGGAGAGGATGAGGGCCGAGCCGTACAATGCCTGGGCAAGGCCGATCATGCTTCCCGGAGTGAAGACAATATTGCGCAGGTAGCGGAGGAGGAAGACCGCAAGGGCAGGAAGGAGCGAAAGGGCGAGCAGGGCTGTGGTCAGCGGGGCCTGTGTGCGGGCGAGTGGAAGCGAAAACCTTCCGAGGAACGATCCCGCGCCGGTCAACACCATCCAGGCGGCGAGAACAACTCCGATGACGAGCTCATTACCCTCGAAAACCGAGACGAACTCGCGCACCAGGAGGATCTGCGTGGCGATCGAGGTCATTCCCAGGGCTGCGACCGCGGCAATGATGTGGTTATCTGTCCGGTTCACCGAAGACCATCGCTTCGTAGACATAGAGCTCAGCATCCTTCCAGCCATCCCATCCGATCCCTGCCTTGTCGCGGGCGCAGTGGCCGAAGAATTCCTCCTTCGTCCAGCCGGTTTCCCCGGCGACCTGAGGGAGGAATGTGCCCGACCGCCCGTTCTTTCTCAGGTAGAGCCCGTCTCTGCCGAGACGGAACTCCTCGGGGGAGTTAATACGGCGCATGGGCGTGAGCACCGATACCTCGATCTGCAGCCCCTTCACCTCGGCCGGCATGACGGGAGGGAAACGGTAATCCTGGGTGGCGGCGGCCTCGGCCATTTCCTGCACGACCCTGTAGAGAGGATCGGAGGGATCGAACCGCCCGATGCATCCGCGGAGCTCATGGTGACTGTAGAGGGTCACAAACGCGCCGCAGGGAGCCGTGAGTGCCGGAGTGAGCGTGGCGGGATCGACCGCGCCGGGACGGCCGCCGGATGAGACCGTTTCAACCGTCTGCCGGGCAAGGGAGAGCAGGCGGCTGCGCTCCTCCTGGTTGAGAGAAAACCCCTCTGAGGGCTCCACAGTGCGCGTCTGTGAAGGCGAGCCCCCCGTTCCGTGCGAGAGGACGATGGCCCAGTAGCCTACAACATTATGCCGGTCCCCGCCGGGGGAGTCGCCGGAGTTCTTGTACTGGATCCTGGTGAAGGTATAGCCTGAGTCGGACGATATCATGTCCATGAGCGTGAGGACTGCAGACGATCCGCAAAGGCTTGTCGCCAGGTCATGGACCTTTGCGTTCCTCTCCATTGCCTCCAGAAGGTTTCGGGGGGAACCGGAAGCGATCGCCTCGGCTGTCCTGCTGTCTGCGATGACCGCATCCTCGTATGCAGGATAATGAGAGAAGTCGGAGCTGACGATGAACAGATTGCGGCCGTTCAGGTAAGGCCTGAGCACGTCGGCAATCCTGCTGCATGTCCCCGCGGCATTGGCGCCGACGACGATCGGCACGATACGGAATGGTCCCGGCAGGATGTGCTGGAGGAACGGGATCTCAACCTCAACGCTGTGCTCGGACGCATGGGCATCGGTCCTGGAACTGAAGAGAGGGCTTCCGTGAATCAGCTCCTCGCCGAGGTTCCGGTTCACCTCCACAGTCCCGAGCGGAGTGATGAAGTTCCCCTGCGTATAGACCGAGGCTCCCTCGAAGCCCACATGGTGGCTCGGTCCGATGATGAAGATATTGTCGTACTTCCGGGAAGTGTCGATCTGATTGAACCCTGATGCCGCCACTGTGCCCGAATAGACGTAGCCCGCATGAGGAACAATAATCGCCCTGACATCGGCAAGGTTACGGGATGGAAGAGCGGCGTTGAACAATCCGGTGAGCGTTGTGCGGAGTTCGTCGGACCCGCCCGGATAAAATTGCCCGGCGACGGCGGGAGGCCTGTCCGTCGAGGGCTGCTGAGCGGTGCATGAGGAGATGAAGAAGAGACAGGGGAGAAGGATGAGGAGCCTTCCGGTGCTCATGGCTCTGCCTCTGAGATATCGTGTTCGGATGGGGCTGTGTGCGATTGACGCCAAGCCAATTATTTCAGCAGAAGCATTTTGCCCGACAGGTTCTTTCCGCCTTCAAGGGTCAGCCGGATCAGATACACACCGGTGGAGACCGGCCGGCCCGAGGCGCTGCTGCCATCCCATACAAACCAGTAATGACCCGGCTCGAGAGATCCCGCAAAGACCGTTCGTACCTCTTCACCNNGGATTGAACGGGTTTGGAAAGTTGCACCCCAGCGCGAACTCCTTCGGCAAGAGCTCCGCCAGCACTTCGCGAACCGCCTCTTCTGTTCCCACCACAATACGGAATTGTGACACCGGCGTTGCCGGGACGAACCTGTACGCAGGATGTTCACGAAGGCCGACAGACCGGCTCCGCTCATCATCAATCAGGAGAACCTGGTAGCGTGACGGGACATCCATCACTCCGGAAAAAGAGACAAGAGCTGGTTCCCGAACTGGCGACCTCACACTGAATGGCCAGATCTCCACCACCCCGATTTCCTTACGCATGTCCGTCGCAAAGACGCTTCCACCGGGATCCCATCCTGGACGCTCCAGGAACACGCCCGGTCCTTTTCCAATGCTGCGCGGCATACGCAGGTCAAGAGGGTCTCTTCCTTGTGATGCCTTCGGGGAAATGCCAATACTGGTCGCCTCCTCAATAGTGTTCCCCGACGAAAGCCGGATGCTGATTCGCCAGAGGGAGGAGTCGCCGGCCCCGGCGCTTTTTGCAGGGGTCCCGGTGAGAGGGATCCGGATTGTTGCACGATTGTCCGGGTTGTCGAACATGTACCCCACACAGGGCTCGAAGGATGAAGATCTCGTGAATGAACCGCTATAGGACCAGATGTCCGGGATGGTGCCGGCTCCGTTCACGCTCTGCACAGAAGACCATGGAATCGTTGAGGGGAACGGATTGGTGATCAGGTTCCAGCCCTGATGGAGCGGGATCGCGATGGACCGCAGTGAATCCAGAGGAACGGTCGGAACTGACGTGGTAATCGTCATTGGGCCTCTGTTCAGAATCCAGAACGCGCGCCCAGGGGAATAGTTGAATGTGGCGGTTCCGTCGAAAGGAATCAGGTAGTTGCCTTCGGCTCCGTTGTCCCAATAGGCCACCCAGTCAATATCGTTGGATCCCTGCAGGAACGTGTGAACCGGGAGATTGCCGTTGCCCGGAAGCCCGACGAGACGATAATCTTTGGACTGGAATTCCGACCGGGTGGAAAGCGCTGGAAACCAGACCGTATCAGCGAGTGCAATCGTCGACGGATACGCGAAGGGGACCCTGAACGATCTCGCAGGCGAAGGCGCGCTGCTGCCCACGGTGTTTCTCGCAAGAACCCGCCAGTAGTATGTTGCCCCGGGAATGAGAGAAGCGACCTGCCTGGAAGTATCCGCAACGGTGGAATCATCAACGATAGTTGTGGCGAACGACTGGTCTGTTGATATCTGGAGCTGGTACACAATTCCCGATTTCAGCCAGGGGTGCCATCGAAGCGTTACAACGGTGTCAGCTCCGAGCGCTGCATCGGCCGGTGAGTCGAGAACCGGGTACGGGGTCGGAGGCGCCGCGACATACAAGGCGAGGCTATTGGAAATCCCGCCGCCGGGCGGATCGTTCGACACGGACACTGTTTGCATTCCGCCTGTCGCCAGGCCGGTAATGCTGATGTCGGCCGAGAGCTGAGTCGCGGAAATGACGGCAGTAGTATTGACGTTGATTCCCGCCCCCATGTGCAGCCGGGTTATGTCGGTGACAAAGTTGTTGCCAGTAAACATCAGAGTCAGGCGCTGGAGCACGGTTGCGCTGTCGGGGGCCATTGAAGTCAGCCTCGGAGAAGGATTGTTGTTGACGACAAATGCACTGGCCAGAGTACCCGTTCCTCCTCCTGGAGGGCCGTTGAGGACAAAGACGGCACGAGGTCCAGCCACTGCAGCGGTATCAATACTGACGATGACCGCCATCTCGGTGTCTGAGAGAACCGAGCTGGAAGTCGAAATCATGTCTCCAAGACTCATCGTTGTTACTCCCGGCAGAAACCCCGATCCGAAGACGGACACGGAAAGGCTCTGCCCTCTTCTCCCGAATGAGGGCACGATTGTTGTCACCGTTGGTACTGGATTGATGACCGCAAAGGTGTCGGTCCGGCCCGTCTCTGCTCCACCAGTCCGGATCGCCATGATTATGAACCGTCCCGCATTCTGCATTGAGACGGTGTGCGAAGCAAGAACACCCGAGACAAAGGGGGCGGTGGAGGTGCTTTTTTGAGAGAGAACGCCGTTCGAAGAGATGTCGGCCGTCCCGGCAAATGACGTCGCCACATTCCCGAATTCATCGTTCGCCCTGACACGGATCGTGAAGGGGATATGCGCGATCTGGGTCGCGATTGTTCCCCCGCCGGCCGCATCGACAAGAAACGTATCCACAGGCCCGGGCTGGTTGTTCAACAGAAATGCAGCAGGCGTTGAAACCCCGTGAACGCGTGCGAGTATTGTGAACGAGCCCGAAATCGTATTTGCAACCAGAGTTGTGGCGATTGCCAGGCCGGCCCCGTCGGTCACGATGCTGTCAACAAGCCCTCGTGCGAATCTTCCGCTTGCACCGTTCGATGGGGCAGCGAATGTTACGAGGGTTCCCTGCAGCGGGTTCCCGGACGAATCCGTCACCATGGCGCTCAGGCTGGCAGCGAAAGGCGCTCCCACGATTGTGCTTTGTGGCGTTCCGGCATGTGCGGTAACAGTGCCGGTCACCCCGGCCGTGTTCTTCAGTTCAAAGATTGCCGCGGTGGCGACACCTTCCGTCGTCGCCACCACTTGATAGGAGCCGGCGATGGAGTTGGCGGCGAATGCCGGGGCTGATGCAACGCCGGCAGGGTTTGTCGCAACGAGAGCCGTCATGCCGCCGCCGGGGAATGTTCCGCCCGGTCCCGATGGCGGAGCCCTGAAGGTGACTGAAACCCCACCGACGGCATTTCCGGATGAATCCGTTACCATGGCCTCCAGAGGGGCCGGATACTGTCTGGTTATTGGTGCATTCTGCGGAGATCCTGCGGCCGTCACGATGCGGGCGGCGGTCCCGAACGTGTTGGTGAGCGAATAGGCAACAGATGCCGCACCCAAGGGAAGGGAAGCGATCACTGTGTATGAGCCCGCAATAGTGTTTGCGGTAAAGATCCCTGACCTGGCGATACCGCCACTATCCGTCGTCGTAGCGGACCCATTTGCGGCGAACGTTCCGCTTGCACCAGAAACCGGAGCAGACCAGGAGACGGCGACGCCTTGTACCGGGTTCCCCGCAGCATCTTTGGTTCTTGCCCCGAATGGCGTTGGATATGCCGTTCCAGCACGTGTGCTCTGTGGGGTTCCCGCAGTTGCGGTGATCGTTGTTGCCGGTCCGGCGACGACAGTGAGAATCCCTGAGTTGGTCGCGGCAAGAGTGCCCAGCGTTGCCCGAATCTGCGCTCTGCCAAGGAGCCTGCCCGCGAACGTCGCAGATTTCTTGTCGCCACTTGCTACCAGATCTCCGTCGACGACTCCCCCAGTTTTGTTTTGCAGGCTCC
>PMBF01000058.1:1718-12884 GCA_003152875.1 Ignavibacteriota bacterium | reverse complement strand
GAAGGGACAGAAGCGAGAGAGCCATAAACGACACTGACCACCGTGCTCCCTTTCAGTCTCCCCGTGAAGGTGGCGCTTCTTCGATCTGCACTTGCCACGAGATCCGCGGAGACGACGCCGCCAGTGATGTTTTCCAGAGTCCAGGCGTCCGCAGGGACATTGGCTATGAAGGTTCCGTATGCATCGCGCGAAATGGCGTAGATCGTGATTGAGGTCCCCGACGTCACGTTCTGGCTGGCAAGGACCGTGCCCGATCCGTCAGCGGCGTTTTCGACTCTCACGTTTGTTGCCGCACCGGCGCTGACCGAGAAGGGAGCACTGACGACAGTTCCCGGCGTCGTGGATACGGTGGAGCCTGTCGCAGTAAGCGTATAGCCGTTGCCCCCCTTGTCAATCGAAATACCGCTGAAGGCGGCGCGGCCTGTCGTCAGGTCGATAGCGAGGCTCTTGGTTCCGGAAAGAGTCCCCCCGGGCCCGGCATTGTTCTGTATGGCTATCGTCACGGTCTGCGCAACGTTACTTGCTGCGTTACCGAATGCATCCTCCANNGCTGCAGCAGTAATCGAGAAAGCATCACTGGCCGCGGGGGGGAGACCCGTGCTTGATGCGCTGAGCCGCTTTGCACCTGAGAGGTTGATGGTGAGATTGTTGAATGTCGCAAGACCGGACGCATCGGTAAGCTGGGAGGTGGTCCCGGCTAATGTCCCGGTTCCGGAGGACAGAGTGAAGGAGACCGACACCCCCGCTGTGCGGACGCTATTCCCCTGTGCATCCGTGAGCTGGACGGTCACTGCGGGTGCGATCGTCGCACCGGCCTTGGTGATGGTCGGTTGTTGCACGAACGCAAGTTTTCCGGCTGCCCCCGCCNNGTGATGCTCAGGTCGTTGAATGTCGCAAGACCGGCAATGTCGGTCGACCTGGTCGTCGTTCCGCCGAGAGTGCCGCTGCCGGAAGAGAGTGCCACCGTGACGGGCACACCGGACGCAGGCACGTTGTTTCCAAGTGAGTCGCGAACCTGCAGCGTTACAGCCGGCGAGAGTACCGAGGCCGCGACTGCGTTGGTCGGCTGTTGGGCGAAGACAAGTGTCTTGGCGCGGCCGGGAGAGATGACGAATGCATCACTCGTCGCAGACGTCAGAGTACCGCTCGATGCCCTCAAGGATTTCGAGCCGCTCACGTTGATGCTCAGATTGGCGAAGCCTGCTATTCCTGATACAGTGTTTCTCACGAGCGTGCCGTTCAGGACCCCGCTGCCTGAAGCGAGTGAGATCGTCACTGGCGTCCCTGTTGTTGTCACAGGGTTGCCAAACGCATCGGAGAGGGTGACGGTCACTGCCGGAGTGATGGCTGCGCCGGCCGTCGTATTGGCCGGCTGCTGCAGAAAAGTGAGGCGAGCCGTCGTGGCCGGGCTCACGAGGATATTTCTCGAGGTATCCGGGGTCAGCGTTCCACTGTTGAATAGAATCGAGATGGTGTTTGCAACGTTATGCGAGAGGTTCGAAAATGTCACTATGCCGTTGATTGCGGTGGCCGTGAGGATTCCCCGGAGCGTGCCTGCACCTGCAAGCCGGGTGGCCGTCACCACGGTACTGTTGTCGGTGGTCACCCGATTTCCTCCCGTATCCTCCACCCAGATGACCGGCTGTGGGGCAAACCCCACGCCGGCCGTGGCCGATGCCGGAGGCTCAGTGTGAATGCGCAGGCGGGCAGCCGGGCCGGGTGTGATGGTAAAGGTGTTGCTCGTTGCGGATGGAAAGCCCGGTGCAGATGCTCTCAACTGTTTGTCCCCGGCAAGGTCTATGCTCAGGGAATCAAACGTGGCCACGCCGAGGGAATTGGTAGCACGTGTTGCGGTCCCGCGTAGTGTTCCGGTTCCCGATGACAGGGTCAGCGTGACGGAGAGCCCGGCTTGTGGGAGGTCCTTGCCGGATTTGTCCTTAAGTTGAATCGTGATGGAAGGAGAGAAGCCCGCACCGGCTGGAGTGTTTGTCGGTTGTTGGCTGAAGGCAAGTGAGTTGCTGGCTGCGGGATCGGCGAAGGTGTTGGGAGACTTGGACTCACGAGATCGGACGTCGCCCTGAGCATGGACCAATCCTGTGCCCAGGACGAGTAGGACAATGGCCATCCTGAAAGCGTGAATGCTTTTCATGATGAGCCTGCTGCTTTCCGTCGACATCTTCCCCTGCCTGAGTCTGAGCTACCCTACAGGAATCTACCACCAGAGGGAACTAATGTCAACGAGCGAGCCCCACTTGAATCTGGCGAATCAGGGTCATATCTTTCGCCTTGATCGCCCCGGCCCCGATCAGCTCGTGCAGGCGTAACAATGGATAAGTCTCCTTCCATATGGCACGTCTCCGGCCAAGGAAGCTGCGCTTGGCGTTAGTCTTGATATTCGTAATATATTGCGAATCTACACGAACGGCAGTGCCAGGTTTCTTGTTAAGTTTGCTAGGCACCAGGAGGTATACGATGAGCCGAGCACTGAGAATCGCAGGCAGTATATTGGCCGCGCTTGTTGCACTTTTGCTGGCGACCCTGATATACATCCACTTTGTGTGGGACAAACCAGTGGACCGCCCGGCTCCGGTGATGACCGCCCCCCACGATTCGGCGACTATTGCGCGTGGAGAGCACATCTTCAAGGATACCTGGCAGTGCTGGAGGTGCCACGCCAGCCCGGCTACGGATGGCAACTCATCTCCGAGCGGTGGCCGGGTGTTTGACCTGCGCTCCAGAGGGCCGGGTTTCGGGATATACTACGCCAGGAACATCACGCCCGACTCGTCCACAGGGATCGGGTCCTGGACCGACGGTGAGATCACTCAGGCGATCCGTGAAGGTGTAAGAAAGGACCGGCACATGCTCTTCCCGCTCATGCCGGTCGACTGGCTGAAAGGGCTCTCCGATCGGGATGTGCTGGCGGTAGTCGCGTACATCCGTACCATTCCGCCTGTTACGAACCGTGTCCCTGATTCCGAACCATCGTTCTTCTCGAGAGCGCTGATGACGTTCCACGTCCTCGAGCCGATGCCGCCAATTACCAGGCCGGTCGGCGCTCCTCCACCGGGACCGACCGCCGAATACGGCCGCTATTTTGCGACGAGCGTTGGTGGTTGCGCCGAGTGTCATTCGCCCCGCAATCTCCAGACCGCACGGTTCTACGAAGACAGCCTTTTCGCGGGCAGCACCATTGCGTTCGGAAGTGAACAGGGGGACCCCATCGTTTCCTATGGCCGCAACATCAGGCCGGTGAAAGACCTTGGCATCGGACATTGGAACGAAGAGGATTTCACCGCGGCCGTCACCTCCGGGATGCGGCCGGACAGCACCGTCCTGGATCCTCACATGCCGTATGCCCAATTCAAGTTCCTCTCAGGCGATGAGGTCCGGGCCGTCTATCTCTTCCTCAGGTCGCTCGAACCCATGGGCCGCACCGCTCCCGCCCCTTGGTACTCCGTGGAAGTGAAGCAGGCGAAGGGGACGGAAAGGGGCAAGCTCTTGTTCCGGGCCCGGTGTCAACCCTGCCACGGGCTGGAGGGGACGGGCGCAAGACCGACAAGCGTGAGGCTTACGGAAGTGGAATCATCCATGGATGACAGGGACTTGAAAGACTTCATCGCGGCGGGACAGCTCAATCTCAAGATGCCGGCGTTTCGAAAGACACTGGATTCGACCGAGCTGGATGATGTCGCGGCATACATCCGCTCGTGGAAGAAGCAGTAGGGGAAACAACAAAAAGGCACCTGTATGGGTAGAGCACAATCATGGTGGGGAGTTGAATACATCAACAATGGGAGGCCTGAACGCCGGATCGATTCCCTCAGGCACTCGACTCCTGAAGAGGCTAAGAAGGCTCTTGAGGATGAAATGGGAATCCCGTGGAAGGAACTCGAGAAGCGGGGAGCGAGGGTTGTTCAGCGGGAGTCCGAGGGACCTCCGGATGGTTGACCGCCCTCAGGAGGCACGGCCTTCTGCACCTGTCCTGATCTTCTCGGCCTGCGAGCTCCCCAGGTGATGGCTCCAGTACACCGCGGGACGCTCCCGGGAAACAGGAGCGCAAGGATCAGAAGAAAAGCGCGAAGGCCAGGTTTACCGTGTCTATCGCCAGGCACGACGGCGTATCCGCAGTCCTGATTGCACCTCATTTCCTCTGAACCCCAACGAACACCTCTCAAGCTGCCGGCCGGTCCCTGGAAAAGGCGCGTTTTCGGTGCAGCATGTCCCCCTGGAGAAGCCGCGCCCCCTCTGATTCGGATAGTGCTTGAGCACGAAGTAGTTGCCCGAAATTTTCCGCCGCCCCCGGCATCAGGCGGAGCGGAGGAAGATCCCTTCATGGGTCGGGCGAAAGTGGGCAAAAAAGGGCGCATGTAGGCCTTAGCTCGGGTGGCTGATGTCTCGGAAATCCCCTATATTAGACGATGCTGCGGACAAGCCGCACCGGCGCCGGCCCATCCTGCGGAGCCTGTGACGACCTGCGCTGCAATCATCAGAGGGTCTGGAAAATGTACCGTTGCCTCGTTTTTCTCGTTTTCCTCTGCTGCGATGGGCTGGCAGGAAGCGTTTCGGTGGTTGACTTCGGAGCCGCCGGCGACGGCAAGTCGATGAACACTGCCGCCATCCAGAAAGCCATTGACCGGGTGTCCGCTCTCGGGGGCGGCACGGTTTCCGTCCCCTCAGGCGTGTTCATGACCGGGGTCCTCCGCTTGCGCAGCAATGTCGAACTCCGGATCGAGCGGGGAGCGGTCTTGAAGGGAAGCGACAGGGTGGAGGACTATGTCCTGGACGGCAGGCGTGTCGGCCTCCTGTTCACCCAGGATGCTGAAAACGTCTCGATTACCGGGCCCGGCACGATCGACGGGAACGGCGACGCCTTCATGGAACTCAAGAGGGCGAAGCGCATCGAGAATCCGGGGCTCAGGTGGGCAAGGCAGAAGGAACACTTCCGGGAAATCGCTCAAGGTCTGGACGACGGGCCGGTCGTGCCGAAAGAGCGGCCGTTCCAGATGATCATCTTCTCCGCCTGCAAGAATGTCACGGTGCGCGATGTGCTGATCTCCAACTCCCCGTTCTGGACGCTCCACTTTGCCGACTGCGACGGCGTCGTGGTGTCGGGGACACGGATCTGGTGCAACCTGCTTGTGCCCAATAACGACGGCGTGGATTTCACTTCGTGCAGCAATGTCCTGATGTCCGATTGCGATATCCGCACCGGGGACGACTGCATCGCGATCACCGGCTACAGTCATCATCACGATCTTCCGGGGTACAAGGATCTCAGCCACCCTTGCGAGAATATCGCGATCATGAACTGCCTCCTGATATCCCGCTCGTGCGGGATCAGGATTGGCGGTTTCGATCAGAATCCGATGAGGAATTTCTCGTTCTCCAACATCACGATCACCAATTCCAACCGGGGCATCGGCCTCTTCGTGCGCGACCGCGGCTCGATCGAGAACCTGGTGTTCAGCAACATCGTCATCGAAACCCGCCTCTACTCGGGGGACTGGTGGGGGAACGGCGAGCCGATCCACCTGTCCGCGGTGCGCCTGACAAAAGACGTCCCTCTCGGCTCAATCAGGAACATCAAGTTCCAGAACATGGTCTGTTCGGGTCCGGCGGGGATGCTGGTCTACGGCACCTCGGAGAGCGTCATCGAGGACGTTACCTTCGACGGCGTGCGCTTCCACTTGAAGGATAGCAAGCTGAATGATGCGGCCGGAGGGAACATCGATCTCCGGCCTGTGCTCGACCCGGCGCTGGAGCTCTTTGCGCACGACATACCTGGTTTCTACGCGCAATATGTGAAGAACCTCCGCATCAGGGATTTCGACCTGACCTGGGATCCGGTGAAACAGCCCTTCTTCACCAACGGCCTGGAAATCAAGCAGTTCGACGGGGTCAGGATCGAGGACTTTCATGGAACCGGCGCACCCGGGAACCCCGCCGCTTTTCCTGTCGCCCTCGAGGATGGGAAAGGGTACGAGATCAGCGGCGGCAGCCAGAGAATCTCCACNNGAGTCCTTTGTCCAGTTCCAACTTCCCGTGCTGCTCTGGATGCTGATCATCTTCATCAGCTCCGCCATTCCCGCATATAAGTTCCCCGAGGTGCAGGGCTGGGGATGGCCGAAGCTCATTCACCTGATCTACTACGGGATGCTCTGCTTCCTTGCGCAGCGGGCGCTCCGCCATCAGAGCCGGTTCCGGCTGCTGACGAGACACTCCTCGCTGTTTGCGGTCATCATCGCCGTCGCATACGGCGTCACGGATGAGTTTCATCAGCTCTTCACGCCGGGGAGGCACGGGCAGATTACCGATGTCCTTATCGACGGCTTTGGCGCTTGCCTGGTCATCGCCGGAGTGGAGATTCACCGGCTGTTCAAGCACAGGCCAGCACCTGAACACGACAACTGATCGGTGGCGCTCATGAAGGATCCAGCTCAGGCAGAAGGGGAGGAAGAGACGCTCGATCCCCGGGATTGGGACCGGGTACGGGAACTCGGGCACAGGATGCTCGACGACATGGTGGAATACCTGAGAACCGTGCGCGACCGCCCCGTCTGGAAGCCCATCCCCGAAGAGATCGCGTCGTCATTCCACGAGGAGCTTCCACGAGGCGCCACGGATCTCGGGGATGTCTACCGGGATTTTTCGCGCCGCATCCTTCCGTATCCGACGGGGAACATCCACCCGCGTTTTTGGGGATGGGTGATGGGGAACGGCACCGTGACAGGGATGTTTGCGGAGATGCTCGCCGCCGGGATGAACCTGAACCAGGGCGGAGGCGCTCAATCCGGGGGGCTGGTCGAAGCACAGGTCATCGACTGGTGCAAGGCGATGGTCGCTTTCCCGTCCGGGGGGAGCGGCATCCTGGTGAGCGGCGGCTCCATGGCGAATCTCGTCGGACTGACTGTTGCGCGCAACGCCCATGCCGGATTCGACGTCCGCGCCGAAGGTGTGGCGGCATCTCCCGCCCCGCTGCGCGTCTACGCCTCAGCCGAAGTGCACAGCTCCGTTCAGAAGGCCGTTGAGCTCCTGGGGCTGGGGAAGAACGCACTCCGGCTGATCCCGGTCTCGGCCGGGTTTACTATCGACCTCGAAGCGCTCCGGCGGACAATCAGGGAAGACCGCCTGAAGGGGTGCAGGCCGCTCTGCGTGGTTGGCTGTGCAGGGACCGTGAATACGGGGGCCTGCGATCCCCTGGATGAGCTTGCGGATCTCTGTAAGGCCGAAGGGATCTGGTTCCATGTCGATGGCGCATTCGGCGCGCTCGCCGCGCTTGCTCCGGGTCTCCGTGGACTCGTGAAGGGCATGGAACGGGCCGACTCCCTCGCCTTTGACCTGCACAAGTGGATGTACCTCCCCTACGAAGTGGGATGCACCCTGGTCCGGGACCCGGCCGCTCACCGCGGGGCATTTGCGCTCACCCCCGATTACCTTGAGCATACGACTCGCGGTATCGGCGGGAGCGATCTCTGGTTCAGCGACTACGGGATCCAGCTCTCCCGTGGATTCCGTGCGCTGAAGGTCTGGATGTCGATCAAGGAGCAGGGTATCGACAAGTTCGCCCGGATGATCCGGCAAAACGCCGGTCAGGCGAAGTATCTCGAGCAGCTCGTGCGGGCCCGGCCAGAGCTCGAGCTTCTTGCCCCGGTTCCCCTGAACATCGTTTGTTTCCGGTACCGTGGAGGGGTCCTGGGAAAGAAGCCGCTCGACGAGCTCAATAAGGAACTTCTCCTGAGGCTCCACGAAAGCGGAGTCGCGGCTCCGTCCTATACCCTGATTGCCGACAGCTACGCGCTGCGCGTCTGCATCACCAATCACCGGACAAGGAGAGAAGATCTGGAGCTGTTCGTCGCGGAAGTGATCCGGCTCGGAGCCCGGCTCGAAAAAGAGACGGCCCGGGCTGGTGCGGCTGCTGCTGCCGGCGGCCGTGCCTGAGGGAGCGGCATGTTGGCTCCCGGGGGATTCCGGCGCTGCCAGGGAGGAACGCTGGAACATCTCTGTTCGTTTTTCGGTGGAACGCAAGAGCCGATTCCTCTATCCTGTGTCATCAGCTTTTCTCATGATGAAGACAGGAAAGGATTACCCATGCAAACTCTTCCTTCAAGTGCGGAAATGGAGCGCGCCTACACCCGGAGCGACGCCTCCTACGATGGCATCTTTCTCCTTGGCGTGAAATCCACCGGGGTGTTCTGCCGTCCGTCGTGCGGAGCCAGGAAACCCCTGCCGAAGAACGTCGAGTACTTCTCCACGCCGCGCGAGGCGGTCTTTGCCGGATACCGCCCGTGCAAGAGGTGCAACCCGCTTGCTGCGCTCGGTGAGCCTCCGGCCTGGGTGGGAACGCTCCTCCAGGCGATCGAGGAGAACCCTTCCCGCCGGATCCGGGACGCTGAGCTTCGATCGATGGAAATCGATCCGGCGAGGGCCCGGCGGTTCTTCCTGAAGAACTACGGGATGACGTTCCAGGCCTACTGCAGGGGACGGCGGCTCGGGAAGGCGTTCGAACAGATCCGCACGGGAGGCACGCTGGACGATGCGGCCCTGGGCCATGGGTATGAATCGCACAGCGGTTTTCGTGACGCGTTTTCCAGAACGTTCGGCGTCCCGCCCGGGAAGGCGGATTCGGCGGAGCGGATCGTCGTTGCCTGGGTCGAGAGTCCTCTCGGTCCGCTGATCGCCGGCGCGACCGGGGAGCATCTTGTTTTTCTGGAGTTCACGGACCGGAGGATGATTGAGGCGCAGATCGCCTCCCTGCGCCGTCATTTCAAGCTGCCCATCGTCCCCGGGGAGAACCGGATTCTGGAAATGCTGAGGAGCGAGCTGCGCTCCTATTTCACGGGCACGCTCAGGAAATTCCAGGTTCCGCTCTCCTATCCCGGCAGCGATTTCCAGCGGCGCGTCTGGAACGAGCTCCTGAAGATCCCATACGGCGCGACTGTCTCCTATGAGCAGCTCGCCCAGCGTGTGGGCTCTCCCCGCGCCCAGCGGGCCGTCGGCCATACGAACGGCCTCAACCGGATCGCCATCGTGATTCCATGCCACCGGGTCGTCAACAAGAGCGGGGAACTGGGAGGATACGGGGGCGGGGTATGGAGGAAGAGAGCGATGTTGGATCTGGAGCGCGGTGCGCGCGCTCCAGGGGCCGCCCGGCATCGGCCGGCCAGGAAAGCCGGGGAGGGTGTTCCTCGTTGACCGGGTTTCTCATTGACCGCTGCCGGCCCTTGTATCAGAGGTTTCTTCCAGTTAGGTTTGATGTCAGACCCTTTCGCGAACCATCCACACTCTCCGGTTGACCGTGACACAGAAACTCCTCCATCGCTCGATCGCGGCCTTTCTCTTTCTCCTCTCGGCGGCGCAATTCTTCATGACCGCCCAGCCATCGGTGTCTTTCTGGGACCCCGGGGAACTCTCGGCGGCGGCCTGCCTGCTTGAGGTTCCCCACCCGCCCGGCGGGCCGCTGTTTTCGCTGGTCGGCAGGCTCTTTTTTCTTCTCCCGTTTCCGGGCAACCCCGGCTTCCACATGAACGCGGTTTCCGTCCTGGCGAGCGCGGGGACGGTGTTGTTCCTCTACCTGATCGCCGTGAGGGTGATCAGGATCTACAAGCGCGGGGTCGAGACATTCCGCGAGGCGGCCGCAACGTACGTGTCGGCCGCGATCGGGGCGCTGGCCCTCTCCTTCTGCGATACATTCTGGTTCAACGGCGTGGAATCGAACTATTTCGCGGCGAGCGCGTTCCTCTTCTCTGCCATGATGTGGCTCGTCCTCGTCTGGCATGAGCACGCGGACGAGCCGGGAAGCGGGAAATATCTTCTGTTGATCGCCTATCTCGTCGGCCTCTCGGCAGGCGTGCACCTGATGAGCATTCCCGCCCTGCTCGTCATCGTGGTCATCGTGGTGTTTCGCACGGTCACCGTCGATGATGCCGCGTGCAAGCGTTCGGCTTACGTCCTGGTCGGGCATGCGGCGCTTCTGATGGCCGTGGCGTACGCGATGTGGATCGGCCTCACCTCCAAGGAGCCCCCGGCTCCGGAGGATCTCCAGAACTACGACCTCCGCTTCGTGATGATCATGGGAGGGGTCAGCCTTGTGGTCATGGGGATTTTCCGGAAGCACGTGTTCCGGAAGGATTCGATCTATCTCCCCCTGGCGATTGCCGCCGTGGCCCTGGCTGTCGCGTACCCCGGCGTCATCAAGAAGCTCCCGCAGGCCATCCACGCCATCTCCCGCGACGACAACACGCTGGGCGTGGGCATCCTCTTTCTCGTCCTCGCCGGACTGGGCCTGCTGGCGTACTGGTCGGGGAAGAACCGGAAGGGCCTTCTCCACCTCGCGGCCCTGGGGACGCTGTTCGTGGTGCTCGGGTTCACGACCTATACCATGATCGTGATCAGGGCGAACGTTCACCCGCCGATGAATGAAAACGACCCGAGAAGTTTCTCCGCCCTGCTGACCTATCTGAACCGGGAGCAGTACGGGGACTTCCCCATTTTCAAGAGGAGATGGAGCAGCGAACCCGACCGGCAGCGGACGTACGCGAACTACACCAGCGATTTTGATTTCTTCGTCCGCTATCAGATGAACCACATGTTCACGCGGTACGTGCTCTTCAATTTCGCCGGGAGGCCGTCGCGCGAGCAGGATGCGGACTGGAGCCTGAGCCAGCTGTACGGCATCCCGCTCTTGCTGGGACTGTTCGGCCTCTACTGGCTCCTGCGCAAGGACTGGAAGCTCGGGGCGGCTTTCCTGATGCTCTTCATCATCATGGGGTACCTGATCGCCTTTTACCAGAACCAGCAGGAACCGCAGCCGAGGGAGCGCGACTACTTTTACGCGGGGGCATACGCCGTCTTTGCCCTCTGGATCGCCGTCGGAGTCCGGGGGCTTGTCGATCTCGTCGGTGAAACCGTGCACCGGCCGCGTCTGGCGGAAGCGGGCGCTGCGGGCATCCTCGTTCTTGCCCTGGTGTTCGTCCCCGGCCGCATGGCCCTGACGAATTATCACACCCACGACCGTTCCAGGAACTGGATCCCCCGGGAATACGCCTACAACATGCTGCAGACATGCGAAGAGGACGCCATCATCTTCACCAACGGCGACAATGACACATTCCCTCTCTGGTACCTGCAGGACGTTGAGGGCATCCGGCGCGATGTGCGGGTTGT
>PMBF01000058.1:478-1621 GCA_003152875.1 Ignavibacteriota bacterium | reverse complement strand
CGAACACGCTTCAGTTCGGACAGACCAAGGCGATCCGCGTCCAGGACATCATGGTTCTCAACATCATCCAGACCAACAGGTGGAAACGGCCGGTCTACTTTGCGGTGACCTGCTCGCCGGACGCCAAGATCGGGCTGGAGGGCTTCTTCCGGTTCTGCGGCCTGGCCTGGCGGCTCATGCCTGTCAGGACCTCGCAGGGGGCATCCGGGCTTGACCCCCGTGTCCTGGAAGCCAATTACCTCGACGACTCCGCGGAGTTCTTCAAGACGCAGCACTATGGCTACAGGTTCCAGAGCCTGGCGGACTCCACGGTCTATCTGGACGACAACGAGGCCAGGACGGTGGAGGTGTTCAGGATGGGATTCCGCACCCTCGCGCAGTACTTTGCTGAGTCTGCCGGGAACCCGCAGAAATGCGGCGAGGTGCTCGACCGCATGGAGCGTGTGATCCCCGCCTCGAGGATCCCCATGACGATCGAGGACGAGCTGGACAATGCCCTTCTGTACCAGAGGATCGGCCGGCCGGACAAGTTTGACGAGCTGTCGGCAAAGATCGAGGCGCGCTTCGCGTCCCTCACCGGACGGCCCGCCTCCTCGGATCCGTACCTCTATGCCGCGATGCTGCAGCTCTACGAAGCGAGAAAGGAATACCAGAAAGAGCTTTCCCTGTTGCAGACTCTCGCCCTGCAGTATCCGAAGGATCCGTCGCTGAAACAGAGGATCGCCATGGTCCAGTCGATGCTGGGCGACACGACGGCCAGACCGTAGCGGAGACGCGCCAGTGGACTCGTACGAACGCATGACGCGGCGGCTGCGGGGAGAGGATGTCGACCGGCCTCCCAACTTCGACATCTTCATGACGTTTGCGGCCCATCATATCGGGCAGCCTCTCAGCAGGTACTACCTGGACCACCGGGTGCTTGTTGACGCGAACGTTGCGATGGTCGATGATTTTGATGCCGACATCCTCCAGGCCATCTCCGACCCCTACCGCGAGACCGCCGATTTCGGGGCAACCATAGAGTTCCCCGCCGACGGGCTGCCGCTGTGCAAGCGCCCTCTGCTTGAGGACCCCGCGGCTCTGCGGACATTGCACGCCCCGGCCCCGTCCGCAGGGGCCCGCATGCTCGACCGGCTGGAGGCC
>PMBF01000058.1:0-363 GCA_003152875.1 Ignavibacteriota bacterium | reverse complement strand
CGCTCACGCGCCTGCATATCTGCGGGAACACCACGAAGCTCCTTCCGGACATGATCGCGAGCGGGGCGGACATCATCGATCTGGACTGGATGGTCGACTGGGGCTCTGCCCATGAGCGGTTTGGCGGCGTCTTCTGCGGCAACGTGGATCCCGTGGCGGTCATGATGCAGGGCGGACCCGGCACTGTCCGCGACGGCGTTCTGGCCTGCCTGCGTGCGGGCGGCGCGCGGAGCTTCAGCGGCGCCGGGTGCGAGATCCCCGAAGGGACTCCTCCGGAGAACCTGCGCGCCCAGGCGGAAGCGCTGCGGGAATGGGGGAGCGGGGCGTCCGGGCGCTGATTGTTCTTGACATCGGCGGGGCTGC
>PMBF01000117.1 GCA_003152875.1 Ignavibacteriota bacterium | reverse complement strand
TGGCACTATCGGCTGAGGATCATCTTCCGGGTCTGAACGAATCCACCACTGACCCTCAACTGGAAGAAGTAGGCGCCGCTGCTGACAGTCGAGCCCCTATTGTCCCGTCCGTCCCATCTGACCGAGTGATAGCCTGGAGTCACGGCCCCGCTCTCCAGCGTGCGGATTTCACGACCCGTCACATCATAGACCACGAGGGTCAGGTTCCCGGACTTCGGGATTGTATAACCGATGGTCGTGGAGGGATTGAAGGGATTCGGATAGTTCTCATGCAAGGCAAAGCCGTCCGGCAATTGCCCCACCGGATCCGCGACGCTTGTGAGAGCATTCTTGAGTGCAATGAGCTCGATCCCTGTTCCCGAGGGACTGAGATTTCGCGAGTACTGCTTGTCGGCCGCGTTATTCCAGTGCTCATGCACACCCAGACTCTGGAGCCGGGCAGTGCCCCCCGCAGGATGATATGCAGTTCCTGAGGGCGGATTGTCTGCCAGCGCCCCTTCGTGGAGATAGTTGTCAACAGCCCCGTACGTACAGTAGTAATGAGTCGGGTTCGCAGCTTGCTCGGTCCTGAAGAAATCCAGCCCGACGGACTCTATGGCGATGTTATCCTGAGACAGAAACAGGCTTGCAGTCCAGTTGTTGTTGAATGGTGCCGAACGCCACTTCTTGCTGACTGTAACGGCTGAATCCTCCTGGTTTACCGCATAGAGCCCATCTATCATGAAGAGAAGCGTCTTGGCGCCCAGGTCCTTGTGGCCCATCAGGTCCACGAGCGTATTATAGCTTCCCATGGGCCTTCCCGTGAACGTCCACTCCGGGCTTCCCTGAATGTAAATGTCGTGGACCGCCGTATAGGAATGCAGACCTGCAGCATGCGGAGCGTTCTGATACGGTTGTCCGTCGGGCCCGTCATCGCTCAGCGTCCCGAAGTGGTTCTTGGAGCAGAACGTCACACCCATGTACCTGTGGGCCTTGAAATTGGCCAGGTTGATCAGATACGACGCTTTTGTGACGACCGTCGGCAGGAACGCCGTGTGTCCGCCGTTGATCTCCATCGTGAGATTCTCGGACCAGTGAATGCTGGTGGTATCACGGACATATTTCTCGCGCCCGTTCCCGGCCGACCAACCCATGAAGTGTACGCCGGGGAACGCGGCATGGCATCTGGCATAAATGGGATCGGGGACGTACCGGTCAGTGTCGTAGATGGTGATATTGCTGTCCTTGACGCCAGCCTTGTTCACAAGCTGATTGAGCAGCGAGACCATAAGCTGCGGCGATGCGACACACGCGTTATTCGCTCCTGCCGGATAACTGGATTGCACCAGATTAATCTTGATCGCGATCTTCTCGCCGCTCTGGTAGCCGACCGCGCCCTTCCCGTGCCTGAGGTTGAAGTACTTAAATAGCGTATCCCATGCAGCGACGTCCGAGGACTTTCCGCTCAGGGACCTAAGGGACCTTGTCAGCATGGAATCGACGACCGCCGGATGCGTATTGTTGTCGTCATACCAGTGCCCGTTACTACCGTTCCAGGTGGTCGCCGTCGAATCCCACATCCAGACGACGCGCCCGGGGAAGATGCCCCGCGCCGTTCCCATGGGAGTGTTCGGAGGCTCCGACGGCACAAAGAGAGAATCGACCGCGGTGATTTCCGCGTAGGATTGGGTGTCTGTTTGGAGAACCGTAAAGAGCCCGATGACGACCCCGCCGAGAACGAGAGCCGCGCCATACAAGTACCTGGACTCCCTGAAGAGATGTCCTGCTCTCTTGAGTGTAAAGAGAGCGATTGCCATCCCGGCAACGTACGCCACAAATCCGCCGGCCAGCGGAGCGGCCACCTTCATGCATGGGTATTGCGCGCGGCTCGGCTTGGGAATGACGCGAATAAGCATCCACATCAGGGCCACGAGGCCCGCCACCGGGACCAGCACACGGGTGATCAGGGACTCGAACCTCGAGCCCTTTCCCTGGACATGCTCAGCGTGAGCCGGGGCAGGATTGGTCATGCTATCGCCCTGCTCCTGCCGAGTTTGATCCGATGCCTGTTGGTGTTGACACTCCGGACGTCTGAATGGATTCATCTGCAGATCCTCTCTTGAAATCGCTCGATGCCATTACGGTTCTGTCACCGCCTCTCTTCACAGTCTCGCAAGTCGGCGGACCCGGCCCTGGTAAGGACGGCAGGGGAAGCCATGACCCCTGGGAAGAATTGAAATGCAGGGAGCACGCGGGTTCTCTTCTGACCCTGAAGCGGTCTTGGAAGCGAGGAGGGTAGATTAGGAAGGAACAGTACAAGAAACGTGAAATAATATACTAATTCGAAGCTCCATAATCAATTGACTTTGTCATTTCGGAAATGATTTCAGAGACGAATCAGTGCAGGCGGTGGAAGAAACGATCCCCAAGCCCCTCCCGATTGTGCTGTCCCGGCAGGCCCCTTCACGTATGATTCTGCAGCGCCCAATCCCGAATTCAACGATCAGAGATGGAATCTCACCATCGGCATGCGTACCGGAGATAGGAGCCGGCCTCATGCCAGCCACAGACCGTCCTGCAGCAAGTCTTGCGCAGGACCATCTTCCCCGGTTGCATGGGTGCAACCTCAACGCACGCTGTTTCGCTTGACATTCTTCTCAGGGTGCCTATCTTACCAACTGACAGAGACAGGGCGCGGCTGTGCAAGAAACGGTCACATACTCGCTGAAACTCAAA
>PMBF01000034.1 GCA_003152875.1 Ignavibacteriota bacterium | reverse complement strand
AGCGTCGCGGACGCGCAGCTTCCCGGCCACGAACCGCTCCGATCGAGGACTCTCCTGGTCTTCCTTCTCTGTCTGCTGTTTCCCAATCCCGGCCACTCCGAGGTCGGGTGGGCAGGTTGTGCATACTCCATACCACTTGTCCGCTTGACTCCCGCGCTTCCCCGGTATGCCCGGGTTGAAGGAGCGGAACAGACCCAGGTGAGAGCCGCACAGTGCTGAGCATCACACCGGAGAGAACAATGAAAGGCAAGTTGTCCTGCAACTGCTCAAGCTTCACTCGCAGCCCGCCTGTGCCGGTGGGGGTACATGGCACCAGCCTTGCCTGTGGTCTTGATTGCCGGAGGATGAAAGAGCCGCACCCACTTCGGTAACAGTTGCGGAAGGGTTTGGTAACGCTTCCACGTCATTCAGGTTCGCCGTCCACTTGCGGCCTGTTAAGGGTAAGGAATGGTGGAAGCTGGCATCAACAAAACATCCCCACACGCTCGTCTGGATTCATGGAAGATCCCCGGGATTGGAGTCGCTGGAGGAGCTTGGATCGTTGGGCCGGTTCGGATGAAGTTCGGCGGCATTCGCACGGGAATGGAATTCCCCGTAATAACAGATTTTTCTGGTCCTCTAACACTCTTCCCTCGAGAAATGGAGGTCGAGGAGGCCCTGGAAGCCAGTTTCAATTTTTCAATTGCGAGCGAGATCATGGCACTTCCGCAGAAGCTCAGGCGAGCCGAAACCGAAAAAAATGTTGTGGAACATATTGACAAACGCCTCTTGATCGCCTATCTTTGTGGAAGCGCTTCCATTTCTTACCCCGTTCCGTTCATTCGCTACAAAGACATGGGTGTCACGATTTACGATCTGGCCCGTGAGGCCAAGGTGGGGATCGGCACCGTCTCCCGGTGCCTGAACAACCACCCGAGCGTCTCTCGTGAAACCAGGGAACGCGTCCTGGCGGTCGTCAAGCGCCTGAACTACCAGCCGCACGCCTACGCCCAGCGTCTTGCCTCCAAGAAGACGAACACAATCTCGGTAATCATCCCCTACTTCATCAGCTATTTCTTCGTCCAGGTTCTGCAGGGTGTCCAGGACCGGGCCGGCGAGCTGGGCTTCGACATCATCCTCTATGGAGTGAACCGTCCCGATCAGGCCGACTATTACCTCAAGCGCTCGCTGCACAGGGGTCATGTGGACGGTGTGCTCTTCTTCTCGATGCGCTTTCCGGAAAGCTATGTCACCCGGTTCCAGCAGATGCACCTCCCCCTTGTGCTCGTGGATACGAAGCACCCACAGTTCGACTCGATCCGCGTCGAGAACCGCGAGGGGGGACTGGAGGCAACGCGCCACCTGGTCAGGCTGGGCCACCGCTCAATCGCCATGATCAATGCAAGCCCTCACACGCCGCCGGCCCAGGACCGGATGCAGGGCTACCGCGAGGCGCTGGAAGAAGCTGGACTGGGTTTTTCCCAGGAGAGGGTTTTCATCTCGGCGATCGAAAAGCAGGACGGCTTCAACCGGGAGGCCGGGAGAATCTCGATGCGGGAACTGATGCGCGTCTCCGCCGAGAAGGAACAGATTACGGCCGCCTTCGTGGCGAGCGATGTGCAGGCAATCGGCGCGCTGGAAGTCTGCCGCGAGAAGGGGGTCCGCGTTCCGGAGGATGTGGCCATTGTCGGTTTCGATGACATCGAACTTGCCCAGCATGCACAGCTCACCACTATGCGCCAGCCCATGCATGAAATGGGGGCGCTCGCCGTGGACAAGCTCCTGGCGCGCATCAAGGAACCCGAGGCATCGCCGACACTGACCAGTTTCACACCCAGGCTGATCATCCGGAGTACCTGCGGCGCAAGCCTTCCCGGAAGCGCCGCACTCCAACACGCGCTGCAGGAAAAACATACCCTATGACGACTGTTGCTACCGCTTTCCGCAAGCACCACGCCGAACCCCAAAACCTCAGGGATGTCGCCGCCCCCCGACGGCACCCGGTAGCGCCGGTCCGCAAGAACTCTCAAGACGCTGAGGAGTACACCATGAACCCTCGAACTGCGCTGTGCTTCCTCCTCCTGATCACCGGTGCCGCCGCCGCGTTTGCGGGCACGACCGGAAAGATCGCCGGCACCGTGAAGGATACACAGACGGGTGAAGCCATCGTCGGCGCAAGCGTCCTGCTGCAGGGCACGCAGCAGGGGGCGGCGACGAATGTGGACGGCTACTACGTGATCCTGAATGTGCAGCCCGGGAAATACTCGCTCGCGGCCTCCGCCGTCGGCTTCAACAAGAAAGTGACCACGAACGTCGAGGTGAACATCGATCTGACGACCGCAGAGGATATCACCCTCACGTCGACCGTGGTAGAGGTCGGTGAGGAGGTCGTGGCCACGGCAACCCGGCCGATGGTGCAGAAAGACCTCACCGCGACGACGGCGATCGTCGGAGGAGACCAGATCGCAGCGCTCCCGGTCACCGAGGTGAGCCAGGTCCTCTCGCTGCAGGCGGGATTTGTCGCCGGCTCGGTCCGCGGCGGCCGGAAGGGCGAGCTCGCCTATTGGATCGACGGCGTCCCTGTCACCGATGCCTTTAACGGCGACAAGGTCGTCGAGGTCAACAAGAGCATGGTCCAGGAGCTGCAGCTTGTCTCCGGCGCCTTCAACGCCGAGTACGGCCAGGCGATGTCAGGCATCGTCAACATTGCCTCGAAGGAGGGGGGACAGAAGTACGCCGGAAACGTCACCGTCTATGGCGGAGACCACGTCTCGAGCGGCGACAAGGATGTCTTCCCCTCAAAGTCGTACAACCCCTTCAATACCCGCGACTTCGAAGGAAGCGTAAGCGGCCCCATCCTCGGAGAGGACCTTACATTTTTCGCCAACGGCCGGTACGTCCACGACGGGGGCTGGCTCAACGGTTTCAGGCGGTTCACCCCGCAGAACATATCCTACACCGATAGCGCCAATAATTTCATCCTCTTCCGCGATCCGTCCGGCAAGGGGGACAGCGCCCTGGTTTCCATGAATTCGAGCGACCGGTACTATGCCCAGGGAAAGCTCGCATGGAAAATCTCGTCGGTCATGAAGCTCACTGGCAACTACATCTTCGACTACACAAAGGCCCGTCCGTACAGTGCCGACAACACCGGCAACCGGAGTTACTATTTCAACCCCGACGGGCTTGGCAACGACTACAACTCGAGCAACACCGCCATCTTCCAGTTCACGCACACTCTCAGCCAGAGTATGTTCTACACGGTCGGAGGATCAGTCTTCGTCAAGGAATTCAAGCACTATCTGTATAAGGATCCGTACGACCCCCGGTACGTCCACCCCTATCTCTTCCGCACTCCCACCACCTGGAGCTTCTATACCGGGGGGACCGACATGAACCACACGAACCGGTCCACAACAACGTATCTCGGCAAGATCGACCTGACGAGCCAGGTGAATTCCGAAAACATGGTGAAGGCAGGCTTCGAATTCCGCGCTCACAAGGTCTTCTACGACAACTATACGCTGCAGCCGGTCATCGAACAGTCGGACATAAACCTTCAGAAGGACAATCCCTTCATCAGGACGCGGATCCCCGATGTCTCCTCCTATAACCACGACCAGTATACGCACAAGCCCACGGAGTTCTCCGGCTACATCCAGGACAAGATCGAATTCAAGAACCTGATCATCAACATCGGCCTGCGCTACGACTTCTTCCGGCCCGACGGGGTGGTGCTCAACGATCCGACGGACCCGAACATCTATGCCCCCATCAAACCCTCGAACCGGTTCTTCGACCTGAACGGCAACGGAGCCCAGGATGCGGGTGAACCGGACAAGACCGTTGCTGACCGACTGCCGTACTGGTACTCCAAAGCCTCGTCGAAGTCACAGGTCAGCCCCCGGATCGGGTTCTCATTCCCGATCACCGCCCGCGGTATCGTGCACTTTTCCTATGGGCACTTCTTCCAGACACCCCGCTTCGAGCGGCTGTACGAGAACCCCTACTTCAAGGTCGGCCCCGGCGCCCCGGGCGTAGTGGGGAATGCCGATCTGAATCCGGAAGAGACCATCAACGGCGAAATCGGCCTTCAGCAGCAGCTCACCGACGAAATTTCGGCCGACCTGACAGGCTACCTCAGGGACATCCGCGGCCTCACGGGGACGTTCGGCCAGCAGATCATCGTGTTCGGCGGCTCCGCCCAATACAGCAAGTACACCAATACCGACTTCGGCTTTGTCAAGGGTATCGTGCTGACGGTCAACAAGAGGTTCTCCGGCGGGTTCAACGCGACACTGGACTACACCTTCCAGATCGCCAAGGGAAGCGCATCAGACCCCCAGGAAGCACAGAAGGCAATCGCCGGCGGAGCCCAGCCCGAGATCCAGCTCAACCCGCTGGGGTGGGACCAGCGCCATACGCTGAACCTGACCGTAGCCTATGCCTCGCGGGGCTGGGGCGGCAGCGCAATCATGCAATACGGCAGCGGCACGCCTTACTCGCCCCGGAGGACGACGGACATCACGGCGCTCCTGACCAACAGCCAGTCGAAACCTTCGTTCTTCGACCTCGACCTCCAGGGCTACTATGAGTTCGATGTGGCGCCCGTGAAGTTCATCGCCTTTGCGCGGGTCTTCAATGTGTTCGACATCAGGAACGAAGTCCAGGTCTACGATGACACGGGGCGTGCGGGCTCCACCCTCGACGAGACCCAGGCACAGATTGTTCACCCCAACCAGGCTGTCAACACGCTTGATCAGTGGTTCCATGTCCCGACCCAGTACTCGGAACCGCGGCGCATCGAATTCGGACTGACTGCGGAGTTCTAGAATGAAAACACTCGTCAAGGCTTCGCCTCTCCTGCTGCTCATTCTGTTGTTCTGGAATCCCTCCGACGCGCAGGAGCGCAGCGGCAGGGAGTTCACCCGCAGCGCGATCATGAACGGCAACCAGGTCATGACGGTATTCGGCAACTGGGGCATCATCGGCCAGCCGGCGACGGAGGGACCACGGGGGGCCTGGAAAAACCCGAACAACGGCTACCTGGGCGATGTCAGCCCGATGGTCGGAGCAGAAGTGAAATTCAACGCCACCGTCTTTCATTCCGTGGAAACGTGCCCGTTCTATCCCACGCAGCGTCCGGCGGCCGTGCAGGATGTCGATCCGCAGACCGGAGAGTTCTGGACCTTCGAGCCCGTGGGGGGGTATTTCAACGCAAACCAGGACAAGGTGGCGCAGAGCACCAACAGGGCCTCCTGGCCGCCGTTCTGGCCGGACAAGCTGAACGACCCCGTCGACCCGGGCTGGAGCGGCTCCTGGAACGGCTACTTCGGCAAGAGGATCAGCGCCGACCAGGAAGCCTACTTCGTCATGGACGACAACAACGACAAGAGGTTCAACTTCACCCAGAACAACAGGATCGCCGGCTCGGGCATCGCCTTCAAGCCGGATGCCAATAACACGAACCGCAACGGTCTGGGATTCGAGGTCCGCGTTCGCGCCATGCAGTGGGCCCAGTTCCTGGCGAAAGACAACATCTTCTGGCTCTACGAGATCACCAACACCGGCACCACTACCTATAACAAGGCCCTGTTCGGTATGCTTGTCGGCACCTACGTCGGCGTTACCTCCACCGAGGACTACCGCGAGTACACCGACGACTTCTCCTTCTACGATGTCAACAACAACATCACGTACACCGGAGACTTCAAGGCGATCAACGGCCGGCCGATGAACAACCCCCTCTGGGTGGGGGGAACGGGGCTTGTTGGCTACGCATTTCTCGAAAGCCCGGGCAATCCCTACGACGGCATCGACAACGACGGCGATGCAGACTCTTCGGCCTTCGGGCTGACCGCGCCGAAGTTCGTGGTCACGGACTTTGACCCTGTCGTGCTTACCCCCGGGAAACAGATCGTCCTGATCAACCAGGACTTCTCCCGGAAGCTCTTCACGATTCCGAACGTCGACTCGTTGCGGGTATGGACCCGCGGCATGGAGGATTCGGTCTGGATCTACCCCGGACGCACGAGCGTCGTGGAAGGGAACATCGTGATGGTGAGCAACGGCACCGACAGCATCCAGGCAGTCAACCCGAATGCCCTGGACGGGATCGACAACAACTTCAACGGGCTGATCGACGAGAACTACTTCATTCACTTCAAGCAGATCAAGAGGACCCGCACGGGGGTTACCCTGATAAACATCGATCGTCCGTTGCGGCATATCGACTACGTGACCGGGGCGGGGACCAACCCCTACAGCATGATCGATGAGCGGCGCGACGACGGCATCGACAATAACAGGGATTGGAATATCGCCTACGACGACCTCGGGCGTGACGGCATCCCCAATACGCACGACTTCGGCGAGGGGGACGGCCAGCCCACGTCGGGGTACGATGCATCCGGATTCGATACCGGGCTCCCCGGCGAACCGCACGTCGACAAGACCGATGTAAGGGAATCCGACCAGATCGGCCTGACCAGCTTCTTCTATTTCGTCCCTTCAAACAACGTCCGGCTGGGCGACAAGGAATGGCTCTGGACCAACCTCGCACCGGGCTACTTCGACGTGCCGGCCTCCATCGTCAATAACCGCCCCATCACAGGCGAGGACGGGGACTTCTTCTACGGCTCGGGCTACTTCCCGCTGCTTCCCAAGAAAACCGAGCGGTTCTCCATCGCGCTGGTCTACGGCGGTGGCAACGGCGGCGGTCTGGATGCGGACCTCGCCGACCTCCTGAAGAACAAGAAGACCGTCCAGAAGATCTACGACGCCAACTACCAGTTCCCGCAGCCGCCGGACCTGCCCACACTCACCGCGGTCCCCGGCGACGGGCAGGTGTCGCTCTCCTGGGACAGGAAATCGGAGGCGTTTATCGATCCGGTCCTCCGGGCCAAGACCTTTGAAGGATACAAGATCTACAAGTCGACCGATCCGACGTTCCGCGACATCTTCACGATCACCGATGCTCACGGAACCCCGCAGGGATACAAACCGCTGGTCCAGTTTGACCTGGTGGACGGCATCCAGGGGATTTTCCAGCCCCCCGCAGACCAGTTCCAGCTCTCCGCCGGCTACCCCTTCGACCTCGGAACCGACAACGGCCTGGTGCATACCTACGTCGACAAGAGCGTGGACAACGGCCGTCGCTACTTCTACGCCCTGGTCTCGTACACGAAGGGGGACGCCACGATCGGCATCTTCCCCGCGGAGAACACGAAGTTCGTGACCATCCAGCCCAACGGCGAGATCGTTCACGACGTCAACATCGCGGTGGTCACGCCCAATACCAAGGCGGCCGGGTACGTGCTGCCCCCCAGCGCTGTCCCGCTGACACGCAGGAGCAACTACGGCACTGGTACCGCCTTCTATAATGTGGTCAGCGCGCCCACGATCACGGGGAACACCTACCAGGTGGAATTCCTCGACTCAGAGATCGACAGCGCCGATGTCTTCGGCCGCGTGGTCAGGTACGCCGCGGATCCCTCGTTGTGGGAGCGGAAAACGACCAGCTACTCGGTGCGTGACTTGAAGGTCTATACCGAATCGGTCTCCCTGCATGACACCGCACTGGCCCTCCTCCACCGCAAGAACCTCGCCCCCTCCTCGGTGACGCTGACAAATGCGCAGGGGGCCGCCATTCCCGCTTCGGCGTACCGCGTCGACTACACGGTGGGGAATATCCGCGCAGCACAGGCGGGGAGCATCCCGGCGGGCACGTACACGCTCTCCTACCAGTACTACCCGGTCTACCGGAGTCCGAACATCCAGGGGACGCCATACTTGAGCGACAGCAAGGACGCCGACAACTTCGACGGAGTCCAGCTGGTGTTCCAGAACCAGTGGAACGTCGTACTGAACGACACGGCCTCGGGCTGGAGAGGCAAGGTCCCGTACCAAGCCTCATTCAGCCCGCTCTTCACGACGGACCCCGGACCGCCGGTGAAAATCTTCAAGGGATACCGGAAGCCCTCGGACTACCGAATCGAGTTCTACAACAGTATCGTCGACACCTCCTATGCCGACCCCGATCTGTATCCGATTGCAACCCCGGTGAATTTCCGTGTGTACAACGAGACCGACAGCACCTATGTGAAGTTCATTTTCTCCGAAAGAGATCAGAACGGTGTGCTTTCGCCCGGCGACGAGCTGGTGTTTATAGAACCGACGCCGACCGGAGGGCTGGGGTACACCTGGGACGTCGTGATCGTCGCCAAGCAGGGGGACCCTGCGGATACGGTCTACACGCTGGGCGCGGGCGTCAGGCTGCTCTTCCACACGCAGAAGCCCTTCAGGAAGGGGGATCTCCTTGAGTTTACCACTGTGCCCCCGAAGGTGGACCCGGCGCTTGCGAAACTGCAGGTGTCCCGCGTGAAAGTGGTTCCCAATCCCTACATCACCGCGTCCGAGTTCGAGCTGCCGCTGGCGCCGGGCATCACCAGCGGTCGGGGAACCCGGAAGATCGAGTTCATTCACGTCCCGTCCCAGGCGACCATCAATATCTTCACGGCGCGGGGAGACCATGTGATTACCCTCCGCAACGAGGGCAACATAGAAGATGAGACCATATCCTGGAATCTCAAGACCAAGGAGAATCTGGACATCGCCTTCGGCGTCTACTTCTATGTCCTCGAGTCACCGGCGGGGGAGCAGACCGGCAAAATCGCCATCATCAAGTAAGACGACCATGCATACAACCACACGCACTCTCGCACTCGCCTCGCTGGCGGCGATGCTGGTTGCATCGCCACTCGACAGGGAGGCACGCGCCCAGTCGAAAGTCGGCACGACCGCGGCGCAGTTCCTCGGCATCTCCGTTGGCGCGCAGGCGATCGCCATGGGGGGCGCCTTTGTCGCGTCAGACGGCGACGTCTCCTCGCTCTACTGGAATCCCGGCGCCATCGTCTTTGCGAACAAGAACCAGGTGGCGTTCATGAACACGAACTGGCTCGTCGGGACGAAACTCCGGTGGGGAGGGCTGATGCTGAACCTCGACGGCGACAATGCGGTCGGCGTCAGCATCACCCAGCTCGACTACGGTGAGGAGGATGTGACGACGGTGGCCGCGCCGGAGGGGACGGGGGAGCGGTGGACCGCGCAGGATCTGGCGATCGCGCTCTCGTACTCGCGGAGGCTGACGGACCGGTTCGCCATCGGAGGGTCGGCCAAGTACATCAGCCAGAGTATCTACAACGAGACGGCGAGCAACTTTACCTTCGACGTCGGCCTGCTGTTCATCACCGAGTTCGAGAACCTCCGGATTGGCATGTCGATGTCGAACTTCGGCGGCGACATGCAGCTGGGCGGGCGCGACCTCCTGAAACGGGTCGACATCGATCCCACGAACGCCGGCTCGAACAAAACCCTGGTGGCGGACCTCAAGACCGACTCATGGCCGATGCCCCTGCTATTCCGGGTCGGCGTGGCCATGGATGCCCTCCAGACCGACATGTTCCGCTTTACCGTCGCGGTGGACGGACTTCGCCCCAACGACAATCGCGAGTCGGTCAACGTCGGGGGCGAGCTGGGATTCCAGGAGATGTTCTTTGTCCGCGGGGGGTACAACACGCTCTTCGGAGGAGAATCGGCATTCAGCAGGAACGTGGAGCAGCAGGGGTTGACACTCGGCGCCGGGGTGCGCTATGCGGTCCCGGGCGTCGCCACGCTCCAGGTGGATTATGCCTATGCGAAATTCGGCCTGTTCGGCAATCTGAGCACCATCGCTCTAGCGGTAGCCTTCTGACCGCCGGCGTAGCTTTGTATCACACACACTCAAAACCTGGCATAACGGAAGGAGGTGAATGCACCCTTTCATGGAATCATTTTCCGGCTTCAACTCACATTAATCGTGAATCACAATAGGATGGAGGACCGTATGACGAAGCACCTGCTGGTGGCGCTTCTGCTCCTCGGCATTGTCGCAGTGCCGGTGGCAAACGCGCAATTGAAGAAACCAGATGCATCGGTGAAAGTGACGTTCCTGCTGAATACCTCGACCGTCCCTGACACCGCCCTGAACACCGTGACGGTGACCGGCGACAAGGCCGCCCTGACAAACTTCGGGAACGGCATTTCCCTGACCAAGCTCGGAGGCGACTACTGGGCGGGACAGGTCACGTTCAACTCGGGCGACACGGTACGCTACAAGTTCCGCGTGAATGGCGCGTGGGAGGCCAATCCTCTGGATCCGGCCGGGTTCAGCCCCGACAACCGGGGACTCCTTGTCGGCAACGCGGATACGACACTCCCCGTGCAGTTCTTTAACAGCAAGGGGAACGGCACGCCGCAGTGGGCGAAGCCCTGGGGGACCACACCGGACTCCATCATGGTGGTCTGGTTCCGCGTGAACATGCAGGCTTTCGCGAGCAAGCCGTTCAACAAGAACACGGACACCGTGGCGGTGCGTGGCGACAAGAGCGGCGGGACGTGGGCCGATTCCGGCTTCGGCTGGTCTCCTTCACGATACCTCGCGCGCGAAGCCGCGGCGGCCAACGGCGGATTCACGTACGACGCGACGAACTTCTGGTCGGGCGCCGTCATGCTGCACAAGAGCCACATCGCGGTGGGCGACACCTCGGAATACAAGTTCCTGATCGGGTTCGATTGGGGCAAGGAAGAGGCCAACAACCGCAAGTTCATCGTCCCCACGGCAAAGCACGATACCACGATCTACTGGGTCTGGTACAACAATGAAGCTCCGATTCCTCCTCCGCCGTACAAGGACACGTGCGTAGTCACCTTCCGGACGAACATGACGACTGCGTTCGCCAAGGGCGGCTTCGCCGTTGGCGACACGATCCAGGTGCAGTCCGGCTTCTTCGGGACGGCAGTCGAGAACGGGCGGACGAAGAACCTGGCGAGGCTGGGGCTGACGGCCCTGTACCAGGTGACGGATACCATCATTGCCAAGCTCGACAGCACCCTCGACTACCAGTACTACCTGGTGAAGGGGGGCAACGCCCAGCGGGAGAACTACTTCAACTTCCAGTTCACGGGTCCTTCCGGCAGCAGCGAAGCTGAGCGCCGAAAGTTCAAGGTGTCTTCGAAAGCCTTCACCGTTCTTGACACCGTGACAAGCGTGGTTGCGGGCCGGCGCCAGCCGGAATTCGCGAACCAGACGAAGCTCGCGCACAACGTGAGGGTGAAATGGGTGGTCGACATGCGCCCCGCATACTACCAGGTCAAATACGGGCACAACATCCTCGCGGCAATCCAGGGCCCGGATTCGCTCAAGAACATCGACAGTATCAAAGTCTGGGGCGTGGCCATCAACGGGCCCGCGACCGGCGGACCGAATGGCCCGCTGCCCGTCGACTGGGCAACGTGGGACCGCGGCATCGCGCAGGACACCAGCCACCGCAGGATGTGGGATGACGGGTTTGCGGGCGGTCACGGTGACCAGGTTGCCGGCGATTCTCTCTTCACGGTGCAGTTCCTTTACACCTCCGCGAACATCAAGGGGCAGGTGTTCAAGTTCGGAATCCGCGGCTCGGACAACGAGAGCGCCTTCGGCCTGAACCACCTTGAGAACATCAGCGACGCCGACACGCAGTTCACGATCAACGCGCAGTGGGGAAGCATCAATCCCAACTTCTACAACAAGTGGGACTACAACCTCCGCAAGCCGGTGTTGACCGGAGTGGAAGAGCTCACGGGCATCGCCCAGGTCTATGCGCTTGCGCAGAACTATCCGAACCCCTTCAACCCCTCGACGAAGATCGAATTCTCGCTGCCGAAGCAGTCGGCGGTCGACCTGAAGGTCTTCAACATCCTGGGTCAGGAAGTGGCGACGCTGGTTCATGCGACGCTCAACGCCGGGCAGCATGCAGTAAGCTTTGATGCCCGGAATCTCGCCAGCGGGCTCTACTTCTACCGCATTAGCGCAGGCGAATTCTCGAGCGTGAAGAAGATGATGCTGTTGAAGTGAATGTCCCGGGGCGGCCCCCCTCCCCCTGTATCCGTTGTGTGCGAAGGGCAGGAGACGGGTTGAATCCGGTGTACGGCTGTGCAGCATACGGGCGCGGGTCTGCCGATAGGGCGGGCTCGCGCCTTTATAGTACTCCTGTCATGCCGTTGGGGATATGCCTGGCAAAAGGGGGTCAGCGCCTGAGGACTTCGCGAAGGCGATCGCGCAGCCGGAGCGCGGGGGCGTAGGAGGGAACAAGCCGGAGAGATTCGTCTGCGAGGCCGAGCGCCTCGGCGAACCGGCCGCGATTGGCAGCGACCGCCGAGAGGCCGTACAGGGCGCTGGCGCGAACGGCGTCGGCGGAACCGCCCGGGGTCGAAGGGGCGAGGGTCACGGCCGCCCTGAGCTGCCCCTCGGCTTCGTCCAGCCGGTTTTCGTTGATCCAGAGGAGTGCAAGGTCGATGCGCGGATACGGGGAGGCGGAGTCGAGTTCGATGGAACGGAGATACGCTCCGGCGGCCGGGGCAGGACGCCCCTCCGCCTTGTCCACATTCCCCAGCACATACTGCGCGCGGGCGCTGAAAGGGTTTTCCTCGATGAGGGCCCTGCAGGTCGTCTCCGCTTCTGGAAATCGTCCGCGCTCCATCAACAGTGCAACACTACTGTAACATCCCTCGTCCCAGTCGATGCGGCGCTCATAAACCTCACCCGCAAGCCGCGGCAGATCGTCAGCGGCACCCTTGAGGACCGCCGGACTCACGCGGTACCCCTCGAATGGCCACTGCGAGGTCAGGTGCTGCATTGCCAGATCCGCATAGGCGAGCTCGAGCCAGGGGATCACAAGGCTGTCGGTGTTGAAGGGGATTGCTCCCTGCCCGACTGGGAAGCCCGGAATGAGGTGAAGATCGCGCATGCTGTGGAGGAACAGCGAAGCGATCTCATAGTAGCCGGAGGCTTTAGGATGCAGGTGCTCCCAGAAGAGGTTTTCTCCCGGGATTCCTCCCGGGCTGAGCGCTGCGAAAGCCGAATCGACCTGCACCAGGGGAGTGCCTTCGCTGAGGCAGACTCTGTGGATGATGTTGACGGAACGGGTTGGAGCCCTGAACTTGAGCATGTCCTCATCCCGCGCGAGCTGCAGCCGCTCTTTCGCCTGCGCGGTGTCTCCCTGTGCCAGCAAGCAGCGCCCCAGCCAGTAGTGCACGAAGGCGTTGCCGGGAAGGGCCGACGAGGCGTTCCGCAGACGCGAGAGAATCTCCTGCCCGCACTCTCCGGAGGCAATCCTCCCGGGTATCTCCTCGAGGCCGGCCGGAGGGCCGGGGGCAAACGGAGGAAACATCAGGTTGGAGCTGACGTCGGCGACAATGAGCGGGATGCCCGAATCCCGGAAGAGGGACACCATTGCGGTGAGGTTTCGTTCGAACATGCGGAAGACCCGTGTGGCCTCCTCCGATTCGAGGGAGACGAGCGCGCCCCGGGAAGCAATCCTCATGAGATTGGAAGCGTCCCCGGACCCGTCCTTCCCCGGGTCCCGCTCGAAAAGGCCCCAGAGAAGGCGGACAAGCCTGAAATCCCGCAGCCGGTATTTGAGCGGTGTGAGGAAGGGAAGATACCTCTCGAAGAACGATACACCCACGCCGTCAGGTCCGTAAAACTCATTGTGCCCGGCATAGACCACAACGAGGTCGGGGGAGAATGCTGGCAGGAGGGTTGCGAGGTCTGCGATCACGTTGCTGTTGATGGCCGCCGCGCCCAGGTTGATGACCTCAACCTCCCGGCGCGGCATGAGCCTGCGCAGCTCCAGGCGGAGCATCGCGGGAATGGTGGCGTTCATCGTGTACGGCGTGCCGAACATCGATGACTCGCCGAGGCAGAACACCCTGAAGACCTCCGGGGTCTTCGTCTTCCTGAAGATCTCCGGCTTGAATTCGGGAAGCAGAACGACATCCGGCGCGAAGTATTTTGCCAGATACCTGCGGTTGACCTGGTACCAGTCGATCCCGCTATACCTGGCAACGGTGACGAATGGGCGGTCCAGCGACTGCGCAAAGACCCGGAGCGCCGCTTCCGCCCCCGCCAGAAGCGCCAGGAGAAGGGCCGCCGGAAGGATGCTGTAGAGGACTTTCCTGTGACGTGGGAGTGGGGAGCGCATGCGCCGTCATGAAGAGTGCATNNGCGCTCTCCGGTTGTGAGCGAACCGTTTATTTCATACCTTTTCCGGATGCCACACGATTGGACGCCATGAAGCTCTTACTCTCCCTTCTGCCGGTCCTTCTCCTCTCTGCCGTTGCGGTGTTTGCCCAACAGAACCCTTCCTCTCAGCTCTACCTTGCGAGAGCGGGTGATGTGTACATCTCCGAGGAGGAATTCCTCCGGAGGTTCGAACTCCTTCCCTCCTTCGGCCGGCACCGGCCATCGCAGCTGGAACAGGCAAAAGGGGAGCTGCTCTATTCGATGATCGCGGAAAAGCTGCTCGCGCAGGAGGCGGAAAGCAGGATGATGGACAGGGAGCCGTCACTCCGGGGGTCTCTGGACGAAGTGCGAAAGATGCTTGCGAGGGATGAGCTGTACCGCGAGGAGATTACCGGCCGTGCCGCTCCAGACAGAGCGGAGATTCTCAGGGGCATGAGCCGTGCCCGGACCGAGCTGGTGACGAGTTTCCTTTTCTTCCAGGACGAGGAAACGGCCCGGTTTGTCCGGGGACGCATCAGGAAAGGGGGGGACTTCGATCGGCTGGGACTCGACTCCTCGCTTCATGCGCTGCGCGACACGGCGGTGGTGATGTGGGGGGATGCCGACACGGCCATCGAGAGAGCTGCCTACAGCCTTTCCTCAGGGCAGGTCTCTCCTGTGATCGCCGCCGGCCAGGGTTTCTACATCCTCCGGCTAGAGAGCCAGCGGCAGAACCCGGACGTCGCCGCGATGCAGGAAGACGTCCTTGCCGAGCGGGTGAGGACAACGCTCAGGCTTCGCAAGGAGAAGGCCATCCTTGATGCATTCTCCGGCAGGGTTCTGAAGGAGAGGAAGGGCTTTGCCGTGGGGAAGACCATGAAGGATCTGACCGGCATTCTCGCCCGCATCCTCCCGCCCCACGGGACAGATACGATCGCCGTCCTCTCCCCTGAGCTCATCGACTCGGCGAGAATCCTCGGCCGGTCCCTCCTCGGGGAACAGCTGGCCGTCATCGATTCGGAATCCTGGACCGTGAGCCAGGTGCTCGACCGGATTGCGCTCAAAGGGCTCACGGTTCCGCTGGGGAGCCCCCGCAGGCTCATGGCCGCCCTCAACGGCCAGCTTCGTGTCTGGGTTCTGCAGGAACTGATGGCGCAGGAGGCGATACGGCGCGGCCTCGACACCGTCGCCCAGATCCGGGATCGCCTCGCGACGTGGAAGGCCTACTTCCTCGCCGAAGCCATGAAGGGAAAGCTGAAAGATTCCGTCTCCGTCTCCGAGGCGGAAGTGTGGACGTACCTCCGGCGCCTGGACACGACCGTCAGCGTTCCCCAGGTGCGGATCCGCGAGCTGCGCACAGCCTCCCTGGATGCCATGCAGGAAGCCTTCGCCGACCTGGAACACGGCGCGTCCCTCGTGTCGGTCATCAGGGCCCGCTCCAATGACCCGGAGGCCAGGTCCCGGGAAGGCGCGACCTTATTTTTCCCGATCACGGAGAGATATCCGGTGGGGGCGACGGCGTGGCGGATGGAACCCGGAGAGCGCTTCGGTCCGGTCGCTGTACCCGGAGGCTACCTCTATTTCGAACTCCTGGAAAAAAAGAGCGGACCGCGCACACTTGACTCTGTGGCTGCGGCCCGTTTCGCGGCTGCGACAACGGAGATGCTCCGGCTTAAGCAGAACAGGAAGGTAAGCCTGTTTCTGGCCCGGCTCGGCGAGGTGAGAGGCGTGGATGTCTTTGAGGACAGGGTGAAGATGATCAGTGTCACACCGGTCCCCATGATGACCTACCGCATCCTGGGATTCGGCGGAAGAATGTTCGAGGTGCCGTTTGTGGAGAGGCAAATCGACTGGCTCTCCATCGAATCGCCCAGTTCCCAGATTTCACCGTGAGGCGGTGAGGCAGCTCACGAATCACCGCGCCGGCATGTTGAGCTTTGCCAGAAGTTCGACAGCCGGCTGGTAGTCGGGTCTCAGCCGCAGGACCTTCAGCAGCAGGATCGAAGCGCTGTCCTTCTTCTCCGCCCGCGCATACGCAAGAGCCCGTGCATAGCCGTTGTCGACCTGTTCCGCCGGCGACTGGGGGAACGCTTCCATGGCACCGTAGTAGGCAAGAGCCTCCGGGGCATGGCCTTGCTGCAGGGCCAGATCGCCCAGCGCGCGGTACGCGAGGATGGTTTTCTCCAGCTCGAGCGAGGCGAGCAGCTCCCTCTTCATGTCGTCCAGTTCCCCGCGGAGCAGGCAGTAGTGCGCGAGGGTGATACGGGCACGCAGGTCGTAGGGGAACTGGTCGACAATCGTCCGGTACTCCCACTCGACCTTTGTGGATTCCCCCCGTGCGGCGTAGTAGCCCGCGGCCTCCTCATGCCCCTGGAGCCAGTTCCATTTTCCCTTCGATAGCATTTCAGCCATGCGGCCGATGGTATCGCGCGGGGAAATAGCGTTGACCGTCGGGTACTGGTCCATGAACGGCCAGCCGGAAGTGAGGACCTCCGTGCGCCGCCCGGCAGTCCGCTCGTCGAGATCGGTCACCGGACGTGCCGCCCACAGGACCCCATCATCAAGGGTGTCGCGCCGGGACCACTCCGCCTCCGGGGCAATCAGCCCGCGCTCGCGCATGGCGGCGGCGTAGGCCCTGGCCATGAGGAAGTATCCGGAGGAATTCGGATGGAGGTGCTCGACGATGAGGGTGCTGCCGATGATCGAATCCGGCGACTGAAGTGCGAAGGCAGCTTCCATATCCACGACGCTCACTGTCTCGCTGTCGGCCGCAGCCAGGATCGCGTTGTTGAAATCGGTGCTGGCACGGAAGCGAAGCTGGTCGAGGTCCCTGGCCCGGATGTACGCCGCGCGGGCTTCCGTCCGGCGTCCCAGCGTGTCGAGCGCCCGGCCGAGCTCGTACCAGGGCTCAGCCCTCAGTGAATCCGTACCGGAGGCGCGCCTGAGGAGTGGAAGCGCGGAGTCGGCCTTTCCGTCCATCATCAGGGTCAGGGCTCCGTTCATCATGCGGTCATACTGTTGCTGCTCGGCGGGACTTGTCCCCTCATGTCCTTTCGAGACGAAAGGAGGCCTGTCGCGGAGATTGGAGACCTGGGTTGCGAGGATGAGCGGCACGTGGTGCGTGCGGCAGATCGAGGTCAGGTCGCGCAGGTTTTCCCGGAAAATCTCCAGTCCCTGGCGGTATACTTCGCTCCCCATGGGGATGTACTGGCCTCTTGCCAGCCGTTCCATCATCGTCCCGGCCTCTGTGTCGGCATCCGCCCGGTGAAACAAACCGCCGGCCCAGGCATAGGCGTCCCGCATGAGCAGGAATATGCGGAAGTGTATCAGCCTCAAATAGGCCAGGGAGAACCACCGGCCGCGCCCCTCGGATTCACGCGATGCTGCGCCGAGCGCCCCGTAGAACTCGTTGTGCCCATCGTAGACGATGAAGAGATCAGGTTCATACCCCACGAGATCACGTGCAAGGTCAAGCACCGTAAAACTGTTTGTCGCTGTCATGCCGACATTGATGACTTCGATTCCCTTGTCAGGAAAGATGGCGCGCAGACGGTCCCGCAGGAAGCTGGAGAAAGACCCGTTGAACCAGTAGGGGTAGCCGGCCGTTGTCGAACCCCCGAGACAGAATATCCTGTATGTCCCAAGGGGCTTTGGCATAAGGAAAAAGTCTGGGGATGTGCTGGGGGTGAAGTCGACCTTGACAAAATATCTGTTCTTTAGCGACGGGTTCATGACAAGGTACGGCTTGCCATTGAGTCTTTCCTGCGTGAAAGGGGAGAGGTCCGGACCATAGTGGATCAGCCTCAGGCCGAGTTCCAGGAGAGCGAGAATCAACACGGGGAAGATGAGTGTAACAAGGAAGAAGAAACGCCTCTTCCATCCCGCGGCCTCGAGGATGGGCTTTCGGGCTTGATGCTGATTCCGCACTTTGCTCGCCGGAAGGTGGTTCGCGACCTTGAGCCTCCGCTTTGAGGTGGAGTGCTGACCGGCCGAAAAAGGAGCCACTAATATATCGCCTTCCGGGAAGAATACCAAGGGTAATACGGCGCGGTAAGCTAGGAGGGGTTTTTCGGTCGAGCCTGGGCATCCTTCGCCCCGTTCCACCGGCCCCGGTAGGTTACCCATGTCTGGAATGACCTTTTGCCGGCTCCTTTTTCCCTTGACAATTATGATAACATTGAGCTATCTTGATGGAAGCGCTTCCAAATGAAGCGAAATCCATCCCACATCCCATGCACAGATCGGCTTCCGTTGCAGGACAGAATCACTTCGCTCCATCTGCAAGTCTCCCCCACTGGGTTTGCGATGCTGTTTTTTATCAGGTGATGCCGGATAGGTTCTGCTCGGGGGATGATGAATCGCCCCTTTCCACCCCGGAGCGGGTAAAACGCGCCCCCTCCTCCGTGACCCGGTGTGGCGGAAACCTCAAGGGAATTCTCCGCAGGCTCGATTACCTCCAGGCCCTCGGCATTACCGCTCTCTATTTTACTCCGGTCTTTGCGGCGCCCAGCGGCCACAAATATGACACCGCCGACTATCGGTCGATTGATCCCTCCCTCGGCGGCGAGGGGGATCTCGCCTTGCTGGTCAAGAACGCCCATGCCCGCGGCATCCGCATCATCCTCGATGCCGTCTTCAATCACACCGGGACAGAGTTCTTCGCTTTCAAGGATGTCTGCTCGAGAGGGGAGGAGTCCCCTTTCCGGAACTGGTATTTTATCCATGATTTCCCGGTCGACCCTCCATCGAATCCAAACTATGAGTGCTGGTGGGGGCTCGGTGCATTGCCGAAGTTGAACACGTCCAACCCGGAAGTGCGTGACTACCTCTACGATGTTACGCGGCGATGGATGCAATTCGGCATCGACGGATGGCGGCTGGATGTTCCGAACGAAGTTCCGCAGGAATTCTGGACCGGGTGGCGGCATATCGTGAAGCGCCTCCGGCCTGATGCCTATATTGTTGGAGAGATCTGGGACGATGCCGCGGATTGGCTGCAGGGAGACCTGTTCGACGGTGTCATGAACTACCCGGTCAGGGATGCGTGCCTCAAATTCTTCGCGAAGCGGACGCTCAAGGCTTCAGGGTTCGATCAGGTTCTTGCCCGGCAGAGGGCAAGGTATCCTCACGGCTCCATCTATGGCCTCCTCAATCTCCTCGGGAGTCACGACACGGAGCGCTTCCTTACCGCCTGCGCCGGCGACACTCGCGCCCTCCGCCTGGCCACACTCTTCCTGATGACGTATCCCGGGGCCCCCATGGTCTACTACGGCGACGAGGTCGGGATGCAGGGCGCCAAAGACCCCGGATGCCGCATGCCGATGGTGTGGGATCGCGGCCGGCAGGACACGGACCTTCTGGGATTCTTCCGCGACGTCATTCACCTCCGCCGCGATCATGAGGTTCTGCGGCGGGGGGACTTCGAGTCCGTACTCTGCAACGATCGCACAGGCGTCTATGTCTACCGGCGGACCGACAGCGAGCACGTGGCGCTCGTGGTCCTTCACACCGGCGGCCGGACCGCCCGCGTGGATCTGAGCTGCACTGCCCCGGCTTCCGGGGCCTGGCAGCAGGTGTGGCCGCTTCCGGCCGCCGCAACACCACACGGAGACAATGCCGATTGCGTTTCATTAATGACGCCGTGCTCCATCGCTCCATACGAGGGACGGGTGTTCATCGGCAGGAGATCGTTATGATCCATCGTTGTGGATTTCTGCTTCTGCTTCAGTGTACGGCATTCCTTGCAGCAGCGCAGGACAGCGTCGATGTCACCTTCCGCTACACAAATCCGGCCATCTCGCAGGCCTGGCTGGTCGGTGAGTTCAACAATTGGAACAACCAGGCATGGCAGATGACGTCTGCGCCAGGCGGCCTGTGGACCTACCGCGCAAGGCTCCCCGTGGGTGGAAACCCGAATCCTCCCTCTGTGGGAGTGCCGGGCGCGTGGCAGTTCAAATTCTACTATACGGGCGCGGGCCAGTGGCCCGGCGACCCGCTCGACCATCATGTGAACCAGGGCGATAACGGCGATTCATTCATCTACATCAAGGACCCTACGATCTATCAGCTCCGGCCGAACGGGCCTGCCATCACCGCGCCGAGCCCCGTCATCAGCGCCTTCCTCTTTCCGAAAGTGGGCGCCTCGGTGGACACCTCCGCACTTCTGGTCACCATTGACGGGACCGGCTATCCCGTGCCCGGATCCGCCTACGATTCCGCAACCTCTCTGCTTGCATGGGCCCCGCCGCCTCTGCCCAACGGCACGCACAGCGTCATACTCTCCGCGCGCTCCACGGGGTCAGGCACAAACGCGGACACGGTGAGCTTCACCAGCCTTCAGACCACGTTCGTCACGATTACGACACACGGAGGGTACGCCACAAGGAACCCCCTCAGGACGGTCCGGGGTATCGTCGTGGACACGTCCGTGCACCGGGTGAGCCTCGTGAGGAACAATCGGGACACGATTATTGCCCCGGTCACTTCGGGTGCCTTCAGCGTCACTGACACGCTTCTGGAAGGACGGAATACGTTTCGGGCACTTGCGGATTCCGCGGGAGCCACGGCGGCCTCGGATTCAGTGACCTTCACGCTCTTCGTCAACCACGCTCCCGACGCCGAGATCAGCTTCACCGACATCGGATCCTCGATCATCGTTTCGGCCGGAGGGAGCACGGATCCTGATTCCGGGCAGAGCGCCCTCCTCACGTCTTCCTGGTCGGCGGATCACGCAAACCCGGCTCCGCTTGCCGGTGTCGACGGGGCCTCGGCCCGGACCCTGACTGTCCCCAAACCGTCGAAAGCCGGTGAATATTACCTGGGTCTGGTGGCCCGCGACCCTGACGGCAACGCCGACACCACGCGGAACTACTTCACCCTGCGCCCCGACAGGAGCGTGATCGTCCCGGGCTATGCCAGCAATCCCGGCTGGGCGAAGGAGGGGCGCATCTACTTCCTCTTCCCGCTCGCGGCTTCGGCCGCAGGAACGATCAACGGCGCGGCCGACAAGCTGCAGTATATCCACGATATGGGATTCTCCATCGTCTGGATGATGCCCGTGATGACGAACGCCGCCCGCATCAACAACGGGAGCGGACCCGGCTACAATATCGTCGACTTTTACACGGTGGCCCCCGAATACGGGACGAACCAGGATTTCAAGGCGTTCATCGCCAAGGCGCATCTGCTCGGGCTCAAGGTCATTCTGGACGTCACCCCAAACCACTCGAGCTGGGTGCATCCGTGGTCCGTGGATGCCCATCAGTTCCATCAGGACTCCCGGTACTGGAGCTGGTACGAGCACACGATCATTCCGCACAACGATAACGGTCTCGGGCAGAGCCTCGACGCGGACGGCTTCGCCTACTACAGCGGCTTCAGCAGCCAGCTGCTCGACCTGAACTGGACCGATCCCGACATGCGCGCCGAGATGATAAACGCGTACAAGTACTGGATCAGGGAGACCGGCCTGGACGGCTACCGCTTCGACGTCTACTGGGGCCCGCACCGGCGTTACGGCGAGGCCTTCATGGGAAGGCCGGTGCGCCAGGCGCTCAAGCACATCAAGCCGGACATCCTCCTTCTGGGGGAAGACGATGGGACGGGCGGTGGGACGGAATCTATCTACGCGGACTACACGGGCGGCACCCCAGGCGGCCTCGACGCGGCGTACGATTTCAAGCTGTATTTCAATCAGATTCGCGGCTTCGGCTTCACGCCCGGCGCGGTCAACTCTCTCCACACGGAGATCGACAACAGCGGGTTCTATCCGGGTCCCGATGCGCTCTACATGAGGTTCATGGAATCACAGGACGAGGACCGCATAACGTATTTCTACTCCGGATCCTTCGCTCTCGATGCAGCCACGACCTTCCAGCGCACCATGCCCGTGGCCAGCGTGATTTTCACGGCTCCCGGTATCCCCATGCTCTGGAATGGTCAGGAAGTGGGATGGGGATATGGTATCAACGGTTCGAAGGATGCGCGCGTCAGGAGCCTCATCAACTGGAACTACCCGGGAAAGACGCTCCTCACGCCTCACTACCAGAAGCTCGCCTGGATCCGCGCGACCTTCCCCGCCTTCTCGCAGCACAAGCGCGACACAAACGGGGACGGGGCAGTGAACGCCTCGGACTCCTCGGATTTCGTCAGGGTCGCGTCGAGCGACGGCAACCTCTACGCGTTCCTCCGTCCCTACGCGGACCAGAACGGTCTGACGGTCGTCAACGTCAGTGGAGGACAGGTGTCCGCAACGCTCAACCTTGCCGGCGCCGGCCTGCGGTTCACCGGGACGCCGCCTGCCTCCCTGTTTCTGAACGACGTGTATGCAAACACGCGTCTCACGGTGAATACTGCTTCGCTGGCAGCCTTCCCGGTGAATCTGGCGGCGTACGGGACGGCGGTCTACACCGCCTCGATCACCATGGATTCGCTGAAAATCGACAATCCGCTTGTGGCGGTGCCCGAGTCGCGCGGCATTCCCGGAGTGTTCGCTCTCGACCAGAACTATCCCAACCCGTTCAATCCGAACACGGTTCTCGGCTTCGAGCTCCCGGAAACAGGAAGAGTCCGGCTCGCGGTGTACGACATCCTGGGACGCGAAGTGGCGGTTCTCGTGGACGGCGTCTACCCGGCAGGGAGGAACACGGTAACCTTCGACGGAACGAGGCTTGCCTCCGGCGTCTACCTGTGCCGCCTTTCCACACTCCCGCTCGACGCCAGGACATCAGGCATTACTTCCGGTCCGGGCGGGACCGGCCGGCCGGGCGGCCTGACAGCCGTGAGAAAAATGATATTGATCCGTTGAGCATAAAGCCCACCCCATGGGGGAGTGGCAAGACTTGACAAGTGAGGGAACCATGACAAAACCTCTACAAGTTCGCGCCCTCGATATCCTCGAGAAGGCGCTTGCGGCCAAAGCGAAAGCATCCCGGCGAAAGAAACACGTCCGCTACATGGTCCCCTCGCTCTGGGGCTCAGGGAAAGGAACCCCGCGGGCGGTCAATGTTAACCCGTTCGAATTCTATCTTGGCGCGGTCCGCAAATGCAAGCGGGCGAAGACCCCCCGCCGCACAAAGCCCTCTGGAGGGGAGTGGTCCAGGGACGCCGTGATCTACAACATGTTCATCCGGACCACAACGGCGTTCGATCACAACGCCAACGGGACACTCGATCTGCCGGTCAATGCGCAGGGATTCCGGGAGACGGGAACATTCCTGAAAGCCCTGGCGATGCTCCCGTACATCAAGCGCCTGGGGGCGACGGTGATCCACCTGCTGCCTGTCACGTCGATCGGCCACGACGGGAACAAGGGGTCTCTCGGCTCCCCGTACGCGATCAGGGATCCGTATGCGCTGGACGAAAACCTCGCCGAGCCCGCGCTGGGTCTCGACGCGGTCACGGAGTTCCGGGCGTTTGTGGAAGCAGCGCACGCGATGGGCTTCCGTGTCGTCGTGGAATTCGTATTCCGCACGGCGGCCAAGGACGGAGACTGGGTCCGCGAACACCCGGAATGGTTCTACTGGATCAGGGAAGAAATCCCGGCCAGAAAACCCGGTGACACGGGTGAGGGGGCGTATGGCTCTCCCGTGTTTACTCCGGACGAGCTCAGGCGCATTCACGATGCGGTCAACAGCGGCCGCTTCGACGACCTGCCCCAGCCGCACCAGCAGTACCGTGATTTCTTCACCGATCCCCCTGTGCAGGTCAAAAAAGAGGGAGGCAGGTACGTCGGAACGCTTGCCAACGGATGCCGGGTGAAAATCCCCGGGGCGTTTGCAGACTGGCCGCCGGACGACAACCAGCCCCCGTGGAACGATGTGACCTATCTGCGGATGTACACGCATCCGGGCTTTAATTATATCGGCTACAACACCATCCGCATGTACGACGCGCGCCTTGCACGGCAGGAATTCATCAACCGTCCGCTCTGGGAGCGCATCATCGGCATCGTTCCCTACTATCAGAGGGAATTCGGCATCGATGGTGTCATGATCGACATGGGTCATGCGATGCCCAAGGACCTGAAGTCGGAGATGGTGCGTACGGCGCGGGAAGTCGACCCCGACTTTGCCTTCTGGGATGAGAACTTCGCCATCACGGGCAAGAGCAGGGAAGAAGGATACAACGCCGTCTTCGGCTACCTGTGGCACATACAGCACGTGCGGCAGTATGTACGGGAGTTCCTCTGGCGCCTCAAGCACGAAACCCTGCCCATCCCTTTCTTCGCGACACCGGAGAACCACAACACCCATCGGGCCGCCGCCCGGGTAGGGGGGCTATCGTATGCGCACTGGTCGCTGGTGACCGACATGTTCCTGCCTGCGATCCCCTTCCTGCATTCGGGCTTTGAGCTGGCCGAGGTGTATCCGATCAACACAGGGCTCGATTTCTCGGGCGAAGAGCAGCAGAGGATGCCGTCCGAGTCACTTCCACTGTTCAGCGAATTCGCCTACGACTGGACACGGAAGACCCAGTTCAGTCGCCTGGTCGGCACGGTCGTGAAAATCCGGAATGCCTACCAGGAGCTGGTCACCAATGCCAACCACGCCACATTCGATGTCCTCGCCTCCGACAATGAGGCCGTTCTGGCCTATGCGCGCCTCGGAGGCGGCCTGGGGAAGCGCCTGGCCGTCGTCGGCAACAGTGATTGCGCCGCGCCGGCGGAATTCACGCTCACCCTGGGTTCGCAGCGCAAGAGCGTCACCGACCTGCTGAGCAGGAAGAGGCTGAAGCTCACGAGCGGGACCCTGCATGCGCGTCTCGGTCCCGGCGCCTGTTTCATCTTCGAGTACTAAGGCCAGGAGGTCTCCATGCGTGATTTCCAGCGGCGTCTTACGAACGGCTTCTACGCGCTGGTCAGCCTTCCGGCGACGGCGATGGGGTTCGCTCTGTCGATCCAGATCTCCGCACTGAGCTGGCTCCTCACCACGCGCTACCACCTGGACATCCACCAGGTCGGCATCGTCTGGGCTGCCGGACCCCTCGCCGGGATCGTCGGCCAGGTGATCATCGGGTTCATCAGCGACCGGGTTTGGTTCTGGGGAGGGCGCCGCCGCCCGTTCATCCTCCTGGGCGGGACTCTGGCCGCGCTGATGCTGCTTGCCCTTCCCAATATCGACGTCATCGACGGGATCCTGGGCGCCGGCCACCTCCTCGTGGTGGCGACGGCCATCGCCCTTACACTCGACCTCGCCATCAACATCAGCTTCAATCCCACTCGGTCGGTGATTGCCGACCTGACGCCCGAAGGCGAAGCACGCACGAAGGGCTACACGTGGATGCAGACCATCTCGGGATTCTTCGGTGTCCTCGCCTACGTGATCGGGGCCCTCGCAGGGAATGATGTGCTTATCTATGCCGGCGTCATCGCCGTGTTTGCCTTCTCCGTGGTGCCGATCCTGTTCGTCACGGAGGAGCGTCAACTCCAGGCCGGACCGCAGGAAGGGGGCGGCGGGAAGGGAGAAGGGAAGACGGCGTGGGGCGAGCTCTTCCGGGTCTACGCGGCGCATGCGCTCTCGTGGATCGGCGTACAGACGATGTTTGTCTACATCATCGCATTCATTCAGACAAAAATGGATCTTTCCGCCGATCCCAGGGAAACTGGCGTGGTGATCTCGATCTCGTTCGCCATTCTCAACACGGTAGGCTTTCTTCTTCCGGCGCCGGTGCTCGAACCCCTCGCCCTCAGGTTCGGCCGTGTCAGGGTGCACATGGCCGCCGTCGCCATCATGTCCGCCGGTTACTTCGCCATTGTCAGCGCGGGGACCACTCCTCTGGCGCTCTATATGCTCATGGCAGTCCTGGGCATCGGCTGGGCTTCCATCGTCTCTCTTCCCTTTGCCATTATGACGGAGAAGGTGGACCGGTCCCGGATGGGATTCTTCATGGGGATCTTCAATCTTTCCGTAGTCCTGCCTCAGCTTTTTGTCAGCCTCGTGCTGGGCAAGGTGATTCTTGAGGCCCAGGACAAATCGATCATCTTCGTGATCAGCGGGGTCGCCCTCGCCCTCTCCGCTGCCGGATGGCTGCTCGTGCGGGAACCCCACGCCGGGCGGCTGGCGCAGCCCGTTGCAGGGGGAGGACACTGACTGTGATCAAGCCCCGCCTCTCCTTCTGGCAGATCTGGAACATGAGTTTCGGCTTTCTTGGAATCCAGTTCGGGTTTGCCCTGCAAAACGCCAACGTCAGCCGCATATTCGAAACCCTCGGCGCCCGCCTTGACGAGATCCCGATCCTCTGGGTCGCGGCTCCCGCCACCGGCCTCATTGTCCAGCCGATCATCGGCTACATGAGCGACCGGACCTGGGGACGGCTGGGCCGCCGGCGCCCGTACTTTCTTTCGGGAGCAATCCTGGCGTCGCTTGCCCTCCTCGTCATGCCGAACTCGCCGGTGCTCTGGTTCGCGGCGATGATGCTCTGGGTGATGGACGCATCCATCAACATCTCCATGGAGCCCTTCCGTGCGCTGGTCGCCGACCTCCTTCCCGCGGAGCAGAGGACGACGGGATTCGCCGTCCAGAGCTTCTTCATCGGGATCGGCGCCATTGTGGCTTCCGCCTTTCCGTACATGCTGACCAACTGGGCCGGCGTTCCAAATACCGCCCCGAGGGGTGAAATCCCTCCCTCGGTTATCTACTCCTTCTACGCCGGGGCGGTTGCATTTCTGGGCGCGGTGGGATGGACGGTCTTCCGCACCAGGGAATACCCTCCGGAGAATATGGAAGAGTTCGCTCGGGAGCGGGCACTCCGGAAGGGACCCATGGCGGCCCCCCGTGAGATCCTCGCCAGCCTCCGGGAGATGCCCAGAACCATGGGACAGCTGGCCGTCGTCCAGTTCTTCTCCTGGTTCGCACTCTTCTGCATGTGGATCTATACGACCGGTGCCGTGACGAGCCATCACTTCCACACCACCGATCCCACCACCTCGGCGTACAATCAGGGGGCGGACTGGGTCGGGGTCCTCTTTTCCGTATACAACGGGTTCGCGGCAGCAGCAGCATTCTTGATCCCCATGCTTGCGGCCAGGACAAGCCGGAAAGCCGCGCACATCGTCAGCCTGGTCTGCGGAGGTGCCGGCCTCGCTTCGATGTGGCTGATCTCGGATCCCGGACTCCTCGTTCTTTCCATGGTCGGTGTCGGGATTGCCTGGGCGAGCATTCTGTCCATGCCCTACGCCATCCTTGCCGGCGCCCTCCCGCCGAAGAAGATGGGGGTCTACATGGGGATCTTCAATTTCTTCATCGTGATCCCGCAGATCGCGGCGGCCGGCATCCTGGGAGCATTGATGAAGCACCTCCTTGGCGGGAATCCGATGAATGCGATCGTGCTGGGTGGCCTGTCAATGTTCGCGGCGGCAGGCGCAACATTCTTCGTGCAGGACGTTGATGAGGTGAAGCGGGGATGAGTCAGGGGAGGGGCAGGGGTGAGGGTGAGCAGCTCTGTTCAGACGAGAGAGTACCCGTGGCCGGGGAATCCACAGTCCATGACCAGTCAATGTCCCGTGATGGAGGAAGAGGCCGGCATGCAGAGAAACGCCGCGGCCGCTGCAACCTCCCTGGGGTCTCCCATCCAGCCCATGGGCGTCCGCGCAAGGATGCCCCCCTCTTCAATGACCCGGCCGGGCGACGAGCGTATCGTAGACATTCGGGTCAGCAGGGTGCGTCTTCCCTCCGCCGTTCCATTCCCCCGGTTCTGCGTTGACCGTTCTGAATTCACCCAGCCCCGCTCCCCCGTGGTCGTCCTGGGCGCCCGCAAGGACAGTGAATGTCCAGCGGTCGGTCGGCGCGCCAAGGTACGATCGCGGAACTGCAAATGCGACAGTCGCGGATCGGGCATCACCGAGGGGATTCGATTCATCGCCGGAGACCGGGATGTACTCCGCAAGGACGGTGCGGGAGGCATCTTCAATGCGTACGCCGCCTCCCACCAGGATGAGCCGCTCGTACCCTCCTCCCGGCGGCAGCATGTACGAAGCATTGGCCGGGATTTCCCGGGTCCCGCTCCCTGGTATCCCGTCCTGATCGATGGAGATCGCGAGAAACGTCAGCTGAAAACCGTATTCCGGGTGCCAGCCGGGATCTGAGAGGGCACGGAAGCGGAGGGTGAAGTAAAAGTTGGCGGTGTCGGTGCGCACGGTGAAGTGCGTAAGATCAAACGATCCGGGAAGAAAGCTTGAGTTACGGGGATACTGGTAGCCCCTGTCGTCGCCCTCCGGATCCGTGACATCGACGAACGTCGTGGCATGAGGGTTGTCCGCCTTGATCTCCCTGCGGGAAAGCAGCGGGTACGATGGGCCCCTCAACGCCTTCAGTCCCGGCCGGAGGACGGGTGAAGCCAGTGCCATCGGCTCGGGAAGTGAGTCTTCTTGGACCGCCGGAAGAACCCATGATGAGACCGGATGTGGAAGGCCGTTCCTGATTCCGCGCGCGCTGTCGCCGTTGAACGTCAGGATGACTGTCGACCTGGGGAGGAGCATGAACACGGACCGGAGCAGGCGGCCGCCGCTCAGCGGAAGTTCAAGGGTGGCCGACAGGCTGTCATGAAGGTCTCCCATTGCAACGGTGACGCTCTTTGCTCCTGGCCTGAGGTCCAGCGCCACCGATACGTCCCCGCCCCCGAGGTTCAGGCGGGCGTTCACCCTCGCCAGAGGGAGAGGAAGATGCGGGCGAAGCACGAGCTGATGCCGCAGCATGTCGACCCTGACTCCGAGATAGTCATCGTAGAAATTCCTCACAAACTCCGCGAGGTTCCAGGCCTGCGAGAATGTCCCCGAGAGGCGGGGCTCGCTTTCTCCCGGTCGCCGGATGGCGTCGATGAGCTCCGATTGCGTTCCCACGGCCCCCCGATCGAGTATCTGATGGATGGAATTCCTCGTGATCCGGTAGGCGAGACGGGAACGATCGATCCTGCACAGCTCGGAGATCAGCGAGCCCTGCAGCCACGTCCATACCGTTCCGTTGTGGTACGCGGCATCCTTTGGGTAGTAGGGCTCGTACTGGTGATACGGATGAAAATTGGGGTCGTCCTGTGAGAGCGAGGCCACCCCGTATTCGTATGCCAGCCTGCTCGTCACTGCGCGGATCATCTCCTCCCTTGTTCTTTCGCCGAGCAGGGAGCCGGTGAACAGCTGATTCGGCCGGAAAGTGCTGTCACCCGAACCATCGGCCCTCAGACGGTCGAACAGCGCGCCCTCCGGCCGGCGCACGAAGTACCTCAGGAAGTTTGCGGCACAGCGGTCGCGGAGCTCCTTCCACACCGTGATCCGGGAGGAGTCGCCGCACCGGCGGGCGAACCAGAGCGAGGCGTCAAGTTGCGCCACCCAGAGTGCCTGGATGTCATTCGCACGGTTGCCGCGGGGGCTCCAGGGTCCGTCGGGTCCGACGGCATCCATCCATGTCTCCGCATCGCCATGGACGAGGAAGCCGAGTGAATCGGTGTGGTACCGGATCGTGCCCTCAGCCGCGCGGCGGATCGCTGGATAGATCAAGCGGATGAATGAGGTGTCTCCTGAACGCTCCACGTACTGGTGTGCAACGGCGACGAAGCGAGGGGTCCCGTCGGCGGTATTATAGGCCTTGTCCGTCGTCGTCACGATGTTGGGGATGCGGCCCCAGTCGGCCGATAACGAATCAAGGTTCTGGAACGCCGAGAAGGAGAGGAGAATCTGCCGGGCCTCAGCACAGCGCCCGGTAACCAGGGTCGCTCCCGGGAGCGAGATAAACGTGTCGCGGCCCCAGTAGTTATCGAACCATGGGAGTCCAGCAAAGATTCCTTTTTCCTTCTGGTTCATCATGAGGGCGTCCAGCGAGACCTTTGCCCATGCGAGCGCGCGATTCCAGCGGGGGTCATCGGTGACAACCCTCGATGATGACAGCAGCCGCACTAGACGGTCGTGTCGCTGCCGGTGGAGACGCGTGAACGACCTCAGGTAGGACCCCGCCATGGCGCCGGCATCCTCCGCCGAGTCGGCAACGGCGACGACAAAGATATGCTGCGAAGAGGCCGAATCGCGGAGGATGACGGGAGAGAACCCGCCCCTCCGGCGGCGGGGCTCCTGAACCGGTGATCCGCCCCGGGTCTGCATGGCAAGCCAGGCGGGATAGTCCTCGGCAGGCGTGCGCACCCGATGGCGCGACCGCGCAACGAGGATCGCCCCGCCTGGGCCGCCAGGCCAGGAGAGGATGAAGTCCGACGGGTCGCGGCCGTCTGAGAACCAGGGGACGAACGCCGCCGGCACCGGCCTCCCGGGCGAGGTCAGGTGCACGGCGAAGAGGGCCAGGCTGTCGACGGGGCGCACCTCTTCGACGAAGCCCTCAGGATAGACCCTGCGTAGGAAGTCCGGATACACCGTGACGACGGCACTGCGCCGGTCAAGCGTCCGCCCGTCGACGACAAGATCGTAGTCATCCAGGAACTCCCGGCCAAAAACGTTGAACCCCTGCCAGCTGTTCGTGGGGGCGCTGTTGGTCTCCCCGTACAGGAACGCAGACTCCTTGTTCGTAAAGGCAAAGGACCGCGAGGCCCCGCGCACGGTGATGCCGAGAGAATCGAGGAGGTCCTGTGCCGGCGCGGAGACGACGAACACCAGGAGGGCACAGAGAAGGGCGGCTTGCCGGGACATCGGCACGATGGTTCAGAAATGGAAGAGGATGGGGAGAAGGAAATATGCGGCGCTCATGCCGGCCATGATCAGGCAGATCATGGCCCCGAATGCCCAGAAAAACATCTTCACGTCTCCGTCTTTGGCATTGGCAACCGCGAGCGCCCGGCGAAAACAGAGGACGGTCCCCGTGATTCCGAGCGCGCAGACGAGGCTGAAGACCAGGAAGAGAATGAGGTCGAGATGTGCCATGAGTTCCTCTTCAAGGAATATACGGAATTCGGGATGGAAAGATCCATACCGGACGATCGATCCTCCCGGCATAGTTGCAGTTCACGCTTCGAATCGCTATCTTGAGTCTGCCCTCCAATTCTCATTCCACCAGCCATGATCGCAGGCCTCATGCAGCCCGAGCCGGTAAGGGGTGTCCTCGTGGTAGAGGATGAGGAACAACTGCTCACGCTTGTTGCCTCGTTTCTCGAAGGCGAACACTACTCCGTTTTTTGTGCCCGGAACGGGGCGGAGGCGCTTGAGGTGTTCCGGGCACATGAGGCGGACATCGCCGTCGTCCTTACCGATCTGGGCCTCCCCGAGGTGGGAGGGGCCGATCTGATGACGGCAGTCAGGCACCGGAAACCCACGGTGAAGATCATCGGCCTGAGCGGCCTCAGCGGCGGTAACGTCAGGCAGATCGCCCTCCGCTCTGGGGCAGACCTGTTTATCGCGAAACCCTTTCATATCGAGGAGATTGCCAGGGCGATACGGATCGTCATGGGTGAGGCATGAAATCGGCCACCGAATACCTCTGGTTCCAGACCAGGACCAAACGGGAGTACATCAACATCACGCAGCAGGTCCAGGATCTGGTGACCCGCAGCGGCATCGCCGAAGGGATGGTGCTGGTTTCCGCAATGCATATCACCGCCGGCGTCTACGTGAATGATGCGGAAGACGGACTGATCCAGGACATCGACGAGTGGCTCGAAACGCTCGCGCCGTTCAAGAAAGAGTACCGCCATCACCGCACAGGTGAAACCAACGGTGATGCCCACCTGAAGAGCCTGCTCGTCCATCACGAAGTGATCGTTCCGGTTACCAACGGCACGCTGGATTTCGGGCCGTGGCAGCAGATCTATTATGCCGAGTTCGACGGACGGCGGCGAAAACGCGTCATCGTGAAAGTGCTCGGAGAGTAACCGGCCGGGCAGCCAAGGATAATCTCCATGAAAACCGTAGTTCAGATCTGGTGCCTGGCCGTTCTGCTAGCCGTGACGGCCTCCGCACAGGCGATCAACCCCCGGATGCCGTTCAGGATCCAGGCGGATCTCGCCCGGTTCAGAGGGCCCGATGATTCGACCGTGAACCTCGAACTCTACTATGCGGTATCCCAGGCCGCGCTTTCCTACCGGCAGGACTCCGCCGGGTACTCTGCGGGCATCCATCTCACCGTGCAGTTGTACGGGAGTGATTCGGTGGTTTTCATGGACCGCTGGATGGTCCCCAGCACGATCACCGACACGGCCACCCTGTCGCGCGGCATGAACCTCGTCGGGGCATTCCCCGTCGTAATCCGCAGGGGAGATTATATCCTGAAGATCATGGCTCGCGACCGCTTTAACACGGCCAGGCGGGACAGCCTCCAGTTGCGTCTTCCGATACGCCCCGTCGTGACGGGAAAGACGATGCTCAGCGATCTCGAGTTCGCCTCCTTGATCCGTCAATCGCAAAACCATACGTCGTTCTACAAGAACACCCTGGAAGTGATCCCGAATATCGGAGGGGTGTACAGCGAACAGCAGCCATGCTTCTACTATGCGGAAGCCTACAACCTGCTTGCAGGGAAGGACACCGGCTCGTATGTCGTGAAAGCGGCAATCTATGATGCGATAGGCCGAGAGATCCTGACCCGCGAGCGGCCCAGGAGGCGGATCGCGGAATCCACCGTCCTTATCGACCAGTTCCCGCTGCAAGCCATGCACAGCGGGACGTACCAGATGGTTCTTTCGGTGCTCGATTCGTCGAAGAAGACCCTGACATCCTCCAGCCGCAAATTCTACGTCCTGAACACCAGTCTGGGAGTCGACTCCGCTCTCCTGGCGGGGAGTTCATCTCCCCCGCTTGCGATTTATGCATCGATGGACGAAACGGATCTGGATGAGGAGTTCCGGCAGGTGAGGTACGAGACCAACGACGAGGAGCGCGCGCAGTTCGGAAAGCTCAGCGGCGCGGAGGCCAAGAGGAAATTCATGAGCGCCTTCTGGCGAAAACGCTCTACGGGACTCCGCGACGAATACATGGCGCGGGTCCAATACTCAAATCAGAACTTCGCAACGATGGGGAGGAAGGGATACCGGTCGGACCGGGGGCGGGTGTACATCACGTACGGGCGGCCCGATGATATAGAGCGCCATCCTAGCGAATCGGACAGGCGTCCCTATGAGATCTGGTCCTATAACAGCATTCAGGGTGGGGTGATTTTCGTCTTTGTCCAGCGCAATGCAACCGGTGACTACGAACTCGTCCATTCCACCCACCGGAACGAACTGCATGACGAGAACTGGCAGCGCTATGTCTCTCCGCAGTGACCGCAGCCGTCACCTGCAGGAACGAACCCCGTTCCCCCTGATGCGGGACGGGGTTTCGTGTTGGTGAAGGGCGGCGGGGTCCCCGGACCATCGATCGTTCGGCCATGAAGACCTGGATCGAATACGTCTTTTTCATGTTCTCCCGCGCCTGTGTGCGGATCCTCTCCCTCCGCGGTGCCGGCAGGGTTGGGGCCTTCCTGGGAGGTCTCGTGTTCCGGTGTACGTCCGTGCGGAAGCGGGTGACGCTCGACAACCTCGCGCTTGCCTTCCCCTTGAAGTCGATCAGGGAAAGGCGCGCCATCGCCCTCGGTGCCTTCCGCAATTACGGTCAGGCAATCTCCCAATTCCTCCGGATCGGCACTTCCTCAGATGCCGAAGTGCTCGACATGGTCCGGTGGACTAACCCGGAGGTGTTGCAGGAGGCCTTTGCCCGCGGGAAGGGGTTGATCTTGCTCTCAGCCCATTTCGGGAGCTGGGAATTCATACTGCCTGCGACGAAGCTCTCCCTGGGCTTGCCCGTGATAGCCATCGTGCAGCAGCAGCGCAACGGGAGAATAAACCGTGTGGTGGACAGTCAGCGGCGGCGCTTCACCTTCTCCACGGTGCCGATGGCCCACGCGGTCAGGGAAGTCCTCCGCGGGTTGAAGGAAAAAAGGATTGTGCTCCTCCTTGGCGATCAGAGCGGCTCCAGAGAATCCCTGTTCATCCCGTTCTTCGGACATTGGGCTGCGACCCACCGCGGCGCCGCGGCGTTCGCGTTGAGGAGCGGTTCCCCCATCGTCATGTATTTCATGCTCCGGGGACCCGACGGGCGGAGTGAGATTGTGTGCGAGGAGGTGGACTATGCCGATATCACTGCCTTCACCGAAGAGCATGTCCTGGAACTGACCCGGCGCCACACGGCAGTCCTGGAGCGGTACATCCGCAGCTATCCGGACCACTGGCTGTGGATGCACAAGCGCTGGAAACACAGCGCCTACTATGAAGCCCGGCTTGCGCAACAGGGTGCGGCTCACCAGAGAAGCGGCTCATGATCCCCAGGCGGGTTCTCCTCATCCAGACGGCGTTTATCGGCGACGTCATCCTTGTCCTTTCTTTGGTCGAGGCCGTACGCCGGGCGTTCCCCGGCGCGGAACTGACGGTCATGGCCGTGCCGGCATCCGCACCCGTCCTGGAGAACCACCCGGACATCCACCGCATCCTGCGCTATGACAAGCGCCATGCCGACCGAGGGCTCGCGGGGCTTCGGCGCATTGAAGGGCGTGTGCGATCCGAGGGATTCGATCTGGCCCTCGTTCCGCATCGCTCGCTCCGCAGCGCGCTGATTCCCTTCCTTGCGGGGATCCCGCAGCGAATCGGATTTTCCAGCAGTGCCGGGCGCATGCTCTTCACCGAACGCGTGCCGTATCGCGGCGATGCGCATGAAATCGACAGAGACCTGGACCTCCTGATTCCCCTTCGTGCCAGGCCGGAGGTGAGCATCCTGCCCTCCGTCTACCCGAACGCAGGCGACGAATCTGTTGTTCTACAATGGATGGCACGCGCGGGAATTTCCGGCGGTGTCCGCCCGGTCGCCGTGGCGCCCGGATCCGTATGGAATACGAAGAGATGGCCCGCCGGGAGCTATGAGAGGCTCTGCAGGCTCCTGCGCGAACGGCAGAAAGCGGTCGTTTTGGTGGGGGGAAGGGCCGATGTACCGCTGTGCGAATCGATTGCGGCAGCCGCGGGAGTTCCAAGCGCGGCGGGCGTGCTCTCTTTGCTCCAGTCTGCCGCTCTCATCAGGCGCTGCAGGGTCCTGGTCACGAATGACACGGCGCCGCAGCACCTTGCCGTCGCGGTGCGGACCCCGGTCGTTGCTATTTTCGGGCCGACCGTTCCTGCGTTCGGTTTTGCGCCTGCCGGACCCCGTGACGCCGTTGTGGAAACGCCGGGTCTCCGGTGCCGGCCGTGCAGCATCCATGGCGGGGTCCGGTGTCCCATCGGCACCTTCGTTTGCATGAATCTGATCACCCCTGAACGAGTGCTTGCTGCGATTGACGATGTGCCAGGCTGAACGGAGCCACGGACAGATGGCGGAAAGGCTGACGATCCAGCTTGCGCATCCCGACCCATCGGCGCTTGCCCGGGCGGTTGAAGTCCTGGACGCGGGAGGGATTATCGTCTATCCGACCGAGACGCTCTACGGCATTGGCGCGGACCCGCGAAGCGACGATGCCCTGATGCGCCTGCAAAAGGCAAAACGCCGCGTTGATCCAAAACCCGTTCTCCTGGTGGCGGCTTCGCTTGACGCGGCTCTCCCTCTGATTTCCGCAGTGACGGAGGAGGCCGGTCTCCTGGCAAGGGCGTTCTGGCCCGGTCCGCTCACTCTGCTGTTTGCAGCGGGAACTGCCGCCTCCCGCCATCTGACGATGGGAACCGGACGGGTGGGCGTGCGCGTTCCGTCGAGCGACCTCTGCCTCAAGCTCGCTTCCCTGTTCGGCTTCCCGATCACCTCCACCAGCGCCAACCGGACCGGAGAGCCCACGCCCGCTGACATCGACGGAATCGAGGCCATGCTCGCCCCCCGGGTGGATCTCTATCTTGATGGGGGCGCCCTGCCGCCGAGCAGGCCATCCACCGTGGTTGACGTGGGAGTCGCGCCCCCCCGGCTCGTACGGGAGGGGGCGGTTTCCCTGGCGCGGCTGCGGTCAGTCATTCCCACCATCACGTCCTGAACCATGTCTATGCGCCCGCTGCTTGCCGCCTTCTTCTTCCTCCCAGTCCTGCTTGCCGCAGCGGAGAATCCACGCATAGACCGGGAGCAGGCGTTCCTGGATCTCGGGAGCACTGCAGTGGTGATGGACCTTTCTGCCCATCCCGACGACGAAGACGGCGCGACGCTCGCATTGTACCGGATGAAGTACGGCGTCACCACCTACTCGGTCCTCTTTACGAGAGGCGAAGGAGGACAGAATGAAAAAGGGCCGGAGCTCTACGAGGAACTCGGCGTCATCCGGTCCGGTGAGACGCGCGAGGCGGGGTCCATCCTGGGGACCAACGTGGTCTTCCTCAATTTCAAGGACTTTGGCTTTTCCAAGACGGGCTCCGAGGCGCTCCGTATCTGGGGGGGACAGATGGAGGTCCTCCGGCGCCTCGTCTATGCCATTCGCCGCTACAAACCCGACGTCCTGTTCACCAATCACAACACCATTGATGGCCACGGGCAGCATCAGGCAGTCGCCATAACGGCGATCGCCGCTTTCGACGCGGCGGCGGATTCCACGATGTTTCCCGAGCAGCTGCGCGACCCCGGTCTCTCGCTCTGGCAGCCTCGGAAGCTTTTCTTCCGCGCCTTCGGCCGTGCCGGGGGGACCCCGGACGTGAGCAACCCCATCGACGAAACGGATTCCCTGCGGGGAGCAGGCTACCTCGACATCGCCTCGGAGGCGCTTCGCAAGCACAGGACCCAGGGCATGGAACGCGCCAACCTCCGGGCGTTCACACGCGGCAAGAGCCTCTACCGGCTGATGAGGTCGTACAGCCTGTACGAGGCGGACACAACGAGTTTCCTCTCGGGGATCGATTTCTGGCGCGACCCGGCCCTCACTCCGGTCCTCCCCCTCCGCGCGCTGGCGGAACAACTTCACTCTGGGACCCGCCGGGATTCGCTGATTGCCGTTGCGTCATCTCTGGATCGGAAAGCCGACTCCCTTGCTTCGTGCTGCCCGCTCCCGCCCCTCGGTGCGAGAATCGTGAACCATTGGCGCGAAGCGGTTCACCGCGCGGTCATGCTGACATGCGGCATCCGGGTGACCGCCCGCCTTTCCGACACCATCATCGTCCCTGGCGAGCGTGTCAGATGCGCAGCCGAAGTGAGCTCATCTGAGTGCCGGATCGGCGCCCCGCACTGGAGCTTTTCTCTCCCTGCGCACTGGTCGGTGAGCGAACAGGGCAGCGCCCCGCGGCCTTCCGGCGGAAGCTGGCCGTTCACGCTCGCCATCGGCAACGATGCCCTCCCCACGCTGCCTGCGGTCGAGATGCAGTACCGGTCGCTGGAACGTCACCAGGACATCGAAGCGTCTGTGACCTGCACCGTCGACGGAAACCTCCTCTCGTTCTCGGCGCCGGTGAAGTTCGACGTCGCCCCGCGCCAGACCATCGAGGCTTCCCCCTCCGAAATGGCCTTCATCCGGGGGCGCACACACGACCCGGTGGTGATCCGGTATACGGTGAGGAGCTGGCAGCCGCAACCGATGGAGGGAACGGTGACTGTCGATGGTCCATGGAACCATCCGGCGGGCCGCTTCGCGATTCCCCGGCAGGGCGGAAGGGACACGGGCGCGCTGACTGTAACTCCGCCAAAGGACGTCGAACCAGGCGAATACCTGTTCCATGTCCGAACCTCCGCAAGTGCGGCCGCGGTGAGGGTGAAGGTCTTCGATGTGAACGTGAAGCCGGGGGTCAGGCTCGGCATCATCGAGAGCTACGACAACACGCTGGAAGCGGCGGCGCGCCAGCTCGGCGTTCCCTTTACCATGCTCGATGACAGCGTCATCACGCAGGGGAGTCTCTCCGAATACTCGGCCATCGTCGTCGACATCCGCGCCTACCTCGCCCGGCCGGCGCTTCTGGCTTCCAACCATCGTCTCCTGGAATTCGCTGGCAGGGGGGGGACGCTGCTGGTCATGTACCAGCGTGACCAGGAGTGGAAGCCTGAGTACGCCCCGTACCCCTTCGCCATCACGCGGAGGAGGGTCACCGTGGAAGAGGCGCCGGTCAGCATTCTCCTGCCCGGGCATCCCATCCTCACCTCGCCGAACGCGATCGGACCGGGGGACTGGCAGGGATGGAAGCAGGAGCGGGGGCTGTATTTTCCGGGAGACGTCCCCCCGCAGTATCAGCGGCTTCTCGCGTGCGCCGATCCCGATGAGGAACCTCTCACGACCGGATTGCTGGTCGCACAGGTTGGCACCGGGGCTTACATCTACACATCCTATGTCTGGTACCGGCAATTGAAGGAAGAACATCCCGGCGCGTTCCGGTGTTTTGCGAATATGATCTCGTATTCTCCAGGAAGGAACTAGGCCATGAGACGTATGATCATGCTCGCCCTGAGTGCGGCTCTCGCCGCAGGGTGCTCGAGGCCTCCAGCCAAGACGCCTCTGATCCTCTACTCCCCCCATGGTAAGGAGATGCTCGCCGAGTTTGAGCAGCAATTCGAAGCCTCCCATCCCGATGTGGACGTCCAGTGGCTCGATATGGGCTCCCAGGATGTCTACGACCGGCTCCGGACCGAGCGCGACAACCCCCAGGCAGACCTCTGGTGGGGGGGGCCCATGACATCCTTCGAGCGAGCGGCCTCCGAGGGACTCCTGGAACGGTACATCCCGTCGTGGGACGCTTCGGTTCCCCAGGGGGAGAAAAGCAAGGACGGCTTCTGGTACGGCACCTTTCTGACGCCGGAAGTGATCATGTACAACAACCGCATGGTCACCGGGGATGATGCGCCGAAGGATTGGGATGACCTGCTTGCGCCGCAGTGGCGGGGACGCATTCTGATCCGGTATCCCCTCGCCTCCGGCACGATGCGGATCATCTTTTGCGCCATGATCGAGCGCGCGAATGCAGCGACGGGAGACTCCTTGGCGGGTTTCCGCTGGCTCCAGCGGCTCGATGCAAACACCAAAACGTATGTTGCCGATCCTACGCAGCTCTACCTCCGGATTGCCCGGGAAGAGGCGCCGCTGTCGGTCTGGAACATGCCCGATGTGGAGATGCAGGCCAACAAGAGCTATCAGCCGTTCAGCTATGTCGTTCCTGCGAGCGGCACCCCGGTGATCACCGAAGGGATAGCGATCGTCAAAGGCTCACTTCATGCGGCTCAGGCAAAAGCCTTTTATGAGTTCGTGACCTCGAAACAGAGCATGATCCAGGAAGCCAATGATTTTTACCGGATCCCCACGCGAACCGATCTCCCGGGCTCCAGTCTCCCTGCCTGGATGACGGCCCGCAAGTGGAAGGCGATGAATGTCGATTGGCGCAGACTGCAGGCGAACGAGCGGTCATGGATGCAGTATTGGGACGACCATGTGAAGGGCTCGGGGATCTCCAACACCGGAGCACGGTGACATCCCATGGCCTCCCTGCGGCTTGACGGACTCGCGATGGCATACGGAGCGATCGCCGCGCTCGACGGAATCTCTCTCGAAATCCGGTCGGGCGAGTTCTTTTCCATTCTGGGGCCGAGCGGGTGCGGAAAGACTACCCTGCTGCGCCTGATCGCCGGATTTGAATCCCCCACGGCGGGGAAGGTGTTCCTGGACGGCCGCGACATCACCGGCTTTTCAGCCCAGGACCGGGGGATCGGCATGGTCTTCCAGAACTATGCACTCTTCCCCCACATGTCGGTGTTCGACAACGTCGCCTTCGGGCTCCGCACGCGCAGAATGAAAGCCGCCGAGATCCGGAAACGCGTGGAGAGCATCCTTGAGGCCGTCGGGCTCCGGAGCAGGATTCTCACTCCAGTGCCCCACCTCAGCGGCGGCGAACAGCAGCGCGTTGCTGTCGCACGGGCGCTGGTGATCGAGCCGGCAATTCTCCTGTTCGATGAGCCTCTCAGCAATCTGGACGCGGCGCTCAGGCTCCGGACGCGCGAGGAGATCCGCAGGCTCCAGCGCTCCACCCGCATCACGACGGTCTACGTGACACACGACCAGGCCGAGGCGATGAGCCTCTCAGACCGGATCGGCGTCATGAGGACGGGGAGACTCGAACAGGTGGGGACCCCCGAAGCCATGTACGCAGCGCCAGCATCGCTTTTCGTCGCCCAGTTCCTCGGCGGAGGAAGCATCCTGGAAGGTGCGGTTGATGAAGGAGGGCGCGTCTTCCGGACGGGCACCCTTGCCCTCCCCTTGCCCGATGGGCTGGGTGGAATGCCCGGGCCCGCCTTCCTGGTCATCAAGCCCGAGGCCGTGTGGCTGCATCCGGGCGGAGACAAGGGCGTCTGCGGCGGAACAGTGGAGGACAGGGAATACCTCGGCTTCACCACGACCGCCGTCGTTGCTGTGGGAGGCCTTCGCCTCCACGCGGCCGCGGTAAGCTCGGATGCGACGAGGGAATGGACCCCGGGCCGCAACGTCGGGATTGAGCTGGACTGGTCCCGATGCGCCCTTTTCGCGAAGGCATGACATGAGAGCGCACCGCTGGGGCTCCTGGATCCCTCTCGTTCTCCTCCTGATCTTTTACGCAGGGTACGTCCTCTATCCGGTGGGTGTGATGACGGTGGAAAGCCTGCGGAGCGAGGACGGATTCTCCCTCAGCCACTATGCGGATATCTTGCGCGGGGACAGCTCAGGGAACCTCGAGGCGGCTGTGAACTCGGTCTACGTCTCGGTGCTTTCCGTCGTGCTCGGCGGCCTGGTGGGAGGTGCGCTCGCGTTCTGCGTGACCCAGTTGAACTTTCCCTTCCGTCGTCTGGTTTCGCTCCTTGCAGTCGTTCCTGTGGCCCTTCCGCCGCTTGTGGGTGTGATCGCGTTCCTGTTTGTCTTCGGCGAAAGCGGGATCCTTCCCCGTCTCCTCCAGGCAGGCACCGGGATCCCCTCCTCCCGCGTCGCCCTCGATGGAATCCCCGCCATCGTAGCCGTCCACGTCTACTCGTTCAATACGTATTTTTTCCTCTTCGTCTCCGCGGCGCTACGGCAGACAGACGGCTCCCTCGTCGATGCCGCTGCGGGACTCGGTGCCTCCCCCTCCCGGATTCTCCGGCTGGTCATCCTTCCCGGACTGCGCCCTGCACTTCTCGGAGCGTCCATCCTTACGTTCATGGCCAGCATGGCCTCGTTTTCCGCTCCGCTCCTGTTCGCCGGGGGCCACAGGTTCATTACCCTCCAGATTTTCACGACCAAGCTCAACGGCGACCTCCCGCTCGCCGCCGCGCTGTCGCTGCTCCTCACGGTGGTTTCCCTCGTCTTCTTTGTGACGCTCCAGCTTGTGTCGGGAGCAAGGATTACGCTGCGACGGACGAAGGGAACGGGGCGGGCCGGCATCCTCAGGGTGCACCCCGCGGTGCGCGCGATCCTCATCGGCCTGAGCGCCCTCCTGATCACACTCGAGGCCCTGCCGCTCGTGGTCATCGTGATCGTGTCGTTCGCGCGGGAAGGCTCATGGACGTGGCAGCTCTTCCCGTCTGCGTACACGCTGGAAAACTATACCCGCTTGCTGGGCGAGCGTCAAATCTTTGAACCGGTTCTCAATAGCAGCCTGATGGGGCTGATCGCGCTGGCAGTGGTGCTCCTGGTGGGGGTGGCAGGGGCACTGCTGGTGACAAAGGGCACTCTCCGGAAGGGCCGTATCCTCTGGGACGTCGTGTTCACGCTGCCGTATGCCATCCCGGGAACTGTGCTCGCCATCGCCCTCATCCTCGCCTTCAACCACCCGACGCCCTTCTCCGGGTTCCGGGTGCTGGTGGGGACGTTCTGGATTCTTCCGCTGGCGTATGTCCTCCGCACCTATCCGCTCATGATGCGCTCAACGGCCGCGGCGCTCGAACAGCTGGACGACGGCATCCTGGAGGCGGCCTCTTCATTCGGCGCGGGACCTTGGATGCGCTTCCGGCGGATCATCATCCCGCTCATCCTGCCGGGACTGGTTGCCGGCGGGGTGCTCACACTGATCACCCTGCTCGGAGAGTTCGTTTCTTCAGTGCTTCTCTACACCTATGCCTCTCGCCCCATAGCCGTCGAAATTCTCGCGCAGCTACGGGCATACAACTTCGGGTCGGCCGCGGCGTATTGTGTTTTCCTGATGGTCCTGATCCTCCTCGTGGTGGGGACGGGACAGTGGATCCTACGGAGAAGATCGCCGTAAGCTCCCGGGGCCGGCCCCTCCATCCTCCCGGGCCTGGTCCGGCATCTCTTCCCCCAAACCCCTGCGAAACGTCAAAACTCGGTCCCTCGTCGTCTTGTGGATGGCGACGGATTTTCGTATCTTACAGTGTCTGACGGTTTCAGACGCGATGCGTCCGTAGCTCAATTGGATAGAGCGTTGGCCTCCGGAGCCAAAGGTTTCGGGTTCGACTCCCGACGGGCGCACGAAACGACAAGAGCCTTCCCACGCCCAGAGGAGCTGCCCCCTCCATGCTTACACCGAAGAAGAAAATAACAAAAAAAGAGCTCAAGGAAGATGCGCTGGTGACTTCGTATGTGAAAGCCACCACGTATTATGAGGAACACAAGCGCGCCATCAGCATCGGTGTGACTGCTTTCGCCGTCGTGGTGATCGCCCTGATCATCTACGGCAAGAACCGGGCGGAAAACAACGTCAGCGCCTCGACCGACCTGGGAAGCATCTATCAGTTCTATGACAACGGACAGTATCAGATCGCGATCGACGGCGTCCCCGAGCGCAACATCAAGGGGCTGAAGTCGATCGTTGACGACTACGGCAGCTCCGACGCGGGAGATATCGCGCGGTTCTATCTCGCGAATGCATACTACCAGCTGGGGAAATATGATGAAGCGCTCGACCAGTTCAAGCGCTTCAGCCCCCCGGACGAGACCCTTGAGATCTCGCGGCGCTCCGGCATTGCTTGCGTCTATGAGGCCAAGGGGATGCCCAGGGAGGCAGCCGAGAATTTCGAGAAGGCCGCCGATGTCAACAGCAAGGACGTGAACGCGGCCGAGAACCTGAGCAATGCGGCACGCAACTACGCCGGGGCCGGCGAGAAGGAGAAGGCGCTCGACCTCCTGAAGAAGCTCAAGAAGACGTATCCGGCCACGGTCTTCGGACGGGACGCCGACAGGGGGATTGCAGCCCTCTCTCAGTAGCCGTTCTCTCTTCCGGCGGGGATGCGGAAGCCCGGGAACAGCACTCGCTGGCCGGCGGCTACTCTCGCTGTAAGATTTCCAGGGGGAGTTGTGCCGCCACGGCCGGGAAACCGGCTCCGGGCGGCCGCCGTTGCGATCCATCGGTCTTCTTCGCCCGGCCGGGATGTGAGCACCTTTCCTCCCTGCGCCCGCTTGCGTTGCCGGACCGGGAGGCCTGTCCGCACCAACACTAACCCCGTATCGCCGTGATCAAGCTGCGTCGGTTCTTCTATATCGGTGGTGCGTTCCTGTTGCTGCTGATCAAGTTCACGATCGACGTGATCAGCAAGAACGTGGTGCTGGAGACCGGCGGGGTCAGCCTTCTGCGCGAGCTCTCGGTTATCGGGGCTTTCCTCCTGTTGTACCTTGCGTTTTCGACGGCGATGGGACGGCGCGAGCATGCTCCGGTCAGACGCCTCGGCGTGCTCCTGATCGTGACGTACGGAGTTCTCATCGCCAGCATCGGGTTCGGCCTGACGTCGGTGGCGGGATTCGACCGGAAGAACTTCTCGCTGCTTCCTCTCGATTATCCGACGCTGTTCCTCGCTTCGGTCAGCAGCGTCATGCTGGGCCTCTTCTCCGTCCTGGCCATACGCCTTTTGCGCGACCTGGTCCTCTTTCAGCGCCGCAAGGGGACCCAGCGGAACTTCCTCCTGCTCGGTGTCGCCATCGCTGCAACGGGGGCTTCCGTGCTGATGCTGCGGCCGCTCCAGGATTCGGCCGCTACCACGATCTTCTTCATCATTGCGGTCATCCTGGCAATCATCAACGCGTTCCGGCTTCCGTGGATCGTCTACCTCACGAAGCGCGAAAAGGTGTACACCCTTGTGTACAGCCTGCTCCTGTTCTTTGCCTACACCGCGCTCAACGTCATGCTCGCCCGTGAAGGGTCTCTCCGGGAAGCATTGCTGTACTATTCGTATCCCCTGACGGAAGTCGCCACGCTGACGGCCATCTTCGGCAATATCTATGCCGGCATGGCATTCGTCAGCACGCTGTTTCACCTGCCGACGGCCGAGGCATTTGACCGGAAACGCTCCGAAGTGACCTCGCTCCACAACCTGGGACGTCTGATCACGCAGGTGTTCGACTTCAACGAGTTGGTGGATACGGTCACGGCGATGACCCTGCAGGTGTGCGAGGCGAAAAGCTGCTGGCTGGAGCTCGTGCGCGGCGATCAGCCCTCAGGCGCCGCCGGGTCTGTCGTTCCGTCGTCGGTCCGCGTGGTGGCCATGAAGCACATCGCGCCGGCGGAGATCGAGCAGCTGCATCAGGCGGAAGGGGAAAGCCTGCGTGACGAAGTCATCAGGCGCCGTACACCGCTCGTGATCGACGATATCCTGCGCGAGCCGCGGTTCCTCCACCTGAAGAAGGCGAAAAGCTCCATCGCGTCCATCGTGGTGATGCCGCTCGTGTCGCACAACGCGCTGGTGGGAATTCTGTATGCCACAAAAGACACCTCGTACGGATTCCTCAAGGACGATGTGGACGTGATCTCGGCCTTTGCTGACCAGGCGACGGTCGCCATCGAGAACTCCCGGCTGATCAACGAATCGATCGAGCGCGAGCGCCTCATCCGCGAGATGATGCTCGCTCAGGAAATGCAGCGGAAGCTTCTTCCGCAGTCGGTGCCGGTGTATGCGACGCTGGAGATTGCCGCTGTCTCCACTCCCGCCTTCGAGGTGGGGGGGGATTACTATGACTTTGTGGCACTCGACGACGGCCGCCTGGGCATCGTCGTCGGCGATGTGTCGGGGAAAGGCGTGCCCGCCGCCTTCTATATGTCCGAGGTGAAAGGCATCTTCCAGTCGCTGAGCAGGATGTACCCCTCGCCACGCGACTTTCTGGTCCGGGCCAATGAGGTCCTGATGGGGACCGTCGACCGGCATTCCTTCATCAGCCTCCTGTTCGCGATACTCGACGTCCGTACTGGCGGCCTCACCATCGCGCGGGCGGGGCACTGTCCCATGCTCCTGGTCTCGGCCGAAAAGGTCTCCTATATCCGACCCGGCGGAATGGGCCTGGGGCTGAGCGGCGATGCGCTGTTCGCAAAATCTCTCCAGGAACAGAACGTGGAATTGCGGGAAGGGGATGTCTGCGTTTTCTACACCGACGGGATCACGGAGGCGCGGTGCGGCGAAGACGAATTCGGGTACGACAGGCTTCTCGAATGCACCCGCGGCGCGAAGCACCTGACTGCAGACGGAATCAAGGAAGAGGTGCTCTCTTCGGTGCGGAGGTTTGTCGAAGAGCGGGCGAACGAAGACGATATTACCCTTGTGGTCCTTAAATGGCATGGGGACCGGGGAAGAGAGCTGAACGCGTAGCAACGTCGGTTTTTCAAAGGAGCCTTACATGAGTGACTTCAAAATCGGCCTGCGGGAGCAGAACAGCGTCCATATTCTGGAGCTCAAGGGCTACCTGGACGCACACACGGCCCCCAAACTGGAGGAAGCCCTCCAAAACCTCCTGGGGAGCTCCCGCTATAACATTGTGGTAAACTGCAAGGATCTCTCGTATATAAGTAGTGCGGGGCTGGGTGTCTTCATGGCGTTTATCGAGGATGTTCGCAAACACAGCGGTGACATCAAGCTGACGAACATGTCGCCAAAAGTCTATAACGTGTTTGATCTTCTCGGCTTCCCGCTTCTTTATGAGATTTTCAAAGAAGAACAAGACGCAATTACGAGGTTTTTCGACAAGTCGAAGAACCCCTCGTCCACTCTCCAGTAATCGGGGATCTGGTCAACTCCTGTGAAGACAGAGACCATCCATATCGAAAGCCGGACAGAGCGCCTGAGCGCCGTTCGCGAGTTCGTCTCGGAAGCGGCGAGGACCTTCGGCTTCTCGGAGGAAGACGTGGGGAAGATCGCGCTAGCGGTCGATGAAGCATGTACGAACGTGATCAAACATGCCTACAGGTTCGACCCGACGAAGAAAATCGCCATCACGGTCCATGCAGCCAATGGTACGTTCGAGATACGGATCAGGGATAATGGCAATGCCTTCGATCCCGGCCGCATCCACCAACCAGACATGAAGGAGTACATGACCCACTTCCGCCGCGGGGGCCTCGGTGTCTACCTGATGCGTTCGTTGATGGACAAAGTGGAGTACGAGATCAAACCAGGCAAGATGAATGAAGTGCGGCTCATCAAATTCCTCGCCAATTGAAATGCCCCGCCGATTGTCCCCCGCATTGCCGAACGATCCCGACTCCTATGAGAGCCATTTTGACAATGCCGCGCTGTTCGAGTTCAGCACGGTAATCAACTCTTCCCTCGAACCGGATTTCATCTACAGCCATATTCTCCTCACCATCATGGGGAAGCTCCTCTCCACGCGAGGCATCGTGCTCGTGGCCGACGCCGCAGGGAGGAAGGAGTACGTGGTGGAGAAGGTCAAGGGATTTGAGGCATCCCTTCAGGGTCGCCGCCTCGCCATCCCCAGGATGCCGCGCTCCCTGACCTTTCTGGAGGAGCTCGATCCCGGGCGGCACCCCTGGACGGAGTTCTTTCTCTCACAGGGCGTGAAGATCCTCCTGCCTTTGCTCATCGCCGACAAACCGATCGGTACACTGGGCTTCGGCGACCGGTTCTCCAACCGGACGCTCCTGTCCCGGGAAAAAACCTATCTGCGGTCTCTGGCCAATATCTCCGCCACGGCAATCGAGAAGAGCCGGACCATCGCCGAGCTGCAGCTTGTCAACCGGAAGCTCGACAGGAAAATCCAGGAGCTCAATACGCTCTTCGATCTCGGGAAGGAATTTGGCGCCCTCCTGGACCCGGAAAAGCTCATCCGCCTGCTGGTGTTCTCCCTGCTCGGCCAGGTGGGTGTCAACCGCTATCTGATCGCACTGAAGGACGGGGCGGACATGAGAATCGCGGCCGCACGTACCGATGCGGGAACTCCTCAGGGGGAACTGCTGGCGGAACTTGGGCGGATCAAGGGGCCGACGCTGGTCGAGGACTACACCGTGCGCGGTTTCGTCGATCCGCGTCCCGTCCTGAAGTCCCTGGGTCTCAGTGTGATCGTTCCCATGCAGCTCCAGGGTGAAACACGCGGGCTGATGGTCCTTGGCGAGAAGCTCGACAGACAGCCCTACCTCCAGGCCGATCTGGAATTCCTTGCGTCCCTTGCAAACCTTGCCATTATATCGCTGGAGAACGCCCGACTCTTTAAGGAAACACTCGAGAAACAGAAGCTCGAAAACGAGCTGATGATCGCCCGGGAGATCCAGAAAGGGCTGCTCCCCAGCGTCCTGCCCGGCATCGACGGGCTCGATATTGCAGCAACCAATATCAGCTCGAAACAGGTGGGAGGGGACTACTATGATGTGCTCACGATGCCGGACGGCCGCTACATTATTGCCATAGGGGATGTGTCGGGAAAAGGGACCCCGGCCGCGCTGTTGATGGCCAACCTGCAGGCCACCATCAGGGCCCTGGTTCCACTGAACCTCCCTCTGAGCGAGCTCACGGGACGCGTGAACGAGCTCATGTGCCAGAACACGGGCGGCAACAAGTTCGTCACGTTCTTCTGGGGCTGCGTGAACCCTGCGGACTGCTCCCTGACCTATGTGAATGCCGGGCACAACTATCCCTACCTGTTCCATGCCGGCGGATCGGTGGACCGGCTCGAGAAGGGGGGCATGATTCTCGGCATTATGCAGGCCCTCGTTCCCTATGAACAGGCGACTATCAGCCTCGTGCCGGGCGATATGCTTGTGCTGTTCACCGACGGCGTGAGCGAGGCCATGAGCAGGGATTCCGAGGAATTCGGCGAGGAGCGCCTCGAGCGTGTGCTGAGGGAGCACGCCGGCGAGGGTTCGACGGACATCATTGATGCCGTTCACCGGCAGATTCTGGAGTTCGCCACCGGGGCGCCGCAGTCCGACGATATTACGATGATGGTGCTGAAAATGTCTGGGTGAACTCTCCACTGTCCGTGCCACCATACCGAGAGGCTGTCATGGCTAAAGCACAACGCGTGACCTATTTCAAAATCACCATCGAGGATGCGCCGGGCGCCCTGCTGGCAATCGGCAAGCATCTGAAATCGAGGAACGTCGGACTGGTCGGGGTGGAAGCGTCCGGCACAGAACCCGGGAAATCCGAAGCCCTGTGCTTCCCCAGGAACCCCGACAAGCTGCGCGATGCCCTGAAGTCCTCCACCATACCTTTTGAAGAGGGATCCGCGTTTTTCCTGAAGGGGAAAGACAAGACGGGCGTACTCCTCAAGAGCCTCTCCTTGCTGGCTGATGCCGGCATCAACCTTGTCTCCACCCAGGCCATCGCGGTCAAGGGGAACTTCGGAGCAATCATCCGGGTCGCAACGGGGGATGCCGGGAAGGCCGGACAGGCACTTGGTGTCAGGTAGGACCCGCAGCGCGCCTCACTCACCCGCGGGCTGCGGCCTCGGATCCTCTTCCGGGCCCCAGCTCAGCGGGAGAAAAGATCCCGCCCCCGCCGGTACGCGCCGGGTGACGTGCCATGTTGCTTCTCCAGCGGGTTCTTCCTAAATTCTGTTATTGCAATCTCCTCTGTCCGTCATTCATCCGGCCTTCATGCATTCCGGCCCAGCTGGTAAGGTCCGTCTTTCCTCCGGCGCCCTGTCCCGCCACTATGAGGGATTTGTGCGCAGCCTCCGGCGAGGCGCACCGGAGACGCGGGGGACGTACGAACGCGCCCTGCGCGAATTCGTGCGCTGGTGCAGGTCGGACCGCCGCTGCCGCTTCGAAGAGGGGGACATCATCAGGTACCGCGCATACCTTCTCGGGGAGAGGGGTCTGTCTCCGGTTTCGGTATCGACCTATCTTACATCAGTGCGGCGCTTCTGCGACTACCTGATCGTGCACAAGGTCCTTCGCGAGAACCCGGCCCGGAGGGTTGGGGGCGGGGGAAGGCCCGCCCGCCATACCCGCCATGCCCTTTCACCGGAGCAGGTGGCCGCACTGCTTGAGGTTGTACATCCCGTCGACGAGATGGGGCTGCGCGATCTGGCGTTCATCAAACTCATGCTCTTGTGCGGCCTCTCGGAGATTGAGATCGTCCGCGCTGATGTGGGCGACCTGTCACTGGACCTTCCCTGCAGCACGCTCCGCGTCCAGGGGAAGGGGCGGAAAGAGAAGGACGCAGTCGTGCAGATCCCCCGGGAGGTCCGGGAGGTCCTCGAACAGTACCTTACCGTCCGGGATCCGGGGCCCGTCGGGAGCCCCCTCTTCGCGAGTGCCGGCAACAGAACACGCGGCGAACGGATGACCACGCGCGGCGTGAGGGAGCGTGTGAACCACTACCTCGATCGGGCTGGCGTGAAGCAGGGACGGATGCGGGAGATCACGCCGTATTCGCTGCGCCATACGGCGGCGCTCATGATGGCAGGGGCGGGAGCGTCTCCCGATGAGATTCGCCAGCGCATGAGGCTCGGCAGCGTGGTGACGGCAATGCTGTACGTCAATCAACAGGAGGAGGAGCACCCTCCGTCCGATGCCCCGGCCGGGCGGGCTCCGGGGCAGCCTTCGTCAAAGGAATAACTGACAGCAGAGTCATGGCGTATCCATTCCAAGCCATTGAATCCAGGTGGCAGCGGTTCTGGGAAGAGCATCAGACCTTCAGGACCCCTACGCGTCCGGCGGGACCGAAATGCTACGTCCTGGACATGTTTCCCTATCCGAGCGGGGCCGGTCTGCACGTCGGACATCCCGAGGGATATACCGCCACCGACATCCTCTGCCGCTATCTCCGGATGAAGGGGATTTCCGTTCTTCATCCGATGGGATGGGATGCCTTCGGCCTGCCGGCGGAACGCTATGCCATGCAAACCAACATCCACCCGCGGATCACCACCGAAAAGAACATCGAGACGTTTCGCCGCCAGATCAGGATGCTGGGGCTGAGCTACGACTGGTCACGTGAGGTGAATACCACCGATCCGGGCTACTACCGGTGGACGCAATGGATCTTCCTGAAAATGTACGGGTCATGGTATGATCCGCGCGAAGACAGGGCCAGGCCGATCGAATCCCTTGTCGATGAGCTCGAAAAGCTGGGGAGTGCCGGCATTCCGGGAGCCGATCCCCTGACGGCGCCGGAGTGGTCCTCCTGCGGCCGGAAGAAGCGCCACGACTTCCTTGCGAAGTACCGCCTGGCATACATGACCGAGATCCCGGTGAACTGGTGCGAGGCGCTTGGCACTGTGCTGGCCAACGAGGAGGTCGCGGAATGGACCGGCAAGGGCTACACGGTGGAACGCCGGCCCATGAGGCAGTGGATGATGCGCATCACCGCCTACGCCGAACGCCTTCTGCGCGATGCCGGGGGACTGAACTGGCCATCCTCGACGCTCGAGCAGCAGCGCAACTGGATCGGGCGCTCCGAGGGGGCGGAGATCGACTTCCCTCTTGACGGCCGGGATGAGGTGTTGAGAGTGTTCACGACATGTCCTGATACGATCTTCGGGGCCACCTTCATGGTGATGGCCCCGGAACACCCCCTGGTGGATCTCCTCACCGCACCCGGCCAGCGCGCGGAAGTCGACGAATACCGCTCTCGCGCCAGGCTCAAGAGCGAGGTCGAGCGCGGCATCGACTCCGACAAGACAGGTGTGTTCACCGGCGGCTGGGTGGTCAATCCGGCCACGTCGGAGAAGATTCCGGTCTGGATCGCCGATTATGTCCTGATGGGGTACGGCACAGGAGCGATCATGGCGGTGCCCGCCCACGATGAGCGGGATTACGCGTTCGCTCTGAAGTTCCACCTGCCGATCGTCGAAGTGGTGTCGGGCGGAGATGTCAGCAGGGCCGCCTTCACCGGCAATGGAACCGCTGTGAACTCCTCAAATGCCGGGGTCTCGCTCGACGGCCTGTCGACTCCCGAGGCGAAAAAGCGGGTCGTCGCCTGGCTGAAGGAGAGCCGGCACGGGTGTCCAGCCGTCCAGTACAAATTGCGTGACTGGCTGTTTGCACGCCAGCGCTACTGGGGAGAACCGATCCCGATTGTCCACCTCGAAGATGGGACGATGGAGCCCGTTCCCGAGACCGAGCTGCCCCTGCTGCTTCCGGATCTCAAGAAATTCCAGCCGAGCGGCACCACAGAGTCCCCTCTGGCCCTTGCCACGGAGTGGGTGACCGTTGTCGACCGGAAAACCGGACTGCTGGGACGCCGCGAAACCAATACCATGCCCCAGTGGGCGGGCTCGTGCTGGTACTACCTGCGCTACATTGACCCGGAAAACAGCGACGCCTTCTGCGACCCGGACCTGGAGCGCCGGTGGATGCCGGTGGACCTCTACGTGGGCGGCGCCGAACATGCGGTGCTCCACCTGATGTACGCCAGGTTCTGGCACAAGGTCCTGTTCGACCTCGGCTGCGTCAGCACCCCTGAACCGTTCATGAAACTGCGCCACCAGGGGACCATCCTGGGCGAGGATTCCAGGAAGATGTCCAAGTCGCGCGGCAACGTGGTGAACCCCGACGATGTGGTGAACCAGTACGGGGCCGACGCTGTGCGGCTGTTCGAAATGTTCATGGGACCGCTGGAAGAAATGAAGCCCTGGAGCACGAGAAACGTCGAAGGGGTCTGGCGCTTTCTGAACCGCTGCTGGAGGCTGTTCGTCGATGAGACGGGAAGACCCGACACCCGGATCGCCGACGGCCCTGCGGACCCGGCGCTGGAGCGGGAGTTTCATGCGACCGTGAAAAAGGTAGGAGAGGACATCGAGGCTCTGCGGTTCAACACTGCCATCAGCCAGCTGATGATTTTTGTCAACGCGGTGATGCAGCAGGAGGAGAGGCCCCGCCGGCTCCTTGAACCGTTCGTGAAACTCCTTTCCCCGTTTGCCCCCCACCTGGCGGAGGAACTGTGGTCGACCCTGGGCCATGAGTCGACCATCACCTACGAGCCGTGGCCGGAATTCGATGCCGCCATGCTCCAGGCGTCAACCGTGGAAGTGGTCGTCCAGGTGAACGGCAAGGTCCGGTCGCGTCTCAGCGTTGCCGTCGACGCGCCCGATGCCGAACTCGAGGCCCGGGCCAGGGCCGATGAGGCGGTGCGCAAGCACATCGACGGGAAGAACGTCCTCAAGGCGATCGTGGTAAAAAATAAGCTCGTCAACCTGGTGGTGCAATAGCCTGATGGAACGCATTTCAGTTGTCCTGACCACGCTGAATGAGGAAGCCAACATCGAGCGCTGCCTGAAAAGCGTCCGCTGGGCCGATGAGATCGTCGTCGTGGACTCGTTCAGCTGGGACAGGACGGCGGAGCTTGCACGCCGGTACACCGGGCGCGTCTACCAGCACGTCTACCCCGGATCCAGCCGCCAGGTCCAGCGGGGGATCGAGTACGCGACGGGGGATTGGATTCTCGTGATCGACGCGGACGAGGAGGTCACCCCGCCGCTGGCAGAGGCGATCCGGACGGTCCTGCGCGAGGGGACAGGCAATGATGGGTTCCGGATTCTGCGCAAGCCGTATGCGTTCGGCAGATGGATTGAACACGGAGGCTGGTTTCCGGACTACCAGTTCCGCCTCTTTCGCAAGAGCCGGTACCGTCCGGAGCACCAGGAGGTGCACGGCGGATTCACGACTGACGGTAGGTCCGGACGCCTGGAAGAGCTGCTCCTGCACCACACGTATCCGACCATCTACTCCTACGTCGAGAAGATGAACGACTATACGTCGCTCCAGGTGTCGAATAAGCTGGCAGCCGATCCGGGCGCGCAAGCACCATGGCACAAGCTCGTCCTGAGCCCCCTCTCGCATTTTCTGAGAATGTTTATTGTCCACAAGGGTTACCGGGACGGGTTCCAGGGATTTGTCCTTGCGCTTCTTGATGCGGCCTACACGATGCTGCTGTACGCCAAGCTCTGGGAGTACCGGATGCGGGAGCGGGAAGGCGAAGGGAAGCTCCCTCCCATCACGAATGTCCAACTCAGTCTCCTGAAGCACAGGCAATGAAGCTCTACCAGCGGGTCATGAGGTATGTCAGGCCGTACGGGGGACAGCTCGGCCTGTCCGTCCTCTGCTCGGTGCTGTTTTCGATCTTCAGCGGGTTCTCCATCTACCTCACGATCCCCCTGCTGGAGACGCTGTTCCACGGCCCGGCGCAGGCGGCCGCCGCCGTGTCTTCGGTCCCGTCGTTCCTTCCAGGCTGGCTGGCGTCGGCCAAGGACGCCCTTTCGGGGTGGTTCCAGATGGTGATCTTCAGCAGCGACCCATCCGTATCGCTTCGCAATATCTGCGCGGTTATCATCGCCTCCTTCCTCTGCAAGAACATCGCCGCGTACTTCCAGTCCAACCTCATGGTCTCGGTCGAGCAGCACCTGGTGCGCGATCTTCGCAACGATCTCTACCGGCATATCCATGAACTGCCCCTGGGCTACTTTTCCAACGAGCGGACGGGGAACCTGATCTCGAGAGTCATGAACGACGTCCCGGTGATCAACACGGGGATCTCGGCGACGTTTCACACGATGGTACGCGAACCGCTGCTCATCCTCGTCTACCTCACCATCGCACTGGCGCTCAGCTGGAAGCTCACCCTGCTCTCCTTCGTCGTCTTTCCGCTTGCGCTGCTGATTATCGCGGGGGTCGGGAGGAGGGTGCACCTGGAGAGCGGACTGATCCAGCAAAGCCTGGCTGACCTCACTTCGGTCCTGCACGAGACCATCACCGGCGTCAAGGTCGTGAAGGCGTTCGGCATGGAGGAATTCGAAAACCGGAAGTTCGCTCGTGAAGGACAGCGTCTGCTGGACACGATCCTCAAGGTGACCAGGGTGCGCAACCTCGCCTCGCCAAGCACGGAGTTCCTGAGCGCTGCTGCGGGCGCTGCGATCATCTGGTACGGCGGCATGCAGGTCCTCGGAAACGGCACCATGAGACCGAGCGAATTTCTCGGTTTCCTCTTTGCGATCTTCCAGCTCATGCCCCCCATCAAGGAGCTTAGCACCGTCAACAACCGGTTCCAGGAAGCGACCGCGGCGGGCAAGAGGGTCTTCGAGATCCTGGATACCAGGCCGAACATCAGGAACGCCGCTCATCCCGTCGTTCTCGACGGCTTTGCCTCGGAGATCACCTTCGAGCATGTCAGCTTCCGGTACGCCGATGGGGACACGGTCCTGGAAGATGTGAACCTCTCCATACGGAAAGGGGATGTCGTGGCCATCGTCGGCCCGAGCGGTGCGGGCAAATCGACGCTGGTCGATCTCGTGCCGAGATTTTACGATCCGGTCTC
>PMBF01000043.1:35906-36255 GCA_003152875.1 Ignavibacteriota bacterium | reverse complement strand
CTGGGCGAAGATTTTCGCTATCAACTTCTTAGTCGGTGTCGCGACCTGGATTCCCATGGAGTTCCAGTTCGGGACGAACTGGGCGCGCTTCTCCGCCTTCGCCGGAGGGGTGATTGGCAATACCCTTGCCATGGAAGGCATCTTTGCCTTCTTCCTGGAATCGAGCTTTCTGGGACTCTTCATCTTCGGCGAGAAGCGCCTGGGTCCGCGCGGTCACTTCGCCGCAGCCCTGATGGTGTTCCTCGGCTCCTGGATCTCCGGCTATTTCATCACGGCGACAAATGCCTGGATGCAGAACCCCGTGGCGTATTCGATGTCGCCCGACGGTTCCGTGCACCTCTCAAGCCTT
>PMBF01000043.1:0-35901 GCA_003152875.1 Ignavibacteriota bacterium | reverse complement strand
GGCGGCATGTGTGGCATCCTTCATCGTCGTCCTTCCCACGGGGGACCGCCAGGGAAGGAATGTTGCCGAGCATCAGCCCGCTACGCTCGCCGCCATGGAAGGGGTCTTCAAAACCAGGCAGGGCGTCGAGCTCATCCTCATCGGCCAGCCCGACATGGAGCTCATGCGCATCGACAACCCGGTCCACGTTCCNNCTGCTGTATTACGCGTATCACATGATGGTGGGGCTCGGAACGCTGTTCATGGCGATCACCTTCGCGGCCATGGGCCTGCTCTGGCGCAAGAAACTCTTCACGGCCCGCCCTTTTCTCTGGGTGCTCATGCTCTCGTTCCCTTTTCCCTATATCGCCAACACCGCGGGCTGGATGACGGCGGAGCTGGGCAGGCAGCCGTGGCTTGTCTATAACCTCCTTCGGACGGCCCACGGGAATTCCGCCATGGTATCGTCCGGCAATGCGACCTTCACGCTCCTCGGGTTCCTGGGCATGTACTTCGTGATCGGCGTGTTGTTCCTGATGCTCGTCCTCCGGCGCATCGGCGAAGGTCCGGCCTTCGCACACTAAAAAAGAAGACCCCGCATGGAAACCACCTGGTTCTGTCTGCTGGCGTTTATGCTGGTCATGTATGTGGTGCTCGACGGGTTCGATCTCGGGGCGGGTATCATCCACCTGTTTGTCGCGCGCAACGACGCGGAACGGCGGATGGTGCTGAACGCCATCGGGCCTGTATGGGACGGCAACGAGGTGTGGCTGCTCGCCGCAGGCGGCACACTCTACTTTGCCTTCCCTGCGGTCTATGCGGCCGCGTTCAGCGGATTCTATCTTCCGCTCATCATCATCCTCTGGCTCCTCATGCTGCGCGGCCTCGGAATCGAATTCCGGCACCAGCTTGAGCATCCCGTGTGGAAGACGTTCTGGGACGGCGTGTTCTTCCTGGGAAGCACCCTGCTCGCCATCTTCTTCGGCGCTGCGCTGGGGAATATCATCCGGGGGGTGCCGCTCAACAGGGAAGGATCATTCTTCGAACCCCTCTGGACAACATTCTCGCCTTTCCAGGGAGGGGGAATCCTGGACTGGTTCACGGTCACGCTTGCCGTGGTCAGCTTCTGCACGCTGACGGTGCACGGCGCCAACTACATCGCCATGAAAACGGAGGGGGATGTACAGTCCAGGGCGCGGAAGAGCGCACGGAACGCGCTGATGGGAACAGTGCTCTTCTCCGTTCTGGCCCTGGCGGGGACCATAGCGGTCCGTCCCGGCGTCTTCGACAACTATGCCCAACATCCCTGGGGCTGGATCTTCCCGCTCTGCGCACTAGTTGCGCTCGCCGGCATGGTCCATTACAACCGGAAAGGCGGCGATGCCCGCGCGTTCTTCTCGTCGGCGTTCTTCATTGCCGCAATGCTCCTCAGCACGGCGTTCGGCCTCTTTCCCGACCTCCTGCCGTCTTCGATCGACCCCTCGTTCAGCCTCACGGCGTATACCTCGGCCTCCGGCTCGTACGCGCTCGGCATCGGCATCGTCTGGTGGTCGGCGGGCATGCTTCTGGCTCTCGGCTACTTCGCCTACCTGTTCCGCTCATTCCACGGAAAGGTCGGGCATACAGAGGCGGGAGAGGGTTATTGAGGGATAGATGGGGAGTGTGTCCCCGGCGTGGAGCAATGACGGAGCGGACAGCGCCGGAGAAAAGGCTTTGATGTGCGGCAAGGGGGGGGATCAGACCCCTTTCACAACTACCACCGTCTGATCGTCGTGCTGGGAGGCGGAGCCGGCAAACGCTTTCACCTCATCGAGAATCCGGTCGCGCAGATCGGCCGCGCCGGTCCTGGCGTGCTGCCGGAGCATCTCCTGCAGCCGGTCCTCCCCGTACTCTTCGCCTTCCGTGTTCCGTGCCTCCACAATACCGTCGGTCACCAACAGCAGGATGTCGCCGGCTGCATAGGAGATCGTTTTCTCCTCGAGCTCGGTGTCGAAGAGTTTTTCATCGCTGAGTCCCAAACCCACACCGCGGGTCACGAGCCGCTCGACCGCACCGGTCGAGCCCCGGTACACATACACCGGGAGGTGGCCTGCGCGTGCAAGCACCGCAGTGTGTGTAGCCGGATCGACCGCCGCGCCAAACACCGTAACAAAGGAGCTCCGCTCGAGATCTCCGCTCAAGAGCCGGTTCGCCTGCATGAGCAGCGAGGCCGGGGATGGCACGAACCCGTGAAGCGAGCGGAGGATCCCCTGCACCTTGGACATGTACAGGGCGGCCGATGTCCCCTTCCCGCTCACGTCGCCGACAATGACGGTGACTGCATCTCCCTTCCCGTTCAGGTAGTCATAGAAATCACCTCCGACCTCCATCGCCGGCAGCGACCGTCCTGCGATGTCCAGTCCCGCTATCGCGGGAACCCCCTGAGGCAGCGAGGCGAGCTGGATCCGACGGGCGATATCGAGCTCCTGCTTCATCCGCTCCTGTTCGGACAGCTCCTCGTACAGGAAGGCATTCTCGATGGAAACCGAGGCCTGCATCGCGGCGGAGGAAAGGAAATCCTGGTCCTCCTGACCGAACGGTGATTCCGAGAGCTTTTCCCCGAGCAGCAGCGCCCCGATCAGCCGGGCCTTCGAGCGGATGGGAACCACATAGCGGAATTCCTGGTTCCGGAACATTTGTTTGAGGCGCTCGGGCAGGTAATCGACGTTGAACGCGCCGCTGAACTCCTGCATGGCGGGGACGAGGTCGCGGACGTCACTGAGGCAGAACTGCTTCCATGTTTCGGGGTCAACGCCGAACGCCTCCTGGCAGCAACAGACCTTCTGGTCCCTGAAAAAGTACACCGCGGCCCGCTTGAGCTGCATCAGCTCCACGAGTTTTTCGACGATTCCCTTCCCGAGACTGGTCATGCTGAGCTTCGAGGCAAGCATCCCCGACAGTTCCCCCAGCGCTTTTCGATAATCGTACCGTTTCCTGTAATACCGCTCGTCGATCAGCCTCTGGCCCCACTTTCTGATCTTCCAGAGGGCATACCATGAGCCCATAGCGAGCAGCATGAACAGGAGACGCTCCGCCCCTCCTCCTATACCGGGGGGCGGCGCATCGCTGACTTCGATCGATGTTCCGTGGATCGCAACATCAATGACTTTGACCCGGGCGTTGATCAGCAGGGAGAAGACGAACACCAGGGCCGCGGCACAGATCAGATTCCACCCGACGCTGACAAGCGTGTACTGGATGTTCCTGCGAATCCGCAGGTTCATGTCGAGGAGCCGGTACCGGCCGATCGTGTAGAGGTAGGCAAGAGGGATCAGCACGAGAGGCAGGCCGATAAAGCCGATCTGATTCCCCAATTTCGTGAGGCTCAGGACGAGAATGAGGGCGATGGTGAGACTGGCGACGAGGATTCCCGTGATTCTGATCAGCCGGCACTGCTCGGCGTACAGTTTGCTCCGCTGCTTTCTGAACGGGAAACGCAGAGCTTTTGCATACAGGGCGAGCACCATCACACCGGCGGCGAGGGCAATCAGCCCCGGGAGGCCGTCAAGCTTGTGCACCGTGCCGAGGTAGACCATCACGGTAGAGAGGACCAGGGCACTCAGGTAGACGGAGGGGATGATCCATTTCCGGGCCAGGATCTCGGGCCGTTCCTGGGGGAAGTAGAGACGCGCATGCCAGCCGGTGGCAAACCCGAAGAAAATGCTGAAGATCCAGGCGATACCCCGCGCGCCGACAAAAAAGGTGACATCCGGTTCCCGGCGTATCATGGCCACGGCGATCACGAAGCCCAGGAGAATGAGATGTAGTCCGAGAAGCCTCGCCGCCTTGAGTTTCGGTTTGCTGAGGGAGATGAAGGCCCCGGTCCCGAGGAAAACGATGCCCGACAGACTGAGGAAGAGAATGGAGACCGGGAAGCCGAACCTCGCAAGAACGACCGTCAGCGTGAGACGCTCGGTCCCGCGGATCACCTCATAGGTGAACTCGCGGCCGATCTGAGCCCGCCGGAGGATCTTGTCCGCCTCAAACGCCCCGGTAAAGCTCTGTCCGTTGATGCGCACAATGACATCCCCGGGACGCATGCCGGCCCGGTCGGATGCCCCCCCTTCCGTCACCGACGTGACGACGACCGCGTCCCCCTGCTCCATCAGGAATCTGTCGGGCAGGAGGCTGTCGGGGATCTCGCGGCGCCGCACATGGAATTCCCCCGAAGCTTGTTCGGCGGGACGATCGGTGTGGAGCACGAGGGTGGAATCCGGAGGAGTGCGGCGCAGGATTCTCGTGAAATCCGCGAGATGCTCAAGTGCGAGGCCGTTGACATCATGGATCAGATCCCCCGCACGGAGCCAGTCCCGCCAGGTTTTTCCGAGCCTTACACTTTCCTTGCCTTCCGGTTTCCAGACCCCTTCAATGTCTGAATGGGTTTGCAGGACATACAGCTTGCCCGGGAGGTCGGTGAAGATGTTCTCATCGGTCGGAGAACTCGCAAAATTATAGAAGGTGAGGATGGCCCCCACAAACAAGCATAGAGCGACTCCACCCAGCAACAAGCGCATCCTCATGGCGTTCCCGGACTATCTATAGTATGTACGGATCATCGCCGAGAAAGTAACAGAAAAAGATGAAACAGGTCATCTACGGCATCCTGCCGGGAAAAGGAGGCCCAGACTCCCCGGGATCTCCTCAGCCGCCTGACCAGAAAATGCCTGCGTTCCCAATCACCGTATGAGGATCATCGCCTTTGAAGCCGACCTCCCGGCGCTCTCCAGCCTGTACAGATAAACTCCTGAGGGAAGGCTCGACCCGTCGAACGTGACCCGGTAGCGCCCCGCCGGCTGAATTCCATCCAGCAGCACTGCCACCGTTCTGCCAAGCATGTCGACGACCGTGAGCCTGACACGCCCGGCGGCCGGGAGCATCCCGCCAAGCACAGTAGTGGGATTGAACGGGTTGGGGTAATTCTGATCGAGCACAAACCGGTCCGGATACACGGACGCTGAGGTTGCCGGGAGAGAGGCAATCAATCCGGCATTCACCCATGCTGTGTACCAGAGCGATGCCAGGTCGCGGGTCGACTCCTGGAGGAGTGCCAGCGTCAGATTCCCTGTCCGGGCCCAGAGCGCGTCATAGTACGCCTGCGGAACGGTGCCTGACCCGCTCCATCCCGATGAGGCCTTCGCCGCGATATCCGCCTGCAGAATGGAGTCCGCGAGGGAATTCGAGCGCAGGAGATAGGCCAGGACAAAGGAGTAAGGGTCCGCGACATAATGGATGGAGTCCCGCGTTGCCGAGAGCAGGCTCTGGTGCTCGTAAATCATTTCGCTCTCATACCGCGAATGGATCCCGTTCCTGACCGGGGAATATCCGTCGTAGTTCACCGTGCAATGCAGCGGCTGGTGCCCGTCCCCCAGATAGTGCCCTATATCCGCGGCCGACTGGTACGCCTTGTTCCAGTCCCCTCTGCGGAGCTGTGCGGCAAGCGAATCAAGTGTCCAGACGGTCGCCCATGGAAGGATCCCAATATCGGTCACCCTCGATTGTCCGTACATAGTGACAAGCGAGGAGAGATCCGGGCTCAGATGCCGGTAGTCAGGGTAGGATTCGAGATCGATGAAGTGCTTCGGGGCCTCGGTGGGATCCGACCCCTTCCGGGTGTCGGCATCGCTCGCGTGCAGCCCGAGAAAATCCTGCTGGGCGGCGAGCTGGCCCATCGACGGGGGAAGGTTTATGACGGCGTTCCTGTTGATGAACCGGTGGGCTACCGACCCCCATCCCCATGCTTTCCCGCTGAAAGCAACCAGGACCAGCAGGCATACCGCGCAGAATCGATGCATCGCTCTCCCCGCTTTCCTNNTGCCGGAGGCCGTGTCCGCACCCTACAGTCCGCTCTTCGGACGCTTCTTGTTCCAGACGACACCTGGAATCAGATCTTCACGGGCGCAATAGCGGATCAGCGCCGCGAGCACACTGGTTGCATAGGGATCGATGCCGCATTGGGCTGCCAGTGGCAGCGTGCAGAGAAGAAGCTTCCCTTCCCCGACCTTCATCTGCACGACATAAGCGGAGTTCAGGCGCAGCCATCCGACAAACATCCCTGCCAGCACATCGTCGAAATCATCGGGAGCTATTCCGCTGATGACCAGGGGAAGTCCCATCACCGATGTCTCCATTCCCAGCACGGGCCCGAAATTCACCTCACTGAACGGTCCGTGATCCCTGCGGACCCAGTTCAGGCTCGACGCCCAGTTCCCGTCATACCACCCCGTGTCCCTGCGGACCAGCGCATAGGGGAAGTCCGCAGGCATCCTGGTTGTGCTGTCGATGAGACAGAGGATAGTTTCCCCACGGACGAGCCTTTCCTGAATCTGATTGTCAAGCTCCGCGGTGATCCTGAGCTTTGATTCCGCCCCCTTCTGAGGGCCGGAGAGCCGGAGCAACCTTTCGACCGCACCGAGCCTGTTTGAGGGATCATGCAGGATGGCCGGAACGAGAGACGACGAGTCGGGATGGGGATAGACATAGACGTCGCAGGAATTCTCGGCCGCAGTCAAGCCGTTCCGGGTTATGCACTGAAACGAGATGCGCATCGACTGCGAAATGGAGGTGGGGAATGCCGGGACACGGATCGTCAACAACTCACGGACGGCACCCCGGTCCATGCGCCCGAGAGGAGTTATTCCATGCTCCCCGGTCGAAGTCGACCAGGTCAGCGTCGATCCCTCGAGATCGACGGAACTGTAGTGGGAAAACCAGAGATGGACCTGAATGGGCTCGTCCGCCCAGTAGTTGTACTTGACAGGACGCGGGATGATGACGTCGGGCTGCTGCACCTGACCAAGCTCCCTCCCCGCCGACTTCACTTTCCGCCACATGTCGAGAAGCCCGTTGCATTCCCACTGGACGTCTGTGAATTCCGTGATGACGTACCCCCCTATCTGGGGCGTCATCCGCAATTGCTCGATCTCGTATTTCAGTGCCGCCTGCTGGGCGCTCTGGCTGCGGTCGGCGAACAGTTCCATGTTCCCGAAGACCGACTCGAGGCCGTGCTGGGCAAAGCGTTTGGCAAAACCCTCCGGCAGCACCACTTCCGCATTGCCGAACTTTCTGTTCAGCCACCAGGGCGGAGGAGATGGGATTTCGGGCATTCCCCAGTTGCCGAACTCAGACAGGACAAGAGGCTCCTGACCGCTCTCCTCGGCATCCCCGAACGGGCTGAAAAGCCAGGAGGGGCGTTTGGCATACTCCCCAATGGCGCGGTCGAACTTGAGCCGGTTTTCGGGGAACGCCCAGTAGGTGTGATAGTCGCAGATGTCGGTCTTCAGGTGGAAGTTGCCCCAGCAAGCGCTGTTATCCACAACGAGCCGCCCCTTTGCAAGTGCCCTGGCCTCGTCAAAGGTGGATTTCAGCCAGGACCGCTGATACTGCTGCTTCATGTCGAGACCCCAGCCCTCGTTGATCAGGCTGATCACGACAAGCGAAGGGTGATTCCAGTCCCGCTCAAGCATGGCCTGCAGGGTTGCCTCCGCCCTCTTCCCGGCTTCCGGGGTGAACTGATCCCAGTTCGGAATCTCGTACCAGATCAGCAGGCCAAGCTCATCGGCCAGCTTCAGGTACATGGGATCAGGCACCTTCATGTGGCAGCGGAGGGTATTGAGCCCGATCCTCTTCGCCTTGACCATCTCGTCGCGAAGGTACTCTTCTGAAGGAGGCGTGTACCCCGTCGCCGGGAAAAAGTCCTGGTCCAGCGCCCCGATCATGTAGAAGGGCTCCCCGTTCAACAGCAGCTGCTTGTTCTTTGCTTCGAAGGAGCGGAACCCGAATCGGTCGGTCACCGGGCCGCCCCTTTCCAGCGTCACCTCCGCTACATAGAGATTCGGCACGGTGGGAGACCATGGCATGGGATTCCTGACATGAACCTGGAGCGTCACGTACTCGGCATTGGAGGGAACAGTCCGCTGGACAACACCCACTTCCCACACGTGAGGGTCGAGGACGCGCGCTGTCAGCCTTGCCCCGCCGCTGCCGCCCATCCCGGCCAGCCGGATCGAAAACGTAACCGTCCCGTCAGGCGACGGAGTGATCTTGACACCCGCGACACGGCGCCTGGAGACGACATCCGCGTGGACGCTCTGCCAGATTCCGGAAGTCTGCACGTACCAGCTCTGCTTGCCGTGAGGGATCTGCCGGTAATTGAGGTCCCCTACCGCCTTCGAATCGCTGCCGGGATCGGTGACGCGGACGAGAATCTCGTTCTCGCCGGACCGGAGCAGCCGTCCTACGTCGAACTCAAAAGGTGTGTAACCTCCCTCGTGTGTCCCCACCCGGACGCCGTTGAACCAGACCTCTGCGAGATAGTCCACGGCCCCAAAACGGAGCATGAGGGTCTCGTCGTGCTGGAGCGGCACGTTCGGGAAGGTCTTCCTGTACCAGGCAACTCCCTGAAAATCACGGAGGTCTTCAAACTGAATCGTCCAGGAGAGCGGGACCTGGGTTACCCTCCATCTTGCCACATCCTTCACATCCGTCGCACGGTACACGCCGGCGCTGTCCACGGCAAATTGCCATGTGCCGTCGAGCCGGATTCTTGCCCCGTTCGGGCTGTTGCTGAGCGAGTAGACGGGAGCCGCAGGGAGCAAAACGAGAAGGAAAACCGCAAGGAACAGGTGGCGCGTCCGTCCGGGGTCGTGCCCGGTCTGAGCATGTGACGGGTGCGGGGTAGCGGGGGACGGGGGGGGNNATTCAGGCGCCGGCATGTTTTCCGGCCCCAGGGCTGCCCGGCGGGAGGTATCCAGGACGGGGGAGGGGGACTTCCGGGTACGGAAATTGATGAAAGGCCGCAAGCATTTCGTGAGATTGCCTGCTGCCAGCTCCTCAATTGGATATAAAGTACGTCTTTCCGGAAACATGCGCCACTTCCAAACAACGCCGCGTTACTCAAAGGCACGTGACACAAAACCGGATCACGCAACACCACATTACGCAACACCATTTCACACTACACCACATCAAGCAACACTGCATTGCACCACAGCACTCACCCCACACCGCATCGCACATCGCTCCTCACTTGCCCACCAGGGGCCATCTCCCTCCTCTGTATCCGCCGCCTACTTTCCGTCGGTGAGGAACCGTTCGTACCGCATCCGGTATTCCTGCTTGTACAGGTTCACGGCGCGTTCATAGCTCGACGCGGGAATGTCTGGCCTCGGCGTCCATGTCATTTCGACCCTCTTCGTATCCGCCGGCAACCTCACTTCCCCATCGCGAACACCCATCGGCTTCCCATCGGCAACAACCGTCTTCACGTTGAGGAACCATGGCAGATGGAGCACAATCGCCTCCGGAGCGGATCGGAATTCGGTTTTCAGGACAAGTGTCCCTCTTCTTGCCGAGCACGCAAGGTCGGCATCGATAATCCCGAAGTTCGTCGGCGCGCGATGTACAGAAATATCCCCCTTGATCCACGCGGGTGAAAGACAGGAGAAGAGATGAAGGTCGTTCCCCTGTTCCCGGACCATCATGTCACGCAGCAGCGTCCGGTACTTCGCTGCAAACCAGCCGTGAGGTGAAAGGTTCATCCCGAAGTCGCGTGTGCCCCAGGGACGGATCGCAAACTCGAACCCGGCATGCGTCGCGCTGGTATGGACCAGGAGTGCATACAGCTCGTCAATGGCCGTCTGCTGCTCGCCCCGGATCACCTCCGTTTCCGTGTTCGAGATCGTCAGGTAATGGTGGAGGAAGAATCCGTCACCGTAGGTCATGATCCCCTCCTGGTACTTGGCCCGGGTGGCCTTCAGCGTCGCACCCACCATTGGATCGGAAGGCTCCAGCACCATCTCAGGATAGACCGACTCCATGTTCCCCCAGTCCTGGCCCCCCGCCCTGTCGAGGCCCGGAGGGATGTACCCGCCCGTCTTTCCGGTAACTTCGCTTAAGGTTGTCCTCAAGGCGCTCAGATAGTCGTCATACTCAGCTTTGAACGTCCCGGCATCGGAGCTTTTGCCAAGGCCTTCTGCGAGAGCGATGGCGTTTTTCAGCCCCCCGAGCGCCGCGAAGTTGTGGCCCGTGACATGCCCCGTGATGCTTTCGTTGTCGCCGGGCGTCGTTGACGGCATGAGATGAAGAGGGTCGTCCCTCCTGGCCTGTTTCAGCCATGCAACCGCCTTCTGGAGGCTCGGGAAAACTTCGGCGGCAAAATCCCTGTCGCGGGTGAGCCGGAAGTGCTGTCCGTACGCCCACAACGTCTGCCCCCACCCGTCGAACTGGCCTCCCTGGGAAACGAAGTTTCCGTCGGGCTGCTGCCAGCGCCCGAAAAAGGCCAGGCACTGGCGCGCGATATCATGGTATCCTGAAACGTCGTACATCCTGACAATATACGATGCATCGCGCAGCCAGAATGCATCGTAATGGAACTCGTTGACCTTCTGGATGTACCATCCCTCCTGTTTGTTGCGCGCGATGAGGTCGTACACCAGGTTGGCCTTGAAGGTATTGACGACCTTCTCCTCCGGGACTTGGATATCGATCCCGCGTGAGAATATCCCCTCCCAAAAAGAAACCGTGCTCTGCAGGTATGCGTCGAACCCCGCCGATCTCAGCGCGCCGAGGGCAGGATCATGCCGGGACATCGGTTCGTAGGGCATCTTGAACTCGAGCGCGCGCGAGGCACCTGGTTCCAGCGTCAGGGCATACTGAACGATGCCGGCCGGGGTGGCCGGCTGGATGTTCAGCTTCCGCAGATTGGTGTCCTGGGTTCCGTTGTAGGCGGTCTTCCAGGTCATGAGGCGCGCCGGCTCGGGTTCGACGGTGTACAGATAGACCACCGAACTGTCCCGCAGGACCGCGTCTTTCTCGAAGCCGTACACCCAGTCGCGACTGAACTCGGCCCCCGCCTGCTCGTATTGCCCCAGGACATTTGCCTTTGCCGGCCTCGTGAACCGATTGTCAGCCGCGCCCCATGTCGTGTTGACTTCCCCCTGGTAACGGACAGCCGCGGAGAAGAAAGCCGTGCGCCGAAGACGGCTTGTATTGCTGACGTTCACCCTCACGAAATTTACCAGTGGACTCTCCGGCCTCCCGTCGAGCGTCGCGGCAAACGCCGTCACCTCGTACCGGATCTCCCCGCGCGTACACCGGTACTCGATCACCGGCAGATAGCCCTTGAACAGCGTCTTCACCCTCTGGTTCACCGGCTCAGGCGGGTTGCCGGTGAAGAACATCAGTTCCCCCCACCCCGTGTACAGATATCCTTCCGGAGAGACAAGCGTGCCTTCTTTCCCATCCATCACCCCGATGACGTCGGTCGGCTTGCTGAAATAGCTGAATGGCTCGTCGGGCCGGTCCATGGCGGGCGATACCATCTGACCCGGTGAGGGAAGGGACCAGAGGCAAATAAGGATGAGAAGGATTATGCGGCAGAAGACTGAGGGGTGTTCAACTTGCAGCCATGAGTTCGGGGCCATACTCTGACAGCCCCGGCCGTTCAAGTGGAGTGAGGATGTCTTCATCATGGGAGCCTTCTGGTCTGGTGACCTGACGCGCGGGAAGCATCATGCGAACTGGGACAGGAACTCACGGCCATGGCGAAGGCCGGATTTCACCCTCTCCTCGCTCCCCTCCCAGTCCGGATCTTCAAGCTCAATCGACAGGACGTCGTTGTACCCGCACTCCCGCAGCGTGGAGATCAGCGATTTCCAATCCACCTGCCCCTGTCCCGGCAGCCGGTACCTCCACCATCCTGTTTTCCCGGGAGCAGGCGAAAGCCTGCGTCCAAGGATCCCGAACCGGTACACCCCCCCGGCAACAATCTCAACGTCCTTGGCGTGGACATGAAGAATCTTGCCGGCGAAATCCCTGGCTGCCTGGCTGTAGTCGATGCCAAGCCAGCAAAGGTGAGAGGGATCGAAGTTGAGGCCGAAGTTACCGGCGGGGACCTCGTTGAAGAGTGCGTCCCAGAGCTCAGGAGAATACGCGAGGTTGCCCGGCAGGCCTTGCTGCTGCCATCCCTCCATCGGGCAGTTTTCTATCATGAGGCTCACCCCTTTGTCGGCGGAGTAGGCAGTCAGATCCCGGAAGAGCCGGCCGATTTCCTTCATGTTCTGGTCGTCGGTCCTGTCTGGCCGTGCGCCCACGAATGTCCCTACGAGCTTCACGCCGAGCATGGAAGCCGCATCGATCACCTTCCTGAGATGGTTGAGGATTATCGCGTGCTTCGCGGGGTCAGGCTCCAGGTTATTCTCATAGTACGCCAGGGAGGAGATGCTCATCCCGTGCTTCGCAAAAAGATCATTCACCCGCGCGGCGTCGCACGTAGTGAACGCCTCCGCATCGATCTGATGGGCCTGGCGGTCGCGGCCGGAGCACACGGGCCAGGCCGCAAGCTCCAGGGTCTGGAACCCCTGGCCGGAAGCCCAGGAGACGAGGGGATCCAGATCGATATTCGGAAGGCAGGCGGTCAGAAATCCCAGTTTCATGAAGTGAGCCTTTCAAGGAAGGGTGGACATGGCGCTCAGGCCTGTCATGCGGAAAGCTCCTCGTCTATGATTGCAGGGTAGACAGCACGACGCCCCGCACGGAGTGTTTATCTGACGTCAACCCACTGTCTCGTCCTGGTGCTGGTCAGCACCGCCTCCACAATCTTATTTGCCCAGTGACCGTCTTCGAATGTTGGGAAGGGGATCGGTCCGCTCCGCGGGTCCCGGCCGCTCCTGATAAACTCGTAAAACTGGAGAAAGAGGTTCTTCGGACCGTCGGGATACCCTTCGGGGTGTCCTCCGGGATAGTGGGCATAGGGACGAGCTTCCTGACGGAGAAGCGACGGATCCTTGATCAGCAGCTCGTTTGGACGGTCGCGGTGACCGATCCAGAGCGTATTCGGCTCTTCCTGATCCCATGCCATCGCCATGGCGCTCCCGTCAATTTCGAACCACTCCCGGTTCTTGCGGCCCGCGCTGACTTGCGACAGGGTGCAGGCGCCCCGTGCGCCATTCTCGAGCCTGAACATGATCACCCCGGCATCCTCCGTCGTGACCTCGACCGATTCCGTGATGCCGCTCTGTCCCTGGTCCGCGCCGAATGTCTCGGAAGATGCGGGAGGCCGCTTGCGGTTCTTGTGGATGGTCACAAGATCTGCGCAGATGCTCCGGATTCTCAAACCTGTGATGAACTGGATCAGGTCGCACCAATGTGAACCGATATCGGCGGTCGCGCGGGAGGCGCCGCCGATGTCCGGTTCAAGCCGCCAGTTGTAGTCGGTGTCGTAGTAGAGCCAGTCCTGCAGATAGTGCCCGTGGACCAGGTAGATGCTGCCGAGCTCCCCGCCGCGGACGAGCGCGCGCGCATGCTGCACGAGCGGATAGAACCGGTATGTGAAGTTGACCCCGTTGACCACACCCCGTTCTCTTGCAAGGCGGACCAGCTCCGCGGATTCCGCCGCTGTGAGGCTCAGGGGTTTCTCGGAAAGCACATGCTTTCCCGCGGCGATCGCAACGCTGTTGATGGGAAAATGCAAGTTGTTCGGCGTGCAGGTGTGGATGACCTGGACCTCCGGGTCTGCGACCGCATCCTCCCATCTGTCGTAGACGCGAGGGATGGAGAACCGGGAGGCGAGAGACCGGGCCTTCTCCGGCTCGTTTGATGCAATCGCGGCAATCCTGACGCCGCCGATGCGCATCAGGGCCTCGAGGTGAACAGGCCCGATGAACCCCGTCCCGATGATCGCCGCATTGAGCAAGGGGCAGCTCCTTTTCGAATGCACCATGACACCGGGACCGGGTCAGCACGCCTGGACGGTCGACCCCGTCACCGGCTGGGGTGCCACGGCATTGGTCTGATGGGGTCCACAGGGTGCTGTGAAAGGTCAGCGGGTAATTTACAAAAGAAACAACCCAGGAAGCAACCCGAAGCAGCGCCGCCAGGGCGATTTTGTATTTGCCCGGGATTTTGTATTTTGAGGCATTGTCGCATAAGCACACCAGGAGGCTTGCCCTGATGGCCGATCTGCAGAAGCTTTATGATGCAATCCTGAACGGCAGCCACAAGACCGCAAGGGAGATCACGCAGGAGGCGCTCGCCGAAGGGAATGATCCTCAGGCACTCGTCAACGATGTGATGATCCCGGCCATGAATGAGGTCGGCAGACGTTACGAGGCCGGCGACTACTTCGTTCCCGAAATCCTCATCGCCGCCCGGGCGATGAAAGCATCGCTCGAGCTGATCCGTCCTCTTCTTACCGAACGAGGGGCGGAACCGGTAGGCCGCGTCGTGATCGGGACGGTGCAGGGAGACCTGCATGACATAGGCAAGAATATCGTGTCGGCCATGCTCGAGGGAGCCGGTTATGTTGTGACCGATCTGGGCGTGGACGTCTCGCCGGACAGATTCGTCTCCGCGACAAGAGAAAACAATGCGTCACTCGTCGCCCTCTCCGCCCTGCTCACGACGACCATGGGATCCATGAAGAACGTGATTGCGGCGCTCGAAGCCTCCGGCCTCCGGGGCACAGTGAAGGTCATGATCGGCGGGGCACCGACGACACAAAAATACGCCCTGGACATCGGCGCCGACGGCTACGGAGCAAATGCGAATTCGGCTGTTGCGCTCGCCCACCAACTCCTCGGGACATAGGCATGCATCCGACACTGGCATCCCTTCTCTCCTCCGGACCCGTCGTCACCGACGGCGCATGGGGGACTCAGCTCCAGGCGCTGGGGCTCGAAGCGGGCCTTCGCCCGGACACGTGGAATTTCACGCATCCGGACCGTGTGCGGGAGGTGGCCGCCCGATATGTCAGGGCCGGGAGCCGGGTGATCCTCACCAACACCTTTCGTTCAAACCGGATTGCCTTCACTTCGCCGGAAGGGAGCATCGACATCGCCGCACTCAATGCCGCCGGGGTGGCTCTCTCGCGCGAAGCGGCCGGCGGACAGGCCAAAGTCTTCGCATCCATCGGACCAAGCGGCAAGATGCTGATGTCGGGTGATGTGACCGAAAGTGACCTTGAAGCAGCGTTCAGCGAACAGGCCCGGGCGCTTGCCGCGGCAGGGGCCGACGGGCTGGTCGTGGAGACGATGTCCGATCTCTTCGAAGCCCTCATCGCCCTGAAGGCGGCGAAGGGCACCGGACTCCCGGTTGTCGTGAGCATGGTGTTCGATTCGGGGAAGGAAAAAGACCGCACGATGATGGGAGCCACCCCCGAAAAAGTCGCCGAGACACTCACCGGAGCAGGGGCGGATGTGATCGGCGCGAACTGCGGCCTCGGCATCGAAGGCTACATTCCGGTCTGCGAACGCCTCAAGAAGGCCACCGCGCTCCCGATCTGGATCAAGCCGAATGCGGGTCTTCCTCAGATTGAAGACGGAAGAGTCAGCTACCGCACAACTGCGGAGGAGTTCGCGTCGATGGTTCCGGCCCTTCGGAGCGCGGGGGCGGATTTTATCGGTGGATGCTGCGGCACGACACCGGATTTCATTACTAAAGTCGCGGCCGCTCTCTCAAAACCACAGTAAGTCTAACCAAACGGTCAGACGAGACGGCNNACGGCCAGATCCCGCGAAGCGGGACCAGACCGAACTGTCAGACCTTCTGCCCCACCTCAGGTAATGCGGCCGGCCCTCATCCACCCGCAACTTCGGTTCGCTTTCAATGCGATTGAAACTCCTCTGCTGCGATGTCCTGTACCGTGAGATGTGCGACACGATCGCCCGCTCGCCCCACCAGGTCGATGGTGAATTCCTCCCGAAAGGCCTCCACGATATCGGCTGCGCCCTCATGCAGCAGCGGCTCCAGTCGGCCGTCGATGCCGTACCGGACGGCCGCTACGACATGATCCTCCTGGGATACGGCCTCTGCAACAACGGAATCGCCGGGCTCACGGCAAGATCCACTCCCGTCGTCGTCCCGAGAGCCCACGACTGCATGACCCTCTTCTTTGGGAGCCTGCGGCGCTACGAGGAGCATTTCAGAAACCATCCCGGAACATACTACCTTACCACGGGCTGGATTGAACGGGGAGAGGCGGAAGGTGAGCTCAGGCAGCTCTCAATCCAGCATGCCTATGGCATGGACCTAACCTATCCGCAGCTTGTGGAGAAATACGGCGAGGACAATGCGCAGTATCTCTACGACCAGCTTTGCGACCAGACAAGCCACTACAGCCGGCTGACATTCCTGAGGATGGGCGTCGAACCGGATGATGGGTTTGAGGGGCGCGCAAGTGCCCGTGCAGAGGAAAAGGGCCTCGAGTTCACTGTGGAGAACGGCGATCTCCGCCTCGTCCGACTGCTTGTCAACGGCCCATGGAACGACGATGAGTTCCTCACACTCCCCCCGGGCCACAGGATTGCGGTTCATTACGGGTCCGGCCTCATCGCGGCGGAGAAGATCGCCTCATGAGTGACACGGTCACGATTCGTTTGAAACCCCTGGGCGCTTCAATCGAGGCGGAGCGGGGAACGCCGCTGCAGGATCTTCTCTTTCCCCACGGCGTCGAGTTCCCTTGCGGGGGACGGGGACAGTGCAAGGGTTGCCGCGTCAAGGTGCTCAAGGGCTCTCTCCCTGTAACTTCGGAGCAGTCCCGGATGCTCTCGAAGGCAGAGCTGGAAGCCGGATGGCGTCTCTCCTGCCAGTGCTGCGCCGGTTCGGACCTGACACTGGAACTCGCCCAGTGGGAAGCGGCGATTCTCTCCGACAATGCTCCCTTCCCGTTCACGCCGCGCGACGGGCTCGGCATTGCCGTTGACGTCGGCACGACTACTGTTGTCGCCCAGCTCCTGGATCTCCGAACTGCGAGCGTGCTCGGCGTGAGGACGGCGCTGAACAGCCAGGCGAAGCACGGGGCAGACGTGATGAGCAGAATCGGTTTCGCGCTGCGGAGCGAGGCCGCTCTCACCGAGCTGATCCGGCGGCAAATCGGCACCATGATCGGAGACCTCATCGAAGGCGCCCGGGTCTCCGCCGCCCGGGTGGGCAGTATCATCCTGGTCGGCAATACCGTCATGCATCACCTCTTCTGCGGTATCGACTGCGCTCCCCTGTCCCGATTCCCCTTCGAACCTGCGACCGACGGCCTCGTGCAACTCCTGCCAGGGGAGCTCGGCTGGGACCTTCCCAAACGGACGTCCGTGTGTTTCCTCCCATGCCTCGGCGGCTTCGTCGGGAGTGACATACTGGCCGGCATTGTCGCCACCGGCATCCATTCCAGCACCACGCCTGCATGCCTCGTCGACCTGGGGACGAATGGAGAGGTTGTTGTCGGTTCGCGCCGCCGGCTGCTCTGCTGTTCTACAGCCGCCGGTCCGGCATTCGAAGGGGCGCGGATCTACATGGGCATGCGGGCTTCCACGGGTGCCATCGTGGAAGTTCACGCCGAGGGAACCCGGCTCTNNCTTCTCGATATGGGTAAGATCCAGCCGGGGGGCCGCTTCACCGGGGGGGAGCGGTCGATCCTCCTTGCGGATCCGGTCAAACTCTCACAGACAGACGTTCGTGAGCTGCAGCTCGCCAAGGGCGCAATCGCCGCGGGTATCAAGATGCTTCTCGCCGAAAGCGGCCTTGCCGGCGATGATCTCGGCAGCATCTACCTTGCCGGAGCATTCGGCAATTACATCAACCGGGCAAGCGCCAGGAGGATCGGCCTGATCGACTTCCCCGCCGAAAAGGTCGTCCCAGCCGGCAACACCGCCCTGAGGGGGGCCAAGTCGGCCCTGTTCCGGGACCTGTCTTTCTTTGAATCCCTCGCAAACCGGGTCGAGCATCTCTCGCTCCACGGCCTCCCCGGTTTTCAGGATGCCTATGTAGAACAGATGAGCTTTCCCGCAAAAGGAAAGCGCGGCGATCAAACATCGGATGGATGAGAGGCAGGGTGGGACATCTGGAGGGGAATTCAGATCTGGAGCTGGGGGGGGATCAAACCTACTTTTTCAACCCGAGGCCGGCTGTCTTGAGAAGGATGCCGATATCGGTGAGGAGGGTCCTCTTCTGCTGGTAGGCGGCCTCCATGCTGAGCTTGCTCGGCAGGATCTCCCTGAGGTATCTCTCTTCCCATCCATCTCCTGCGAGCTGTGACTCTTCATCGCGGTACTCAAGCGAGGCGGGGCTCGTGATTCCGGGACGAACGGAGAGGAGCTTCCGCTGCTCCACGGTATATGCCGCCACGTAGCGCGGATCCTCGGGCCTTGGCCCTACAAGACTCATGTCTCCTTTCAGCACGTTCATGAACTGCGGCAATTCGTCCAGCTTCGTCTTCCGGAGAAATTTCCCGAATCTTGTAACACGCGGATCGCCGGTGGCCGTTATGGCCGGACCGAGCTTCTCCGCATCCTGCACCATGGTCCGGAATTTCAGGACGCGGATAAGCCGCCCGTCTTTTCCCACCCTCAGCGCGGCGTACAGTGCCGGACCGCGGTCCTGCAGCATGACGATTGCCGCGATGATCGCCATCAACGGGAGAAGACATGCATTCACCGTCAGGGCGACGACGAAGTCGAACACTCTCTGCATCGGTTCTCGTTCCTAAGGTCTGGCGTTTACCTGGCCCGGCAGGAATGCCCCATGCACCAAATGGCATTGAAAGCCGGATGTGCTCCCTGAACATGCCGTTCACTTGAGGTGCATCATTGCTCTCGACTGGACCGGTCTCTGCCCATCAGCTTCCACCTTCGCAATGTACATCCCGCTCGCCCGTCCTGTCGCATCCCATACTACCGTGTAAAGCCCCGGAGTCCTCCTCCCCTCCATCAACACAGCCACTTCCCGCCCCAGAACGTCACACACGCTCAGCCTCACCCGGCTCTCAACGTTGACCCGGACAGTGATGGAAGTAGCGGGATTGAAAGGGTTCGGATAATTCTGGATGAGCCTCGAAAGCTCAACCGGACCCCGCTCCGCGGCCACGTGATACTCAAACGCACCAATGTCCGGAGCCGTTCCATGGGGGACCGCCGCGCCTGTGAGATCGCGCATCAATCCAACGTCTGTCCCGGCATCCACGCAGTGCGAAGACTCACGGAGCGCAAAGACCCCGTTGAAATCCGCGAGCGCGTATGCCGTCACAGGTGCGTCCGGTTCCTTCACCCTGCAGAGAGTAAGCGCTCCACCCATCCAGAGCCAGTCCCCGTCGCTCTTGAGCTCCGCCGGCGTCTTTTTCCGTGAACCGGCGAGACCGTTTACCGCCACGTACCAGGGTTCTGACGGGAGTGGAGCGCTGTAGAGGCTCTTCCCCAAAGAGCTCCAGCCGGTTACCGGCGCCTTAGGGGGGAGGAGAAATCCAGGGTCGAGGAAGTGCAGGTCGATTCCCGAAGCAGAGTACCGGGCGGAGTTCGTGACGTTCGGCGCACCGGTGCGGACCAGGAGGTTGTGCCCGCCTGACACCTGGGTGAGCCGGCNNTTCGCTGGGCCCTGATGCCGATCGGACAGTCAAGGACAGTGTTGTTGTACACTCTCGTCCCCTTTGCGCTGTCGACAAGAATGCCGTAGGTGCCGCAGTGCACGACGAGGTTATAATAGACCTGCGAGCTGTCACCTCCGGCAATGATCCCGTTGCGGACGAAACCCTGGAGGCCGGGCGAGACGATGTTTTCTATCCGGTTGTAACGGATGATGGCCCCGGGGCGGACAGACTTGATGCCCTGCTGGTTGTTCGACACCCTGACCGTCCCGCTGTCGTGGATGTAGTTCTGTTCGATGATGACGTTCCTGCAGTAGAAAATGTCGATACCGTCTTCGCCGCAGCGTGCGATGTCGTTCCCGCGGATGACGAGGCCCGCAAAATCCGTCACCTCCGACGATCCTACGTTGATGCCGTCCCATTCATCCACCGGACCCCTGTCAATGTCGTGGATCGTACAACATTCAATCAACCCCGGGAAGCCGGAGGGGTTGGGGACTACGGCAATCCCATAGAGAGTGTGGGAGACATCACAACCTGTGACCACAAAATCGGGGACATTGACGATGTGTATGCCGACAACGTTTTCATCTCTGGAGCCGGTCACCGTGCAGTCGATGATCTCGACGGAACGGCTCCGGTCGATTCTGATCCCGGCGCCGGTGGAGGTGGCCGGTGGTTCCGGCCCATCGTCCCATGGAGCCGCCACCGAGAGTTCCATAATCCGTACATACTGCTTTCCCGAGGCAGCCAGGCCGACCCCGGCGGATGGCCACTCGATGCGGGAAAACAAGGGATCCCGGTCTCCCGGAAGACGGACATGCATGCGAGCCGTCAGCGGATCGTAATACCATTGCCCGGCCTGAAGAGTGTCGGTCACTGCAACGCGGTGAAGCTTCACACCATCTGCAAACACCGTCGACGGTGACCCGCCCGGAACAGCGGAATACGCGTTCCCGTCAGGAATCCATGGATCTGTAACAGTTCTGTTGACGTCGATGAGGGGCTTCGGCCCTGAGCCGTACGCCCCGTAGGTCACCGGACTTCCGGCCACTCCAGAGCTGCTGATCGTCAGCGGAGAATGCCAGGTCCCCCCTCTCTTGAAGAGAATCCTGTCTCCGGGGAGAAAACCCTTGAGACTGACCTTTTCCACCGACCTCCAGGCGCCGGCGGGATCGGTGCCCGGCGCGCCATCCCATCCCTGCGCCTCGTCCACATAGTATGTGGTCTGCGCCTCCAGACGCTGAACGCTGAGGAAGAAGAGAAGCAATACGGAAAACTTGAGTCTCAATCCGCCGTTCATTGTACTTTCCTTGAAAGAACCGTTCTGACAACCCGACCTTCTCCGGGCCGGCTCTCGTTGCGCGCGTTACCCCGGAGCAGCCCGCAACGTTCCCGGCCAGCAGACATCGCGCCGGGATGACTCCGCCCGAATGCCAGCCTGAAAGAATCCTCGTGCCAGGTTCCCGGGATCGACCGGGCGGGACGCACCCTCGAGGCCTGCCGACGCGTTTTTGCAGTCGATGCATCGTGCATGATCCTCCCGCCTCCGGGCATCCGTCACTTGCACCGGATTCGGGCCGACGATGGCTCTACGAGGACGTCTCGAGCCCGACATCGGGAAAACTCTCTCGCTCTGTCGCGCCCTGAGAGACATCATTCCTGTATGTTGAACGATGGGGCTGACTGGACCGGGGCAGGTCTTCACCGTTCCCGCCGGGATCGTCACCGCGGGGTTTATGCCGGGTGACATCGAAAGCTCCACTTTGAAACCGCTCAAGGGCGACCGGTACGGGCTGCTCATCAAGGGGAAGCCTGCCCTGGACATAGAATCTGATGATCCCTTCAGCCTTCGAGAGCGTCGGGTTGCCGGGGCGCCGCAAAAGGGCTCTCCTGATCCCACGGTGCACGAGGCTTCCGACNNGCCTTGTAGCCCATGCGGAATTTGAACTCGTCAACCCGCCCCGGCGCATCCAGCGAATGCAACCCGTAGAGAATCCCGGTGACCCCCGGCCGTGCAATGCCTTCGGACGTTACCGTGTAGGCAAGCGCATTGTTTAAATGGAGGTGGAGGAAGTCTCTGTGGGATTGCTGGTATAACAGGTAGATCCAGTCATCCATCCTGAATGTGATCATCGACGCGCCCAGCCGGTTTCCCACCAATGCGCCCCAGGCTTCGAATCCTTTCAAGTCCCGTGCTGCAAGACAGCGCTCACGCCAAAGGTCGGCCGGAAGATTCACCTTGCGGTTCTGCCGCTGAAGAGTGTCGACCTGCAGTTCCCACCCTTCCTCTGCAAGCCTCTCGAACGGGATTCGGGCAACCGTGCAGTTCGCGAGGCCGCGCCTCACGTTCTGCCTGGTCGCGCCGCGGAGATTCTTGATCTCGTACCGGGGAGAGTCGTAGATCGCGTGGTAGCTGAGGAGCCCTTCGGGTGCATCGAGGGGCGTTGAATAGCGGGCCGCGATTACCTTTGCCGTCCTGAATAAACGGGCAAGCTCCTCTTCCGGAGGCTCGATCACTGCATGATACGGAAATGCCTGGTAGACCCCCGGCCCGCCGTCATACCAGTAGCTGCTGTCCGTGCGTATGACCCGGTGCCCCTGCCGCTGCAGCCATTCGGCGAAAACCATCGCGTTCATGTGAATTCCCCCTGATATTGTATTGCCAGCAGGAGCTCTTCGAATCGCTTCGCCGCACCCTCAGGCGAATGATGTTCGAGAGCGCGCCTGCGCCCCTTTTCCCCCATGCACACCCGTGCCTCCTTGTCATTCTTGAGTGCTGCTATGACCCCCGCCAGGGAATCATTGTCCCCGGCCTGGACACAAAGGCCCGCGCCCGATTGCTGAAGCAAGAAAGCGGTATCGGATCCCGGATCGACGCTCGCTACCACGGGTCTGCCGCTTGCCAGGATTGAAAAGAGCTTGGAGGGAAGCGAGCCCCCTCCCATCCCTTTTCTCAGTACAACGAGGCCGATGTCCGCGCTCGCAAGGACTTCTGGCAGACGGTTTCTCGGTTGAAACGGAAGGAACCGCACGTTGGTCAGGCCCATCACCGCAGCCGCCCGCTCGAGTTCCCCGCGGCCGGCCCCATCCCCAACAAAGAGGAAGAGAATCTCGCTGTCCAGGCAGCGGGCAACATTCAGGATTTCTTCGAGACCCTGCGACAGCCCGATGTTGCCGGCGTAGAGGACTACGAATCTGTCCACAATGCCCTGCTCTCTGGCAAAGCCGTTGTCACGGGGAAGCGGTCTGATCAACGACGTATCCACCCAGTCATAGACGAGATGCATCCTGGATTCGGGAACACCAAGGCGGCTGACTCCAGGAGCGAAAGATTCCGAGAGGATCCGCACCGCTGAAGCACGTCTGGCGCAGAATCCCTCCAGGGCACGGACGACGGCGATCACCATCCGGCTCCGGAAGATTCCGAGCGCTATACCGACGTCGGGATAGACGTCATGAATCGAGAACACCGCCGGACGCCGCCGCAGGACCGTGAGAACTGCGAACGGACAAAAAACCTCGATGGCAGGGTTGCCGGCCAGAACAACGTCGCATGGTACCCGCAGCGCCGCGATTGCTGCACCGATCTGGAACGCCAGGAATTGCATCAGCCGTGCCGGAAGACTCGCGCGGTTCACCGAGGGGACTCTGACCCTGATCACGCGGACGCCCTTCTCGACGGACCTCTGGAGAAAACCCCTGCGGTACTCAGGGCTTACCTTCCCTGCCGGATAGTGAGGCACGGCGCAGATCATGGTTACGGCGTGCCCGGCCCGGGCCAGCCGCTCGCACAGCATCCCGTACAGAGGAGCCGAAGGTCCGCCATCCGGGGTATACTGCAGCGCCACAACACAGATGCGCATACACCTCTCTCACGTTATCCACATCAAGGCCCAGCTACCGGCCGGAGACTGCCGGAACGGCGCGGACATGACCCGGCCTGGAAAGTTCGCGCAGAATCTTCGCCGGGTTTCCGCCGGCAAGCATGCCCGGCGGCACGGACTGCGTCACAACGCTGCCGGCGGCAACGACACACCCTCGTCCGAGGGTTATCCCCTTCAAAATGATGCAGTTCATCCCGATGAATACTTCATCCTCGATCACGACCGGGACACTCGTCCCGCGGTCCGGTTCGACGGCCCTCTCTTCAGGCGTGAGGGGATGGAAGTCGGTGTCCATCACGACCGTGTTTGCGCCCAGGGTAACAGAATTGCCGATGGTGATGCTGGAGTCCGCGCAAAGCGTTCCCCCCGTCATGGCAAAATCCCTTCCGATCCTGATGCTGCTCCCGGGGAGTCTCGTGGAAATCACCACCGGGTGATGCGGAGAGAGAGGATTCGAGCGGGGACTGGAACGGAGCCCAAGCCCGTCGCCAATCGTCACGACGCTGTCGCGGTGGCATTGAAGGATCGGAACCCCGTGCAGCTTCCATCCCTTCCCCCACGTGATCCCGTTGAACCGGAACGCCGCGATGTTCCGGGGAAGGCACAGCAGTCGCAGCACCTCGCTCCGGATCTTCCAGGGTGTTGCAAGGGCTCCCGCAATGCGGTTCATGTGTTCTTCCCCTTCTTCACCATTGCGCCGGCATAGACCTCGTCAAGCCTGTCTACGACAGTGTTCATGGAGAATGTGGTCCTGGCTAGCTCCTTTCCCCCCTGTGCCAGGGCGGCCGAGAGAGCATGGTCAGCGAGAAGCCGGTCAATCGCTCCTCCGATTGCATCTCTCTCCGGGGGCACCACGAGAGCCGCCTTCCCCGACACGATCCCGGCGATTTCGCAGGTGTCCGTCATGACGATCGGTACTCCCGCTCCGCACGCCTCCATCACCGTGTTCGGAAAGAGTTCCTTCCTGCTTGTGAGCACGAACAGATCGGCATCGACGTAGGCCTTCAGAACATCGCCGGGTGGGAGCGGTCCCACAAAGAACGTCCGCTCCTGAATGCCCAGGTGCCGCGCCATTTGATGAAGATGGTGCCCTTCCCCTTCGTCGGGCCCAACGAGGACAAGGCAGCTCTTCTCCCGGCATCGTGCGAACCCTTCGAGAAGCAAATCGATCCCCTTGATCCAGTTCAATCGCCCGAGAAACAGCACGACCCGGCACTCGGGCGAAATCCCAACCCGGGCGCGGAGCCATCCCCTGGCCGGCAGGGGAAAGTAGTTCTCGGCCGCAATGCCGTTTGACACAACTTCCACGGGGGCATTGGCAGACATTGCCCTGCACTCCGATGCCTCTTTGCGGCTGAGCGCGAGAAACGCGGATGCGCCCTCGACGATTCGGCGCGTGAACAGCCGGTCGTAGAGCCGTTTCGGGACCGCTTCGCCGAGATAGGGTACCTCCCCGTGGGGCTGGACGACGTACGGTGTCCCGAGCGTTGTGGCCTTCACTGCCGTCAGGTACGACATGGTGTCCCGGATGCCGTGTATGTGGACGATGTCAAAACCGCGCAGTTCCTTCCTGAGGAAGGGGAGCAGGTCTGGAACCCACAACGGACCCAACGTTCCCGGCCAGAGGGGGATCGTGTGCGTCCGCATGTAGTGAACGCTCACATCGCCGACCAGCCGGTGCTCGGTGTGCGGGAACACCCTCCGATTCTTGTCATGGAGGTTCGTGCACACCACGGTCACCCGGTGTCCGCGCCTCGCCTGTTCGTTGGCGACGGAGGAGACCGTGCGTGTCGGCCCTCCGAGCCCGTCCGCCGGCGGATAGCCGATGTTGATATGGAGGATGTTATGCATATCACCGGAGTATATCGTGGTAGACTGCCTCATACCTCCCTGCCATCGTCTCGATCGTCATCCCCTCCGAGACCTCACGGAGCCGTGCGGCACGGCGGGACCGGTCTGCCCCGTCGTCAAGGGCTTCTCTCAAGCCGGCGGCCACAGCCCGCACTTCCAGAGGATCCACGAATGTCGTGCACTCAGCCGGCACGAATCCCCTGTGTTCGGGAATGTCGGACAACACCAGCCGGCAGCCGCATCCCATCGCCTCCATGACCGTGTTCGGCATCCCTTCACGCGTGCTGATGGAGACAAAAAGGTCCACCCCCTTCATGAGCCCCCAGATCTCCCCGCGTGGTTTGTACCCAGGGAGGAAGACCTTCTCCTCCAGCCCGTTCCGCCTGACGAGCGACTCCATGTCGCCGCGCAGCTCTCCTTCCCCGACAAGGAAGGCCATAAAGTCGTGGGACTGTTCGAGAATCTTCAAAGCGAGAATGAGCGTCTCCAGGTTCTTCTCAGCATCGATGCGCCCGGTATAGAGGATGACTTTCTGACCTTTGCGGACCCGCGGAACAAGAACGGGTGGGACAGCATCGAGCTCATCCAGGGGGAGAGCATTGGGAATCATTGCGCTCCTGACACCTCGCGGCAAAGCGCGGGACCAGAACACCTGACCTTCGGCCGAGTTGGAGATGACCGCAGAGGCCCGGGCGGCAAGCGCGTTGCGTGCCCTCCACTTCAACCCTGTCGTCCTTACCGGCGAACGGCGCTGGGTCAGTACCCACGGCTTCCCGGCCGCTGTGCAGGTTGCGCCCCCGAGGACGTCCATCATCTCAAGCCATGTCTGGACAACGGCGGGATTCACACTACGCATGAGCCGGACGATCCGCACGGGGAGGGCGGGATCGTACGACGACCGTGCCCGGAGGAGATGGATGGAGGCGCATGTTTTCTCGAGGTCGCTGAAGTTCGGACCTTTCGCCAGAAGCCCCACGTGGACCTGCCAACCGAGGTGAGCCAATCCCCGGCAGAGATAGACGAGCTGCCTTTCGGCCCCCCCTCCCCCCATGCCCGGTATCAAGTGAAGCACGCTCTTTTCGGTCATGATCGTCAGGATGAGGGTGGAGAGAGTTTGTGGCGGACCGCCCATGCAGCCAGGACCTGGAGCGTCCAGTACCGTGGCCAGTCCTGCCCTGCCAGGAAGCGCGAGTTCACCCGCTCAACCGCCTGAGGGTCGAGGCCCAGATCCGCTGCCGGCCGACAGGAGATGTCCAGCCCGTTGCGGAGCCATTTGTTGAAGGGAAGCGTGAACCCATGTTTCACTCTGTTCGCAATCTCGGACGGCAGCCCCTGTCCGACGGCATCGACCAGGAGCGGTTTCTGCCTCTTCGCTGCCACTCTCAGCTCCGGAGGCGTCGACGCGACAGTCTCGACAAGATCGCTGTCCAGAAAAGGCGACCGGAGCTCAAGGCTCTGCGACATGCTCATCTGGTCGCCGTCTCTCAGGAGCGTGTTCTTCAGATAGTGAGCCATCTCCAGCCTTGAGAGTATTCCAAGCGGGGTCAAGCCGCCCTTGTCCCTGACGAACCTCCCCTGGAAAGGTCTCTCTCCCCCCCGGAGCCGCTCGAGCCCTCCCTGAGAGAACATCGAATGGCGCGCCAGGTATGCGGCGGAGGCCGGCCTTTCGGCCCCGAACGCCTGGAACAGCTTCTCGTACTTCGTATCGCCCAGGCCCGGCCGGCGATCCGTCAGAGCTCTGAACAGAAGAGATACTGACGGTGTGTGACTGGCAAGCGACATCAGCCCCGCGAACGATTTCCGCGAGTCGTACCCGAGGAAAAGCTCGTCGGACCCCTGGCCGGACACCGCCACCTTCAACCCGGCTTCATGGATCGCACGGACGACAAGGTATGTGTTGACTCCATCCCACGTGGGCTGGTCCATCGCCTCGACGGCGCAGGGAACCCAGCAGGAGGCCTCCTCCTGAGTGACCGTCACGTACTGATGGTCCGTTTTCTGCCTGTCAACGATAAGCTGTATCCAGGGCTTTTCGCTGAGCTCCTGACCGGTCCCCTCGAAAATCACGCTAAAGGTCTTCAGGTTGCGGAAGCCCATATCCGTCAACAGGACGACATTCGACGATGAATCGATGCCGCCCGACAGGAGTACGCCGACGGGGACATCCGCCACCATCACCCTGCGCATTGCCTGCCGCACGGACTTTGCGACCGCGTTGACGGTCTCAAATCTGTTGGCGGGGCCGCAATCCTCCGGGATATTCTTCAACGACCAATACGGTGATTCCCAGATTCCTTGACGGTCGATCCGCATGACCGTACCGGCCTCGACCGCCCTGACGTTTTCCACAAGGGTGTATGGATCCGCCGTGCTCCCGAATGTGAGATAAGCATCCAGCCCGTCCGAGTCGATCCGCCGTTCGACGGCGCCGGAAGCAAGAAGGGCGCGGACTTCGGAGGCAAAGATAAACCTCTTCTCCTGAAGCGTATAGTACAGGGGCTTTTCTCCCATCCTGTCCCGAACCAGCCAGAGCCTCTGCTCCACACTGTCCCAGACGGCAAACGCAAACATCCCCTTCAATCTGGCAGCACATTTCCATCCCCACCTCTGCCAGGCCGCGAGGATGACTTCGGTATCCGATGTGCTGACAAATGGAAACCCCGCCAGCTCGGTCTTGAGCTCTTTGAAGTTGTAGATTTCTCCGTTGAAGACAATCGTCAGCCTTCCATCGGGGGACGACATCGGCTGATGACCGGCCGGACTCAGATCAAGAATCGANNCCGAGCATTCCCAACCGGTCCACACCCTCTGGTTCCCCCCATGATCCGCAAATCCCGCACATGGGTTATCCCCCCCTTTGTGGATGGTAGAGATGCTTCACGGCTATCCACGAATATGCAACCGTCCCGGCGAACAGCCCGCCAAGGACGGCATAGGCGGCGCCATCCAGACCCAGCGGGCCGACCAGAAGAAGGCAGAGTACCAGGTTGAGGCCCGCGATGAGCATGTGCACGGGAGCCTGGGTCTTGAACACTCTCATCGCCGTAAGAGCGATGCCGAGAAACGCAAAGACATTCGACACCAGTCCGGCTATCATGAGGATGAGAAAGGCTCCGGGATGCCCTCCGAATTCCGGNNGAGAAGGCGGACGAACGAGCCGATATCGCCGGCGGAGTACTGGATGGCGAGCCGGGGGACCGCCGCCTGTCCGAGCGCGGTCACCAGCATCGAACCCGCGTTCATCAGGTAGATCATCGCTGAAAAGACCCCGAGGCTCCTCATGTCCATCCTGCCTTCGATGACGTAACGGGGGATGCTCTGCTGAAGCGTTCCAAGGGCGGTGACGACTCCGAGCGGGAGCGCCAGCCAGAAGAGACGAATCTCAGTGTCCCACCGGAATATGCCGCCTGATTGTCCCGGGGTAACCTGGCGATCGATCATCCGCCTTCCATTCCGGACATCGTACAGGACCAGGATCGCCGTCCAAGAGCCAAGAAGCGCCAGTGTCCCCAGCACCAGATCCTTCGACCAGAGGAGCGCCACGCAGAGGACGACGAGCGAAAGTGGGCCCTTCATCATCATCGACCTGGCAACAAGATCCAGACGCTCCTCCTTCTGGAAGAGGCCGAAGTAGATATCGCTGACGGACTCGACACCCTTCGCGAGCCCGACAATGGCGATCACCATCGCCACTGCGGCGTCATAGCGGTAAGCGCATGCGGCGATGATCAACATCGCCGCTGCGGCTCCGGCACACCGGAGCCGGTAGTACGTGCCGAAGGTATACTCCCCCCGGGCGTCGGTGGCCTGCACAGATCTCAGGCTGAGCGCCGCCAGCGTCGTAACGGGGACTGCGATGGCGAGCGCAAGGGAAAACGTGCCCACCATCTCCGGCGATCCGATCTTGGCCATGGCGACAAGCATGCCCCACTGCGCGAGGGCATATGCCGCCGTTCCTCCCATGTTCCAGAGGAAGTTCGAGCGCAAGCTCAGCCTGGTCGTCTCTCCGATAGTCTCTGTTTCCATGCGCTCAGGATGATTCGGACACAATTCGTTCTTCGAGGGGGGTGATCCATTCTTCCGCCCCGGGGATCCACGACAACAGGTACTCGAGCACTACAAGCGGGATCAGGCACGAGTAGACCACGACCACGAGAAGGTTGCCGGGCTCGCTCCGGATGATGAGGAATGTCCACGCGAGGATTCCCGACCAGAGACAGAGCCGTATCAAGGACGGTCTACGGTCGGTCCGGGCCCTTCCTCTGAGCAATCGTTCGACCCCTGCAATGCCCAAACCGATGAGAGCGGCAACCAGGGCGACACCCGCGGGGCCGGCCATCCGGTAGCCGTCACCCACGGCGGCACCCGCCGAGCCCGCCCCGGCCAGGTAATCCCTTCCCAGGAGGAGGCGTGAGACCAGGTCCCCGGTGGATTCCGGAGACTGTTTCTCGGGAACCAGCTGGCTCGGCACGATCTGGAGCAACTGGTTCACGAGATACTTTGCGCCAAGGTAGGAACGATCTTTCTTCACCAGCTGAACAACCACCGCTTCCTTCCCGAGCATGGTCGTGAATTCGTTGAGTCGGGCGTACTCCGGAGACGCGTACTGGACGAACGACGTCGAGACCGCCTCCTGCGCCGGAAGGTTTCTGTTTGACCTGTAGGCGGTCATAAAGTCAAGCAGCACCAGTCCCGCAACGAGGAGCGGGACAAGGTGCCGCCACCGGAGCGGCCTGCCAACGAAGTCGCACAGGATCACGCCGGCAAGACACACAATGATCACATCGGTCCGTCTCCCTGTCCCGAACAGGAGCATGAAGGCAATGACCCCGCCCAACGCCAGAAGTCTCCACACCCTCCCCCGCCGGGTTTCAAGTGCGGCCGCCATGACAAGCCCGCACCCTATTCCCTGGATCAGCAGAGGATAGTACTCCGCTTTGTTGGCGATTTGCGTCCAGAAATAATCGAATCCACCTGACTCCCGGGAGGCCTGAACGTTGGCCTGCAGGCTGAACCACCATTCACCATAGGTCTCGTGCGGGAGGAGGCTGCCGCCGCCTGCCACGCGCCGGGCGGTTTCCAGAACGAGGGGGAGGGCCGGCAGGAGCAGGAGGATCCATCCTGTCTTGCCGTGTACGGCAGCCTGCGTGCAGCCGGCGCAGGGAGCGGGCCTGGTGATGAGGTAGGACACCACCAGACAGAAAATGAAGACCCCATGGAGCAGGAGGAGCTCGATCATGGTTCCGGCGTCGAGGAACTGAGACCAGGGAACGGGTTGTCCCACGAACCAGATGATCGAAGGCAGGACGAGATAGATCGTGGCCCAGAGCACCATCAGGACCGCCGGGTCGCTGATGCGGACCTGAAATGCTGACTGCGACTCGATGACGATCGCAATGCTCAATCCCCAGGCCAGGAGCTCAAAGCCGAAGGCCATCACGACCCCCTCGCCGAGATGACCGATGTCGGAGGCGAGGACAAGGATGAGATAGAGGGCGATGGTCCCCACCATGACCCACATGCTTGCCTGGCGGACGAGCGCCCCGGGGCGAAAAATCAGGACGTCCACAGTCCCTCCACGCGTTGGCACGACCCGAGCCTGGCAGCCGCCGGACGTTCCCTCCGTCGTCGACGAGGGTGCGTCGGCCTGCCGGCCATTCGCGCCGGAGAAGAGATGCCGGGGTTTCTCATTACAGCTTGCCGAGCTTTGGTTCCTGGCGTTTTCTCCCAGGGCTCGTGTAGGAGTATTCGGTGTAGCTGTACAGGTCGGTCTTGTAAGCGCCGCCGTAAGCTTTCTTGATATCGTAGTTGTTGAAGACCACCCCCGTCGCCCTTGCGCCGGCGGCCTTCAGGGTGTCATCAGCACGCTCAAGCTGGTCGATCCTTGTTCCTTCGCCGGAAACGACGATCAGCGACAGGTCCATCGACGAACAGAGAAGCGCCGGGTCGGTGACCGCCAGCAGCGGCGGGGTGTCAAACAGGAAAAGATCGTAGGCAGGCGCTAGTTTTTCCAGGAATTCCTTGAGCCTCCAGGAAGTCAGGATCCTCGCGCTGTTTTCGACCTGAGTGCCGCAGCAGATCACGTCAAGGTTTTCCAGCACCTCCACCCGGACGACCTCGTTGAACTGATGGCTCCCCCTGATGTAGTCCGACAGACCTGGCGATGGCGCGATATTGAAGAGCTTGTGCAGTGTCGGCCGGCGGAGATCGGCATCGATCACGAGCACGCGCTTCCGGAGCTGGGCGGCGGTGACAGCGAGGTTTGCCAGGGTCGTGGTCTTCCCTTCTCCCGGGTTCGCGCTGGTGAACATGATTCTCTTGGGGATGCCTTCCCCTTCACCACGGATCAATCTCGTCAGGAGATGGCGGTAGGACTCCGTGGCCGGGTCAAACGGGTGGAAGAGAGGCACCAGCCTGGTATCGTACCACCTGCCGTCCTCCCGGAGTCCCGAGCGTCCCTTGGCGTCCTTCTTGATCCACCGGATCCGCCTGATAGTGGCGTAGAGTTTATAGCCGTGCCTCGTCACGTCCTCTGGTGAATGGAAGCGGACGTCCGTCGCGGCTCGAATGAGGACGACGGCGACTCCGATCGCAAGCCCGCCCAGGGCCGCTAGCATGATGTTCAGGGCGACTCTCGGGCTGATGGGGTCTTCGGGGATCGAAGGGGGGTCGATCACGGCAATCTCGGCAAATTCCGAGTGCTCCTTGATTGAGGCCTCGTTGAATCTTTCCTCGACCATCAGATAGAGCTTTTCGCTGCTCAGACGGGCGCGCTGGAGTTGTGCCAGGGCGATGGTCTTCCTGGGAAGCTGGTCGAACTGCTCGCTCGTCTGCAACAGGACCCGCTCGAGCGCCTCTTTCCTGGCCAGCAACCCACTCAATTCGATGCGCTGCTCAACGAGCTTCTGCTTGACCTCCCCCAGATATCCCGTGCTGCCGTCCTGGGCGCCGGGATGCGTCGAGCCCGGGACCATGGAGCTCAGATACTCCTTTGTGCGTTCTTCGAGCTTCTTCCTCAGCGTGGCCATCTGGGCGTCAAAGGCCTTGATCTGTTCAGGATACAACGTCATGCCCTCCCCGCCCGCGTTCTGCGTAACGGCCACATCGCGCTGCACTTCGAGCTTTGCGAGCTGGTCCTGCAACAGCTTGATGTAGGTGTCGCCATATTCACCCATCGACTTTGCGACATTGGGTTCAAGCTTCCTCAGCTCTTCCACATAGGCGTTCAGCGTGTTCCTTTTGACGGAGATTTCGACGTCGAGCCCCCCCTGCGCGGCCTCGAGCTGGGCGATCTGTTCCACCAGCCTCTTGGTCTCCTCGTCAAGCGAGACGACGTTGGATTTGCGCATGTAATCCTGAAGGGAGCTGTCGCGCTCGTTCAAGGCCTCCCGTTTGGATTTCACCTGGTCCTGAAGAAATTCGCGCACAGCCTTCGATTTTTCCAGGGTCATCTCGCGGTTCCGTTCCCCGAACACGTCGATATACGTCGAGAGGATAAGCTGGGCTTCCTGCCTCCCGGGACTCCTTGCCAGGAGCCTGATGATGTCGGATTCCTTGACCGCGGTAATCTCCACGTGTTTTTGCAGCCTCTTGACGACCTCGCCGATGGACCCGGGCGAGTCCTTCTTCACGCCCGCCGCAATGTTGAGCCCCTGCCCCCGCGCGCTGTCGATGCTCCCTCTCTGGAGCAGGCGCCTGGCAACCGCCTCGGCAACGGCGAGAGATTTCAGGGTCTCAAGCTCATTCACGAGCTTCGGCGATGTCCCCGTCAGATCCAGGAACGGCAGCGCGGCTTCACCCCCCTTGTTCCCCACGAGGATCAGGCTGACCGATTCATAGGTGGGTTCGGTCAGCATGGTGACCAGTGCGGCAATCAAGGTGACCAGAAGCACGCATGCCAGGACGATCCACTTTCCCCGCATGAGAACGATCAGGATCTCCCGTAACGTGCTCTCTCGCAGTCTACGCGAATTTCCTGATTCGTGGGGTTTGACATTGTCGTTGCTCACAGCGGGTCTCCTTGCTTCCATGGATGCGGACCCCTGCCGACGGCAGTGGATTACTTCCTGTGTCTGGCCACAAGACGCCGAACAGCCGATATGACATCGGATACATCCGCCTCGCTCATGGCCGGGTAGAGCGGGAGCGAGACGGAATTGCGATACAGTGCATCGGCATTCGGGAACTGCCCGGGCACATATCCGAAGGTTTCCCGGTAGAACGGGTGCCAGTGCAGCGGGATGAAATGGACGCTGGTGCCGATATTCAGCTCCCTCAGCTCTTCAATAAACACATTTCTGCTGATTTTCAAACGGTCCGGATTGAGCCGCAGGGGGTACAAATGGAACGTATGGCGCCCCACCGGGTGAACCGCGGGCACCTCGACTTCCTGGAGGAACCGGAAAGCCTCATTGAATTTCGTGGCATACTGCTGGCGGGTGGCAATGAATCCCTCCAGCTTCTTGAGCTGGTGGATGCCGATCGCCGCCTGGATGTCGGTCATGTTGCATTTGTAGCCGTCGGTGAGCACCTCATAGTACCAGGATCCCGAAGAGCTGTAACGCTTCCAGGCGTCGCGGCTCATGCCATGCAGGGTCAGCAGCCTCATCCGTTCCGCCAGTCCGGCGTCGCCCGTGGCGACTGCCCCTCCCTCGCCGGTGGTCATGTTCTTGGTGGCATAGAACGAATAGGCCACAGCCCTGCGAAGGCCGGGGGGGACAACAGCATCCGAACCCACAGTCATGCTCCTGTAGCAGGTTCCGATGGCATGGGCGGCATCCTCAACCACAGCAAGGTTATGCCGGACCGCGATGGCGTAAATGGCATCCAGATCGCACGACTGACCCCCGTAATGCACTGGCATCACCGCTTTCGTGCGCGGAGTGATGGCGGCTTCAATCGTCTCCGGAAGGATGTTATAGTCGTTGCCGACATCGACCAGCACCGGATGGGCCCCGAGCTGCACCACCACGTTGCCCGTTGCGCAGAATGTCAGGGTCGGTACTATGACCTCATCCCCTGGCCCGATCCCGAGCGCCCTGAGCGCGATGTGGAGCCCCGCCGTACAGGAGTTCACGGCGACGACATTGCTCGCATGTAGGTACCCCCTGAGCTCGTTCTCGAACCGGTGCGTCTTGGGACCCGTGGTTACCCATCCTGAGCGCAGGCTGTCCACGACTTCCGCAATCTCCTCATCACCGATCATCGGCAGGGCATACGGCAGGAAATCTCTTCTGGTCTCCTCATCGACGAATTCAACAATCTTGTCTTGTTGGTTGCTGGACATCGCTGAGAGCATACACCATCTCCCTCTGATACGATATGGTGCACCACGCCGCCGTGCACCTGTGGTTCATTCTATGATCTGCTGTTACGTGAAAACGGGGAACGGGTGGACGACAGATGTCCACTCATCCAGGAAAAGCACGCTCCAAAGGTAAAGGAGCTATTCCGGAGCGAACCCTCGGACCGCCGGTTGCTGCCAGGGCGGACAAGGGAGAAACAGATATTCGTGCCGCGGACTCCTGGATGAAGTTCTCCGGGGGTAAGGAGATCGGGGGGGGGTGATGCAACAGATCTCTGGAGAACTTTTGCTGTAGGCAAGATACACTCAACACCCAATAATGTCAACGGTTCAAGGGCCGGATGTCTGTTCTAAGGTCACAAAACTGCTCCCGAGTGATCTACAGCACAGAAAACGGGGTCTGGGATGATAAGAGATCAGTGACAGAGTCCGGCTTCAANNCAAGTCTGGCTGCGGGTTGAGAAAACGCGGACGGTCTGCGTGGCTTGCGACCTGCATGATCGCAGAGACTTCCGAAGCTTGGGCTCTTAAGGTTAGAAGACGAGGTTCGTCGGCGTCCCGCGGAGGAAGGCTCTGACGTTCTCCACGGCGGCGTCGAGGAGCCGGCGGCGGGCGGCAACAGTAGCCCAACCGATGTGAGGAGTGATCGAACAGTTCGGGGCGGTCAGCAGGGGGTTCGCAGGCGAGGGAGGTTCCTTTGAGAGCACATCGAGACCCGCCCCGGCAATCCGCCCTTCATGAAGCGCGTCGGCCAGAGCACGTTCGTCGACGAGCTGACCCCGGCTCGTGTTGATGAGATACGCCCCACGTTTCATCATCGACAGCCGCCGGGAGTCGGCGAGCCGCGTCGTTTCCTCGGTGAGAGGACAGTGCAGCGTCACCACGTCGCTGGATCGGAACACCTCGTCCATGGAAACAGAGCGCATGTCTGTGTCTTCCGGCACCGCGCCGCCCGGCCTGCCGCAGGCAACGACCTCCATTCCGAACGACCGGGCAATCCGCCCGACCGCCTTCCCGATCCTCCCGTATCCCACGATCCCCATCGTGAGCCCGGCCAGCTCCACCAGCGGCATCTCCCGGTAGGAGAAATCAGGCGATGACGACCATTTCCCGGCACGCACGGTGCACGCATGGCGCTCCACTCCCAGCAGGAGATTCAGGAGATGGGCGAAGACCAGCTGAGCCACGGAGTCGGTGGAGTACGCCGGCACGTTCGTGACGAGAATCCCTCTCTCCCGGGCGGCAGCCACGTCGACGATGTTGTATCCCGTGGCGAGGACTCCGATGTACCTCAGATCGCGCAGGGCGGCAATCACGCTGCCTGGCATCGCCGTTTTGTTCGTTAGGACGATCTCGGCAACGGCGGCGCGTTCCAGAGTATCCTGCGGCGCGGTCCGGTCGTGGATAGTGCACATGCCGAGCGCCTCCAGAGAGTTCCAGCTGAGGTCGCCGGGGTTGAGCGTGTAACCGTCGAGGACAACAATCGTTGGCATGGTCTT
>PMBF01000083.1:38196-54144 GCA_003152875.1 Ignavibacteriota bacterium | reverse complement strand
CTCCCGGTTTCCTGTGCGTCCGGGTGATGCCTTTCTCGTTTTTTTTCCGTATCCTATTGAAATTCCCTGAAGCGCATCACCCCGCCATGGGAATCTCCATTCGCCATTGCCGCTGAGTAGCAGCAGTCCCTCGTTCATTTCCCCATAGAAAGGAGCAAGCCAGGTTCCATGGAACTGACTCTCATTTTAGGTATCAGCCTGCTGGGGCTCTTGTTTGCGCTCTACCTCGTGCGCGACGTCATGAAACGTGATACGGGAACGCCGAGAATGCGCGAGATCTCCGACGCGATCAAGGCGGGCGCCGAAGCGTTTCTGCGACGCCAGAACAGGACCATCATGTACATGGCCTTTGCCCTGGCCTGCATTATCTACATCCTGTACGCATTTGTCCGGGCCCACAACGAGCATGACCCGGCCAGCACAAGCATGCTCGCCCTCTGGACCACACTGTCATTCGTGCTCGGGGCGGCGTGCTCCGTTGCCGCTGGATACATGGGGATGTGGGTCGCGATCCGCTCGAATATCCGCTCGGCCGCCGGCGCCCTGAAGGACATGAACAGCGCTCTGCAGCCCGCTCTTCGCGGCGGCGCGGTCTCGGGTTTCTTCGTCGTCGCCATGAGCCTGCTCGGCGTCGCCGGCCTCTTCGCGCTCGTCCAGCTGTCGGGGGTGACCGCAGACATCACCAAGATCCCGCTCCTCATCGTGGGGTACGGGTTCGGCGCGAGCTTCGTGGCGCTCTTTGCGCAGCTCGGCGGCGGAATCTACACGAAGGCAGCCGACGTCGGTGCGGACCTCGTCGGAAAGGTCGAAGCAGGGATCCCGGAAGACGATCCGCGCAATCCGGCGGTGATTGCCGACCTGGTGGGCGACAATGTCGGCGACTGCGCGGGGCGCGGCGCCGATTTGTTCGAATCGACGGCGGCCGAGAACATCGGCGCCATGATCCTGGCGGCCGGGTTGTACAAAGCCAACGCCGACCTCTTTGCGGCGCAGAACCTCTCCCTCGTCGGGGTCCTGCTGTTCCCGCTCGTCGCGCGCGCCTTCGGTATCATCGCCTCCGCGGTCGGAGTGCTGTCCGTCAAGGTCAACGACAAGGAAGATCCGATGAAGGCCCTCAACCGCGGCTATTACGTCTCCGCAGTACTCGCCATGGTCGGCTTTTTCATCGCCTCCCGCTGGCTGATGGGTCCGGAACACTATTTCAATTTCTTCCTGTGCGGACTGGTCGGCGTGGTCACCGCCATCGCCTTCGTCATTATCACGCAGTACTACACAGAATACAAGTACCGGCCTGTCCGNNGGCTATCCGGTCCTGGTCATCGCCGGGGCGATCGTCGGATCATATTTCCTCGGCGAGCATTCGGGGCTCAGGAACGCCGGGCTGTTCGGCACGGCGGTGGCCACCATGGGCATGCTTGCCACGGCCGCCTACATCCTGGCTATGGATACCTTCGGACCCATCACCGACAACGCCGGCGGCATCGTGGAGATGAGCCAGCAGCCCGAAGAGATCCGCGCAAAGACGGACCGCCTCGACGCGGTGGGAAACACCACGAAGGCGCTGACCAAGGGCTATGCCGTCGGTTCTGCGGCGCTTGCGGCGTTCCTCCTGTTCAGCGCATACATCGACGAGGTGAAGAATTACTGGCCCGGCTTCTCGGGTGTGATCAACCTCAACAAACCCGAAGTCTTCGTCGGCGCGATGTTCGGCGCCGTGCTGGTGTTCCTCTTCTCATCGTTCGCCATCAAGGCGGTCGGCCGTGCCGCGTTTTCCATCATCAACAACGTCCGCGAACAGTTCCGCAAGGATCCCGGCATCATGAAGGGGACGTCGAAGCCTGATTACGGCCAGTGCGTCGACATCGCGACCAAGGCCGCGCTCAAGGAAATGGTCCTCCCCGGTCTCCTCGTCGTCGGCATGCCGGTGGCGGTGGGCCTGGTCTTCCGGTGGCTGTTCATCGCCACGGGCCAGCCGGTGGGAGGCGCAAGCGGGGCGGAGGTTGTCGGAGGCCTGCTCATGGTCGGCACCATCGTCGGCATCCTGATGGCGCTCTTCCTGAACAACGGCGGCGGGGCGTGGGACAATGCAAAGAAATACATCGAGTCCGGACATCTTGGCGGCAAACGGTCGGAGCCGCACAAGGCGGCCGTGGTGGGCGACACGGTGGGTGACCCGTTCAAGGACACGGCGGGGCCCTCGCTGCACGTGCTCGTGAAGCTGCTCAGCACCATCACGCTGGTCCTGGCACCCCTGTTCATCTGAGCCTGAGTATAGCGCGCGCACCCGCAACAAGCGAAATCCCGCTCTTCACCGGGCACTGCCCGAGGGAGAGCGGGATTCCTGTTTTCCCTGCGTCCACCTGCATCCGCACACAGCACACCCGGGGGGCCCGGGTGTGCGCTTCCGAGGGGGACTCTCACATCTCCCCTTTGGGGTCCCTCGTCATGAGATCATGGCACGCCTTGAGGGGGTCTTTCTCCTCGAAGAGGATCTTGTGCACTTCCGAGATAATGGGGACCTCAACGCCTGCGCGGAGTCCCAGGTCGTTCGCCGAACGGGTCGTCGCCACACCCTCGGCCACCATCATCATCTCCGCAAGGATGGCCGGGAGTTTCCGGCCCTTCCCGATCTCCACCCCGACGTAACGGTTCCTGCTGTGACGGCTCATGCATGTCACCATCAGGTCGCCGATACCCGAGAGACCCGAGAAGGTGCGCACGTGGGCCCCGAGAGCCACCCCGACGCGGGCGATTTCCGCAATCCCCCGGGTCATGACCGCCGCTTTGGTGTTGTCCCCAAGCTCGGCCCCGTCGATGATGCCGGCCGCGATGGCAATGACATTCTTGAGCGATCCCCCCAGCTCCACCCCACGGATGTCGTTTGAGACGTAGACTCGAAAGTACGGAAGCATGAAGACGCGCTGCACGATGCGGGCTGTCGTCAGGTCTGTCGACGCTGCCACTACCGTTGTCGGCACTCTCCGGCTGACCTCCTCGGCGTGGCTTGGACCGGAAAGCGTGACGATGCTGCCGGGATCGATCCCGGGGAGGACGTCGTGCAGCATCTCCGACATCGTCATCAGGGTTCCGTTCTCGATCCCCTTGGCAACATTCACCACAACGGTTTCGTTGGGGAGGGTCTTCCCGAGGCCCGCCATCACATGGCGGACATACTGAGACGGGACCGCCGCAACGACCAGTTCGGCGTCCCGCACGGCTGATGACAGGTTGGCTGTAATCTCAACAGCGTTGGGAATCTCTATTCCAGGGAGGAAATCGGGGTTCGCGCGGGAACTCCGCATGAGGTCGGCCTGGTCGGAGGAAAAACTCCAGAGCGCCACGTCATGACGGTTTTCAGCAAGGAGGATGGCAAGCGTTGTCCCCCAGGACCCCGCTCCGAGAACGGTAGTTCGCATGGATACGGCGAGCCCTCAATGCTGGGCAGCAGGCGGTAATGGCTCGTGGCGGGGCGAGAACCTGATGCGGTTTTCCGTTCCCTTCAGCAGCCGCTTGATGTTTGCCCGGTGTGTGTAGATGATGAGAAGCGAGATCGCGAGACTGAAGTAGATCAGGGTGCGATAGCCTTCGATATTGACCAGGAAAATGTTTTCACGGAAAAACATCGTCAGCGGGAACGCGACGGCGGCGCTCAGGGAACCGAGTGATACGTAGTGGGAAAGGAGCAGGACGACCGTGAACACGCCGAATGACACCGCGACCTCGACCGGCGCGATCCCGATGAGCATGCCCCCGGCGGTGGCGATCCCCTTGCCGCCGCGGAAGCCCGCGAACACCGTCCAGATGTGACCGAGGATTGCGGCGCAGCCTGCGATGATCTGCACCACGGTAAAATCGTCGAATGGGGTCTTGTTTTCAAACGGGATGGAGCCCTGCATCATGCGTGCGATGACGATAGTCGCAAGCAGGCCTTTCGCCATGTCTATCAGGATGACGAAAACACCCAGTTTCCACCCGAGCACTCGAATGACGTTCGTCCCTCCGGCATTGCCGCTTCCATGCAGGCGTATATCGATGCCCCGGCTGGCGCGGGCAACGATGATGCTGGTCGGAACAGAACCGACGAGATAGCTCAACACTGCAATGATTGCGACTGGTAGCATTCAGACTCCGGAGTACGTCACAACTACAAAACTATCAATTGAATCAAACAATTGCAAGGGGAGAGGGAAAATGTCCGCCTGAGATTGTCCCCCACCTCCCGGGTTGCGATTTTACCTCATTTTCGCGCCTCCTGCCTTCCAATCAGCGCGGAAGCCGTCCGAAGGTCGTCCGGTGAAGTAATCTTGAGGTTGCGGGGGGGAGATTCCACAATGCGCACCCTGCGGCCCAACCTGAGGATGAGCGAGGCATCGTCGGTCCCCGTCAACCCGGACCTCCTCGCACGGCGGTGTGCCTCCTCGAGGATAGCCCGCCTGAAACCTTGCGGGGTTTGGACGTTCCAGATGCGGCGACGGGCCAGCGTGCGTGTGAAGAACCCTGGGGCCCCCTCCCAGTGGACTGTGTCGAGGGCGGGAGCGGCCGCCGCGGCAGCTCCCCACCTCGCAGCGGATTCGATCACCTGAGAGATGACCCGGGGTTCCACAAGGGGCCGGACCGCATCGTGCACGAGCACGATCGTGATGCCTGGCGAGAGCGCCCTGAGGGCGTTCTCAACCGAGGCCTGCCGGTTCCCTCCTCCTTCCACGACCCCCGTGACCTTGACAAAGCCGCCCCGCGCAACCATTCTCCGAATGCGGGCAAGGAACCCGGCCGGTCCGGCAACGACAATCTCGTCGATGTCCGGATGGCCGTCGAACGCCCGGAGCGTCCGGAGGAGGATCGGGCTTCCCCGCAGGGGGAGGAACTGCTTGAGGAGCGGTCCTCCCATCCTGGTCCCCGACCCGCCGGCGGGGATGATCACGCCCACCCGGGGATGTGACGTCTTCCGCTGCTTCATGGCGGCGGCGCGGTTGGGGGAGGAAGTTCATGCTTCCCGAAGTACTCGATCATGAAGGTGAACTCGGGAAACATCCTGGGAATGCGCATCATGCTGAAGACCATGACCCCGATCGCGAACCTGTCGATCCAGGAGGACAGGGGCCAGCCGAAGTGAATGACGAACTGCCTGTCCGGAAGCTCATACCTGAGCACGAGCAGCAGGGCGGTGATGGCTTCGAACAGAGGACCCGTGTTGGCGAACCTGTAGTGGTTTGGTGCCAGGCGGGCCGGTATCCCTGAACGGGGGTTGTAGAAGCTCACGAAGACCGCGTTTGGATCCGGGACATCTGCTCCTTCAAGGGGCCGTTTGAAGTAGACGTGCAGCAACCCCTCAGGCGGGTTCTCGGCAAGGGCGAACACCATTTGCAGCGGGCTGTCGGTCTTCGCTCTCTGGACGTTCTCGGGAGCGCGGTTCCGGGCCACCCGGATTCCCACGAAGAGAAAAGAGACCGCAGCGGTCGCCCAGAGTGCCAGGCCGTACGGCTTCGTCATGGCCAGGTAGACAAAGCAGGAGAGCAGGATGATGAACACGAGCATGGTCCCGACGCGGGAGGTGTGGTAGGCCCGGATCTCCCTGGTGCCCGAGAAATAGCGGTAGAAGAGAAGGCTCCCCATGTTGATCGTAAAGCTCGCCACGAGTCCCAGGGCATACATCTCGGCGAGCATTTTCTGGCTTCCGCTTGTCAGCACGATGATCACCGAGAACGCCGTCGCGCTGAGCACGTGGATCCGGTAGAGCGACTGGCGGTTGTTGGTCTTGATGATCCACTGGAAGTTGTACCGGTGCGCGACGCGCTCCATGAGCTCGCTCGACGCGACGAACGCGGTGTTCACGGCCATGATCAGGGCGACGCTGGCGGTGATTCCGACGAGGATGCCGAACGGCACCCCGTTGAGGTGGGCGGCGAACTGGGTGAGAAGGTCGGTCTCATGCTCCTGGATGTTGGCCCCGGAGCCGAGGACGAGCGCCGAGATGAGCGGTGTGAAGATGCCGATGGTGAGGGCCAGGAAGATGTAGGCGCGGCCGATGTCGCGCCAGCTCTTCACGAGCCCGGCCGTCTGCACGACCGATTCGATACCGGAATAGGCGAGGATGCAGCTTGCGATGCCGATGATAATGAACGTGTACCCGCCCACGGGCCCCCTGGCATAGGTGTGGAGGGCGGCTGCGTTGAAGCTCGTGCCGATCGCCGACCAGGTCGATCCGTTCGCGTCGATCAGGGCGGAGGCCAGGAACGACATCAGCACCAGCGCCACGAAGAAGAAGATGCCGAAGGTGAAACGGGCGTTCTCCTTCACCCCCAGAATGTTCAGACCCGCGATCCCCCAGACAATGCCGATCATCGTGAAGAATTTCCCCGCGTCGCTGATCTGCACGAAGGTGAGGCCGTTTTCCACCGCGCTCACGGTGGAAATACAGGCCGTCAGGACGTAGTCCACCATGATCGAGGCGACGGCGATGAAGGAGAGCGTGGGGCCGAGCACAAGGTAGGAGAACGAATACACGCCCCCTCCCTTGATCCCGTGATGCTCCAGGATCTCCGCGATTTCGGTCATGCGCGTCGACAGGAACCGCATCAGGAGGGATGTCACCGCGATGAACACGATGGCATGCGTGCCGATGAACCGGTAGGCCTCACTGGGGGCGTAAAAAATGGACGTGAGCTCGTCCATGAGGGTGATGACGGCAATGGACAGCCACGTCAGCCACCACCGGCCCCCGCTGAAAAATGAAAGCAGGTTCTTCCTGCGGAAGAGCCAGATGAACACGCCGAGGAGCGCGGCATTCACCGCGACCAGCAGGAGGAGTTTCATAAGGTGAGATCCGCTACCCTCAGAGGATCAGCGTTGCGTCCCCGTAGCTGAAGAACCGGTACCCCTCTTTGATCGCTTTCTTGTAGGCTTTCATGACCAGATCCCGTCCGCCGAACGCCGCAGCAAGCATCAGGAGGGTGGATTCCGGCATATGGAAGTTGGTGACCAGACGGTCGGTGATCTTGAAATCATACGGCGGGAAGATGAATTTGTCCGTCCAGCCGCGATTCGATTTCAGATGGCCATCGGTGGTGACGCTTGATTCCACGGCGCGGCACGTGCTGGTCCCGCACACGAAGACGTTGCCGCGGCTGTCGATGGTCTTGTTCACGATGTCGACCGTTTCCAGGGAGATCTCGTAGTACTCCGAGTCCATCTTGTGCTTGGTGAGATCCTCCACCTCCACCGGACGGAATGACCCGAGCCCGATATGGAGCACCACGGGGGCCACCTTGACCCCTTTCCGTTTCAGCACGGCGAGGAGCCGTCTGGTGAAATGCAGCCCCGCGGTGGGGGCGGCCACCGCGCCGGTCCGTTCGGCGAAGACGGTCTGATAGGTTTCCTTGTCCTTCTCGGTGGCGTCGCGTTTGATGTAGTACGGGAGGGGCATCTTCCCGATCCGCTCGATGATCCTGAAAAAATCACCCGTGACATTGAAGCGAACGGTCCGGCCGCGCGACGTGGTATTGTCGATCACCTCGCACCAGAGCCGGCCCTCGTCGAAGAAGATCTTGTTGCCGATCCGGACCTTGCGCGCCGGGTCGACGATCACGTCCCAGATGTTCTCCTCCTTGTTCAGCTCGCGGAGGAGGAAGACCTCGATCTTGGCGTTGGTCTTTTCCTTGCGTCCCATCAGCCGCGCCGGGAATACTTTGGTCTCATTGATGAGCAGACAGTCCCCCTTCTTGAAAAACTGGGCGATCTCAGCAAACCGCATCCCCGTGATGGAGCCGTCGCTCCGGTTGATGACCATCAGCCGCGCGCTGTCGCGGGGGCTCGCCGGGTACTTGGCGATCAGGTTCCTGGGTAGCGGGTATCGGAAATCGGAAAGCTTCATGGATGGGGCTCCTTTGAACAACTGTGCAGAGCGATGCTCCCGCCTCCCCGGTCCCGCCTGTGCGGGACCGGGGGCCGGAGATGACGACGCTGCATGCGCCTCAGCGGCGGCGCTTCGGAGCGCGTTTTGGCGCAGGGGCTTTCCTATTCTTCACCGCCCCTTTCTTCTGCGCCTGGGCTCCATCCTCGAGGGCCGCCTGGGCGGCGGCGAGACGGGCGATCGGAACGCGGAAGGGTGAACAGGAGACGTAGTTCATCCCGACCCGGACACAGAATGCCACCGAGGAGGGTTCCCCGCCGTGTTCGCCGCAGATGCCGATCTTCAGTTTCGGACGGGTCGTCCGGCCCTTTTCGATCGACATGCGGATGAGCTGGCCTATGCCCTCCTGGTCCAGGACCTGGAACGGATCCACCGGGAGGATCTTGTTCTTCACGTAGTCGGGCACGAACCCTCCGATGTCATCGCGCGAGAAGCCGAAGCCCATCTGAGTAAGGTCGTTGGTGCCGAACGAGAAGAATTCGGCCGACTCGGCAATCCGGTCTGAGGTCAGCGCCGCGCGCGGGACTTCGATCATCGTCCCGTACAGGAATTCGATCTTCTTTACGCCGTACTTTTTGCACACCTCGGCGTAGATCGCATCGACAAGCTTGCGCTGGCTGTCGAGCTCGCTCTTCATGCCCACCACGGGGACCATGATCTCAGGAAGGACTTTCTTCCCTTCCAGCACGAGCTCCACCGTGGCCTCAAAGATCGCGCGTATCTGCATTTCGCTGATCTCGGGGTAGGTGATGCCCAGCCGGACGCCCCGGTGGCCCATCATGGGGTTGTTCTCGTGCAGCAGGTCCGCCCGGCGGTTCAGCTCTTCCGCCGAGATGCCGAGCGACGCGGAGAGCTTCGCGCGCTCCTCGGGGCGGTTCGGCACAAACTCGTGCAGAGGGGGATCAAGGAGCCGGACGGTGACGGGCAATCCGTCCATGACGGCCAGCGTATCCTTGATGTCCTTCTTCACGAAGGGGTAGAGCTCCATCAGCGCAGCTCTTCGCTCCTGCTCGCTGCCGGAGATGATCATCTTGCGGAGCAGAAAGAGGGGCTGTTCCGAGTGCTTGCCGTAGAACATGTGCTCCGTCCGGAACAGTCCGATGCCCTCGGCCCCGAAGCCGCGGGCCTTCGTCGCATCTTCCGGCGTGTCGGCATTCGTCCGCACCCCGATCTTCCGGAACTTGTCCACGATCTTCATGAAGTCCACAAACCGCGGGTTTTCCGTCGCGCTCACCATCGGCAGCTGTCCGGCATAAACGTACCCGCGGGTCCCATTCAGCGTGAACCAGTCCCCCTCGTGATACGTCCGCCCGTCCACGGTAAGAGTCTTCGCATGGACGTCGATGTGCAGTGCACTGCAGCCGACGATGCAGCATTTCCCCCAGCCGCGCGCAACCAGGGCGGCGTGGCTGGTCATCCCGCCGCGGGCCGTAAGGATCCCCTCGGCCGCCCGCATGCCTTCGACATCCTCGGGATTGGTCTCTTCGCGGACCAGCAGCACTTTCTTGGCCTGCTGCGCCCACGCAACGGCGTCGTTGGCGGTAAAGACGATCTGGCCACAGGCGCCTCCGGGACCAGCCGGAAGGCCGCCGGCCAGCGGCTTGGTTTCCTTCTCAGCCTTGGGATCCACGATCGGGTGGAGCAGCTCGTCGAGCTGATCCGGCGTGAGCCGCATCACGGCGGTCTTCTCGTCGATCAGACGCTCCTGGAGCATGTCCATGGCCATGTTGAGAGCGGCGGTGCCGGTCCGCTTTCCGATGCGGCACTGGAGCATCCAGAGGTGTCCCTCCTGGATCGTGAACTCGATGTCCTGCATGTCTTTGAAGTGCTTCTCAAGCTTCAGGCGGAACCTGTCGAGATCCTTATACGCCTTCGGCATGACGGCCTCGAGCGACGGGATGTCCCGGTTGTGCTCGCTCTTGGTCGATTCGTTCAGGGGACTCGGTGTCCTGATGCCCGCAACGACGTCCTCACCCTGTGCGTTGACCAGCCACTCGCCGTAAAACTTGTTCTCGCCCGTCGCGGGGTTGCGGCTGAATGCCACGCCCGTCGCCGAGCTGTCACCCATATTGCCGAAGACCATGGCCTGCACCGTGACGGCGGTTCCCCATTCGTCGGGGATGCGCTCGATGCGGCGGTACGAAACGGCGCGCTTGCCGTTCCAGGACGAAAACACGGCCCCGATGCCTCCCCACAGCTGCTCGTACCCCTCGTCCGGGAAGCGCTTGCCCAGCACTTCCTTCACCCGGTCCTTGAAGCGTCCGCAGAGAACCTCGAGATCCTCAGCCGGAATGTCCGCGTCGGTGGCGTACCCTTTTGACTTCTTCAGCTCGTGAAGCATGGCATCCAGCTGCAGCCGGATTCCTTTACCCTCAGCGGGCTCGACACCGGCCGCCTTTTCCATGACTACATCCGAGTACATCATGATCAGCCGCCGGTAGGCATCCCAGACAAAGCGCGGGTTGCCGGTCTTGGCGATCAAACCGGGGATCGTCGCCGTGCACAGGCCGACGTTTAAAACCGTCTCCATCATGCCGGGCATCGACCTGCGGGCGCCCGAGCGCACGGACACGAGCAGGGGGTTCTTCGGATTGCCGAACTTCATCCCCATGATCGATTCGACTTTCCGCAGGGCCTTGATCACTTCGGCCTTCAACGTCGTGGGATAGGTGCGCTTGTGGCCGTAGTAGTACGTGCAGACGTCGGTCGTGATGGTGAAACCTGCGGGAACCGGGATGCCGAGAAGCGCCATCTCAGCGAGGTTGGCTCCCTTGCCACCGAGAAGATTTTTCATCTCCGCCCGGCCATCTGCCTTCCCCCTCCCGAAGAAATACACATTTTTGCTCATAACGAATCCTTCTTATGGTGGTGTGGAATCTATGGACGTTGTGCTGATACAGATGTTCTTGATGCTGGTACAACTCTTCTGTTCAATCCCGTACCGCCCGCAGGAACGCCTGAACCAATGCTCCGGCGAAGGGACTGTTGACATTCTTCATCCGCTCGGGGTGCCACTGCACGCCGAGCATAAAAGGGCCCCCGTCGGGGTCAAGCGGTTCGATGGCTTCGATGAGGCCGTCGTGCGAAACCGCCGAGGCCCGGAGCCCGGTCCCCGCCCGCTCCACCGCCTGGTGGTGAAACGTGTTGACGTCTCCGCCCGCGGTCCCGACGATTCCCCGAAGCTGCGAGCCCTCCTCCACCGACACCGCGTGAAGCCGCTGCACGGCATCGCCCGTCCGGTGATGGACGAACCCCGCCTTTTCGATATCGGGCAGAAGCGTCCCCCCGAACCCGACGTTCAGCACCTGCGCCCCCCGGCAGATGCCCAGGACGGGCATCCTGCGGCGGCGGGCATGATCCAGCACCGCGAGTTCGAAGGCATCCCGCTCTTCGTTCACCTCTTTGCAGAGCGGGAGCAGGTCCTCGCGCCCGAAGAACCTGGGGTGCATGTCTCCTCCACCGCTGAGGACGAGCGCATCACAGAGGCTAAGGAGGCCGGCGTTGCGAAGCGTCGGCGACAGGAGCGCAACGTCGACATCCGGCTCTTCGCGCTTGAGCCAGTCGGCATAGAGACTCAGCTTCGCGCGGTCGTCCATCGGGTCGGTAAGGCCGATCAGCATCATGATACACCTGCAAGACTTCCCAGCAAGCGGGACAGCGCCTCTTCGCCGAACACCATTCGGACCCGCATGCGCATCTCATAGAGCGGCGCGGCCGATCGCAGCAGTCCGGCCAGCGCCGGGGTACCGTCCAGCCGGACCGCGTCTTTCTCCGTCGTCAGGAACGCGGCAGCCCCACTGGCCCGCGCCGTCCCGATCAACCGGAGGACATCGGACTCCGTGTAGCGGTGGTGGTCATCGAAGCGCTCGGCGGCGGCCAGTTTCAAGCCGGCCGACCGTGCCGTCTCAAGAAAACCTCCGTGGTCGGCGATCCCGCTGAACGCCAGAACAGGGGTGCCGGGTTGGAGGAGCGTTCCTCCTCGGGCCGGGACCCCGGCCACCTCTTCGGTGCACAGCGTGAACGCTGCAACGGGCCCTTTGAACCACCGGCAGAGACGGCCGGCCGCGGCTCGCGCCGCCGGTTCGTCGGCGATCTTCGCTACGGCGAGCAGATCTGCCCGCCTCAACCCGGAGAGCCATTCGCGCCGCAACCCCGCCGGCAGCAGGCGCTCCCGCCTGATATCCATCCGTCCGTCGATGATGACGATATTCACATCCCTGGCGAGCGCCCTGTGCTGAAAACCGTCATCCATCACGATCACCTGTGCGCCGAACGTTTCCACGGCGATCCTGCCGGCATCCCCCCTGCGCCCGGCAACCACTACGACCGTCCCGGGGTGGCGGCGCGCCAGCATCACAGGTTCGTCCCCTCCTTCCCGGGGGCCGGCAAGGACTTTCTCCCCGTCTGCAACAACCACCGTTCCCCGGGAGGCGCGGCCGTACCCCCTGCTTACCACACCCACTCTGAGTCCTCGCTCCTGCAGGCGCCGCACCACCTCACCGGTGAATGGAGTCTTTCCGGTCCCCCCGGCAGTGAGGTTGCCGATTGAGACGACCGGCACATCAAGACGCACGGCCGTGAGGATTCGCGCGTCGTACAACCAGTTGCGCACCCCCGCCGCGCAGCCATAGGGGTATGAGAGGGGAAGCAGAACCGGGAATGGCCTCAGACCCCTCACCGCAGGGCCCCTGCTTCTTTCAGAAGACTCTCCACCTCCTGGAGTTTGGCATCGGCATGATACGTCTGGTGAAGCCCCCGAAGGAGTTGAAGGATGGCAACCCTGTCGTCCGCCAGCCGCTGCTGATTCTCCACTCCGCCGTTCTCCTTTTTCATTGCGGCAATCCGCACGCCGACTGCCTTGAGCCCCGACTCGAGCGTCCGTTCCGCCGTCTGGTCGCGGTTCATTTTCATGTAGGCGCGGCCCATCTGGCGGTAGAAGCCCCCCAGATAGGGAGACTGCTTGAATTTCTCCGCCGCCTCCTTCTGGCTCTTGACCACGTTCAGGTATTCTCCCGCATTAAAGTACGCCAGCCCAAGGTTGTAGAACTGACGGTCGAAGGGGTACCGTTCCGCGGTCTTCTTCGCGTAGCGGAGGAATGACCTGTCATCTTTCAGGGCGACCGAAATCTCGCAAAGCCGCTCGTATGTTGAGGCATCGGTATTTCCGAGCCTTTCCGCGCGAGCAAAAGTGCGGAAGGCATCTTTCAGGGGCGCCACCCGGGACGGTCCTTCCTTCTCGGCCATGGCGCGGTCATAGTGCAATGAGGCCAGGTCCGTCACCGGGTCGGCATACGATGAATCCATCGACGCGGCCTGCAGCAGCAGCACCTGAGCACTGTCGTATGAGCCGGTCAGGTACAGCCGGTGTCCCTGCTGAAACACCGACTCCTTCGTTTCCGGAGGCGCCTCCACCCCGCCGGTGAGACCTCCCGTGCCGCACGAAGAGAGCACCAGGGCTGACGCTGAGGCAAGGACGAAGGCGCACAGGCGGGCGTCCGAAGCCGCGCCCGGGGTGCCGGCGACCGCACGCAGGACGCACGTCGAGAGTCCCCTCATGGCTTCTCCGCAAGGTCCAGAACCGCCTGCGCAACCCTGGCCGATGCACCAGGGGCGCCGAGTCTTTCTTTGATGACGGCGAGTTTCTGCCGCATGGCTGCAGCCGCCGAAGCGTCGCAGAGGAGAGGCGTCACCTCGCGAAGAAGGTTCTCCCGTGTGAGGGCCCCCTGGATCAGCTCGGGCACCACTTTCGAGCCGGCCACGATGTTCACAAGCCCGATGTACGGCACATCGACGAGCATCCTGCCGATGAGATAGGTCACAGGCGATGTTCTGTACACCACCACCATCGGGGTCCCGAACCATCCCGTCTCGAGCGTGGCCGTGCCCGATGTGACCAGAGCCGCGTCGGCGTGTGCCATCAAATCATAGGTTGACTGTTCCACCGCCATGACCTCCGGAGCGCTCTTCAGGTATTCCTGGACAGCCCCCATGCCGAGGTTGGGAGCCACGCCCAGCACCGCCTGAACGCCTCCTCCGCGCGTGAGCATACGGGCCGCCTCCAGCATGACCGGAAGGATCTTGGCGATCTCCTGCAGCCTGCTTCCCGGAAGGAGAGCCAGAATTTTTTTCGTCCCGTCCAGCCCGTTACGCGAGAAGAAGGCATCGCGCGGCATCGTCGCGCCAATGCGCTCCACCACGGGATGTCCGACGAACTCCACGTCGATCCCGGCGCGGCGGTAGATCTCCACTTCAAACGGGAACACCACTTTCATACTCCGCACGGTGCCGCGCATGCCGCGGACCCGGCTCCTGTGCCAGGCCCACACCTGCGGGCTGATGTAGTACAGCACCGGAATCCCCCGCCGCGCGGCCGCTCTCGCAAACCGAAGGTTAAAGCCCGGATAGTCGATACACACGACCACATCGGGTCTCCGGCTCTCCAGGAGGCCCTCGAGCTTCCGCTCCACGCGCCGGACCGTCCTCAGGTTCTTCAACACCTCGACGAACCCCATGAACGCCATTTCAGCGCTGTCCACAACGACATCCATCCCCTCGCAGCGCATCCCGAGGCCGCCCACACCGTACACATCGATGCCGGGACGAAGGGATTTCAGCACCCTGACGACCCCCGAACCGTGCAGGTCTCCCGAGGCTTCGCCGGCGATCATCAGCACGCGGCTTTCCATCGAAGGCTACCGGACAAGGAAGATGATGACCAGTGCCGCCGTCACCAGGCCGATCGCCTGAAGAGTTCTGCGCTCCGAAGCAAGGCCTTCGGCCGCGTTGACCATCTTCGGCGGCGGAGCCGATGACCGGTACGGGGTGAGCCTCGGTATGAAGCGGCGCACTTCCCGGCAATACCCTTCATACTCCACGCCGAAGGTTTCTTTCAGGTACTCCTCCTCCCTGGTGACGATCAGGTAGTACTGAAAGTAGAACCAGGCTGCGGCAGCAATCAGGAGCCCGGGAAACAGGGCCATCGACATCACCCCGATTCCTGCATACATGACCATGTTCCCCAGGTAGAGGGGATTCCGCACGTGGGCGAAGGGACCGTTGGTGATCAGATACGTCCCCCCCACGGTGCCGGTTGTCCTTGTTTCGGCTCCCACGATGGAGACCCCCCAGAACCGGAGCCCTTCCCCGAGCAGAAGCAAGGCGAACCCTCCCGCGAGACTCGCTGCGCTCGGCCGGGCGAAGATCACCATCGCGATCAGGAAAGGGATTGGCGTGTAACTCCTCATCCGGAAGATGAAACGGCGGATATCGAAGGAGGATGAACTCATGCCGCAACTCTGTCATGCAGGGTCATTCCGCGCAAAAAACCTCCCGGCGTTTCGCCTCTGCCCGGCGCCGCTTCCGCAATCCAGTGCCGGCACTTGCCATGGAGACCCGGACATCGTCCAATGACCCGTAGGGGAGATACGAGATGTTCTTCACCTGACATTCTTTCTGGAGAGTCTTCCTTGCAAAGACCAGATCGGCATAGGCGGCGGGACAACCGCCCGAACCACTTTCGCCCACATAGACGATGATATCCTCCTCGCCCGACCTGCAGAGCATGGTATTCCTCGGGCAGGCACCGCACAGATCACAATCGGGGTTCTGCACCTGCCTCACGGAGACGGTTCTCATGCTGCCGTCTCCGTCCGGCATGAGGCACAAAGGAGAACCGCCGGTCCCGGACAACAGGCATATCTCGATGCGCTGTTCCGCGCAGAACCGGACGAGTGGGTCAAGATCCGTCCCCCCGAAACCGGCCCCGCAGCCCGGAGGCATGCCATCACATTCGACAAAGAGCTTGAGGTTCATCGTCATCCCGCCGCCAGCGCAGCAGACTGGGCCATCCCGCCCTGATTGAACCTGACCGTCACGATTTTCGACACCCCCTCTTCCTCCATCGTCACGCCGTACATCGCATTGGCCGATTCCATGGTCCGCTTGTTGTGGGTCACCACGATAAACTGTGTATTATTCGAAAACTTCCTGATGATCCTGGTGAAGCGGTCGATGTTCGCATCATCGAGCGGCGCGTCGAC
>PMBF01000083.1:0-38092 GCA_003152875.1 Ignavibacteriota bacterium | reverse complement strand
TCAAGGAACTGGTTCTGGGCGGTGGTATTGATTTCCTCGATGGTCGCGAGCAGGTTCTTCTCCGCCTCCAGCAGGTCCTGGCGCTGGACGCTGAGCGTCTCGTACCGTTGTTTTTCCCCCGTATATTCCTCGAACGCCGCGAAGTTGATGTTTCCCAGCGACTTGATCTTGTCGCGCAGCGCCGGCACCTCGTCGCGAAGTGCAGCGAAATCGACAAAGGCATCGTCCGGATACGCCTTCCGTTCCAGGGTCAGCTCGAATTCCTCCCGCGCCCTCGCCGTCAGGTGCTCGGTCTTGGCCCGCAGGTCCTGGAGTTGCAGCTCGTGTTCATGCAGGTCCCTGAGCGTGTCGTCGTGCAGGCGGCGCTGGTCCCTGATGGCCAGCTCGATCCGGTGGCTTTCTCCGCGGACTGCTGCAGCCTGCTTTTCCGCGGCGGACTGGACAGCGAGAAGCGCGCTGAACTCACCCTGCAGCGCATCCAGCGCGGCCTCATGTTCGGCCATGTGTGCCTCGGTCCCGGCGATCGATTCCCCCGCGGTGACGGCATCGGCCTTGTGACGGGCGATGGCGATGTGCAGTTCGTCCGTCTGGAGCTCGGCGCGATCCAGGGCGCTTCGGGCGTTTTCCAGCTCGTTGCGGGCCCGGACGACCGCTATCCCGAGATCTCGTGCTGCGGTGGACCGATCATTCCATTCCCGTTCGAGGGCTTCCAGTCCGGCGGCCGAAGCTCCGTAGCTGCGTTCCACCCCGGTCTTCTCGTCCGTGAGCGCTTCCAGCCCCGGAATGCTCCCTTCTATTTCGGAACGGAGGGCCGCCGCTTCGGCTTCGATGGCCGCGATTTCTTCACGGTTGCGGGAGACGATGTCCGCGGCTCTTTTCTTCTCAAATTCCATCTGGGCGATCCGCATCTCGACCCCGTTCATCTCCTTTTCGACTGCCTTCACGGCGTCGTTCAATGCCTTCAGGTCGATCGCGTCGTGCTCCCGCTGGACGGCCTCGCGTTCAGCTTCGAGCTGTTCAAGCGCCTGCTGCAGCTGCCGCACTTCAGACTGGAGGTCGGTCATCTGAGCGCGCTTGCCGATCATGCCTCCTTCGTCGTACCGCCGGCTGCCGCCGCGCGAAAGCCCGGCGCCGGATTCGAGCTCGCCGTCAAGGGTCACGCACCGCACCCCGGGCATGAGGGCGGCGACGCGACGCGCTGCCTCCTGCGTTTCCACGATGAGAACCCGGTCGAACAGGAAGCGGAAGAGCGGCGCCACGTTTTTGTCAAAGGTGGCAAGTGAGGCCGCCCATCCGACCACCCCGGACCCGGCGGGGAGCGCGCAGCGGGACGTGATCGCCGGGATTCTGTCAAGGCAGATGAAGGTCGCTTTCCCGTGCTCCCCTTCCTTGAGGAGGCGGACCGCTTCCAGCGCCTCGGCCGCGTGCTGGACGATGATGCACCCGGCAAAATCGCCGAGGGCGGCCTCGAGCGCGGGACGCAGGCGCTCCTCCGCGTGGAGCGCGTCGGCAACAGTCTGCATCCGCTCCCACTGCTCGGTCGACGACAGGAAGCGGACGCCTTCCGGAAGGCCTTCGCGGCTGTCGATCAGCCCCTGCAGGAAATCCATGCGTGCCGTGCGCCGCTCTACTTCACCCCGCGCCTCCAGCACCTTCTGCTGCATTACTTCGATGCGGGAGGCCATCTCCTGGCGAAGGCGCTCCGCGTCATAATAGCGCATCTCGGATTCGGTAAAGGCACGGCGCAGCTGCCGGTCTTCCGCGCTCAGGCCGGCGACCTTCTGGTCGAGCCGTGCAAGCTCTTCCTCATACGCGCCGATCTCTTCCGCCGCGTGCCCGCTCCGGCCGCTCAGATGCTCCGCCCTGGCCTTCATGCCATCCTGCTCCCGTTGGCGCTCGGCGATTCCCTGGACGAGGGCGATGGTGCGCTCATTGAGTGCCTGCAGCTCTTTCTTCCCGGATTCGAGGGCCGCTTCGAACGACCGCAACTCTTCCTGCACCCGCGTGTGTTCGCCTGCGGTATGCAGTTCTTCGGTCTCCAGACCGGCAATGCCCTCGCGCAGGGAGGTTCGCAGGACGCCGAGCCGTCCGAGCTCCGCAACGAGGCCCGTCTGCTCCCTCTCCAGGCGCTGTACCGTCGCCCGCAGGGCACTGACCCGTTCGGCCCCTACCAGCCGCTGCTGCTCCACGTAGTGCGTCTTTTCGCGATGCAGGCTCACGTCGCGCTGGGCTTCCGCAAGCCGTTTTTCCACCTCAAGGATGGACAGCCGGAGCGACTCAAGCCGCGACTCCCCCTCGGAGAGACTCACGTCGGCGTCCGAACGGCGGCCGCCGAGCAGCCTCACCTGTTCCTCCACCGGCCCTGTCCGGTCGAGGAGGTGCGCGTACTCCCTCTCCATCAGATCGATCTCAAGCTCCCGCAGGCGGGTCTTCAGGGTGTTGTACTGCTCCGCCTTCCGCGCCTGGCGCTCCAGCGAGGTGACCGCTTTCTGCACTTCGGTCACGATGTCGTTGACACGGGTCAGATCGGCCCGGACGTCGTCCAGCTTACGGTAGGCAGCTTTGCGCCGGTGTTTGTACTTGGTCACCCCGGCAGCTTCCTCGAACAGCCTCCGCCGCTCATCCGCCTTGTCGCTCAGGATGGTCTCGATCATCTTGAGTTCAATGACCGAGTACGCATCGCTCCCCATGCCGGTATCCATGAAGAGGTCGAGGATGTCTTTGAGACGGCAGGGGACCTTGTTCAGGAGATACTCGCTCTCGCCGGAGCGGTAGACCCGGCGGCTGACCGTCACCTGGGTGTATTCCGACGGAAGTATGCCTCTGGTGTTCTCGATCACCAGCGACGCCTCCGCCATGCCGAGGGGCTTGCGCTGCTTGGTGCCGTTGAAGATGACATCCTCCATCTTGTCGCTGCGGAGGGCGCTGTAGCGCTGCTCGCCGAGCACCCAGCGGATGGCATCGACGATGTTGGTCTTGCCGCAGCCGTTCGGCCCGACGATCGCGGAGATCCCGCTGTCGAACACCAGGTTCACCTTCTGGGCGAACGACTTGAAGCCGATAATTTCAAGCTTTGAAAGATACATGGCTCCCGCCGTGCTACAGGATATGCGTGGTCACGTGGTACATGAAGCGGACGTACATGGGCATTGCGGGCACCATGTCGTAGTACAGATAGAGGCCGCCGGCGAACAGGAGAATGACGGCGATGCCCAGAGCGTACATCCGCGGCGGATACACGTCGTAGACGATGGAGAGGCCTTTCAACATCCTGAGCAAGACCCACACATGGAGCAGGGCCACGAGGCCCAGCATCGGGGCGACGTAGAGAGGGCTTTCCATCACCCGGTACATGATCATCCCTATAGGGATGAAGGCCAGGAAGGGGGACGTGGACCAGAACGCGATGGTGATCGCATGGTTCAAATACGTGCGCTGGCGGAAGAACACCCGGACGGCATACATCGCCACTCCCAGCGCGATCAGGCCGAAGAAGACCGCTCCGGCCGTGACGCCGATGCACATCAGGGGCCGCCAGATCAGGCGCACCACGGCCGCCTTGAAGGAGTCCGAGACGAGCACCATCGACAGGACATCGTCGGCAAACCGGCTGTCCCGGAAATGGAAGGCCAGGCTCGACATGGCGATGGCCGTTCCCGCAGCGATGCCGAAGCCGAGCAGCATGGTGTGTACGGGAGACACCAGGTGCTGGTCCCGCACATCGGAAAAGAAGTTGTACGAGCTGAGCAGTGACCGGTTCAGGCTCTCGCGGAAGCGGCGGCTCGCATTGTACAGGTAGGCGATGCCCACCAGCGAAGCGAAGCCCGCCAGGACGAAGATGATCGACGACTTGCTGCTGAAGGTGCCGAGCGGGAGCGCAAGGAACTTCTCGCCGTGGAAGCTGGCCCGCACGGCATCGAACGCGAGGCGTTTTTCGCGGAAGGCGCTGACCAGGCCGACGCTGCGCTCCCACGGGTCTTCCCCGTGTACGGTCAGGGAGGCGCGGGCCCCGGTCCAGTCGTTGAACGACTGGATGATGCCGCCGTCATAGTCCAGCGACTTCAGCACATCGAAGCGCTGCAAGTAGAACCGTGCCTGGGCCTCCTGGGAAAGGGGATCGGTATAGCCGCGGCGGTTGGCGTGCTGGACCTCGGTCCCGAAAGACGCCACCACGACGGGTTGATCGGGATGCAGCGTTTGCCAGTCCGAGAGCTGGCTCCGGAACTCCTTCACATCGCGGGCCGTCACCGTCACCGCTGCGATATCGAGGAGGTCGGTGCAGATGTCGGTCGACACCGGCGGCGTTGCGGCATAGAGCGGCCGGCTGTCGATCGAGCGCGCCAGGCGGATCAGCTGTTCGACGGCGGCGCGCGCCGCCGGGTGCGCCACATCGAACCCGTCGCCGAGCCCCCAGGCCAGCACGGAGGGGTGGTTCCTGTCACGAGCGACCATCTCCCGCAGCATGGAGCGCAGGGGATCCATGAAGCTCTCATCCTCGAACATCGGCCCCGGGACTCCGTCGGCCGGCAGCTCCTCCAACGCCAGAAGGCCGTACCGGTCGCACAGGTCGAGCATATACGGATGCGGAGGATGATAGGCGAAGCGGATCACGTTTGCGCCGAGGGTCTTGATTTGCGCGACGTCTTTCTCCATCTGCTCGTAGGTGAGGGCGCTGCCGAACGCCGGATGGTCTTCGTACCAGATCACTCCTTTGAGCACGATCCGGCTTCCGTTCAGGAGAATGTTTCCGTCGGCGATCCGGATCTGGCGGATGCCGCAGGTCACATCGAACTCATCAACCGGGACCGCGCCTCCCGGTCCCGGACGCACAAGCACACAGCGCAGGAGGTACAGCTCGGGGCTGTCGGGGCTCCAGAGTTTCGGACTCTGGACAGTCAGCTCCAGCGGCATGGGCTCGTCGCCTCCAGCGACGCTCACAGAGGCAGGCGCGCTGCGGCCCACCGTGATGCCGGAAATTGCGTCTACCAGCTCCGCGGCACACGAGAGCGGACCCTGGTCCCGCGCTCCGGGCTCCCCGCGGTCGACGATGACTCTGACATGTACCTGCGCGGCGGAAGTCCGCTCGTCAACATCTGTCGTGACGGCAGCCTGGCGGATGAAGACCGCGGGGGTCCCCAGAAGATAGATTTCACGGAGAATACCACCGTAGTTCCGGGGCGTCCACGGCATGGGACGGAGGGGGAAGCCCTTGTGGTACTCGAGGGTATTGTTGACGGCGACCCGCAAGACATTGTCCTCACCCGACCGGACGGTGTTGGCCGGCACCGTCTGAAGGATGGTCGTGTAACCGCCGGAATGGTTCGTGATGAAATCGTTATTGAGCGTGACTTCGGCGTTCTGATTGATGCCCAGCGCGACAACATGAAACCTGTACTTGTTTACCGCATCGGCAGGCATCTGGAAGGTGTGCTGAAAGGCAACCCTCCCCGTAAAATCGTACGCGCAGGGAATCTCGAGTGTTCCCGCCGGCCCCCCGTCAACGGCATAGGACCAGGGACCATCGAGCTCGAACCTGATCCTTGTCGGCGACTCGCCGGGGAGCGTCCCCGCAGGGGCGGGCGGTCTGACGCCTCCGTTCGCAAGAAAACGGTATTCCGCAGAGAAGACGAGGGTTGGAAGACAGATGAGTGAGAGAAGTAGAAGTGCCAGTGGTGCCGCAGATGAACAATTCCTGGATCGGCTGAATTTCAGTTCCGTTCCTACCAAGTCTGGGCCACGAGCCGAAAGGGATGAGATGAGCTTATCCTGTAAATATAATCACAAAGTGTCCGGAAAGCAAAGAAAAACGCGGAGTTGCATGGTGGCCCAGACAAAGGAGGCGCCCGCCCTCGCTTAAACGAGAACGGGCGCAATCGTCCATAGCTGTTTGATTTTCAAGAACTTAGCTTCTAGACGCCAGCAGCGCGGATGATCGCTCCGAATGACTCAGCCTTCAGACAGGCTCCACCTACTAGGGCCCCATCAATGTCATGTTGGCATAACAAATTTGCCGCATTGTCAGGCTTGACGCTTCCTCCGTACTGAATGACGATTTTTTCTGCAGTAGCTGCGGAGTGCAATTCAGAAACCAGTCCGCGGATAAATGCATGAACGCTCTGCGCCTGTTCCGGCGTGGCATTTCGTCCCGTGCCGATTGCCCATACGGGTTCGTAGGCTATCACCAGAGACTCCACATCCGGCGCCGAGAAGCCGGCAAGACACCCCCGTATCTGTCCGCCGACAACCTTCTCCATAACACCTCCCTCGCGCTCCTGCAGAGTTTCCCCCACGCAGACGATCGGCGTCAGCCCGTTGGCGAGGGCTTTCCGGGCCTTCGCATTCACTTTCTCATTTGTCTCTCCGTAGTACTGCCGGCGTTCGGAGTGCCCCAGGATCACCATGTCACATCCTGCTGACTTCAGCATCTTCCAGGATATCTCTCCCGTGAATGCCCCTTCGTCGTTCTCCGACATGTTCTGTGCCCCCAGGTGGATTCCGGAGCCCTTCAGAAGTGAAGCGGCGGCCATGAGCGAAGTAAAGGGCGGACAGATCGCTATCCCCACTCCTTTTGGCAGCGCCTCTTTGAGAACCGCCTTGATCAATTCTTCGGTTTCAGGAATGGTCTTGTACATTTTCCAATTGCCGGCAATCAGCTTTTTTCTCATAGCTTCTCCGTGTGATGACTGGCCAGGCACATGCGCGCCCGGTTGAGTGTTCGCCGCACGGCACCCTTCGCTTCCGGGGTGCCGGACGCTTCTGTCTGCTTCTTCAAAGTGTTGCGGGAGACCGCCGAAGTGCTTGACTGCACCACGGGTCGCGGGCGTTGTGCACTCCCGAAGTCCGGCCAGAGATGCGCTACCCTGCTTGCGGAAGCTGTCCCGCGAGCAGCGCAAGCGGGATCAGCCCCGTTTCCGTGAGAGCTTCTCTCTCATCATGTCGTTGATGAGCTTTGGATTCCCCTTCCCCTTCATCCGCCGCATGGTTTCACCGACAAAGAATCCAAAGATTTTTTCATTTCCCCCAAGGTACTTCTCCACTTGAGCAGCGTTCAGGTTCAACACCTCGTCGACGGCCTGCTCTATTGCGGAGGTATCCGACACCTGTGCCAAGCCGAGCATCGCAACGAGCCCCCGCGGATCCCCGGGGTCCGAACAGAGCTTCTCAAAGAGCTGTCTCGCCGCCGTACCGCTGACCGTCCCGTCCTGGATCATCCCGATGAGTGTCCCCAGGCGTTCGGCAGACACGGGGGCTCCTGTTTTACCGTCCATCACGCGCAGGACATCAGTCATCACCCAGTTGCTCGAAACTTTCGAGTTTTCAGCGGCGCTCCTCAGTCCCAGCCGGTTCAAAACCCCCACGACCGACTCGAAATAGTCGGCGGTCTCTTTTTCCGCCGTGAGCACATCCGCATCGTAGCGTGGAAGGCCGAGCTCCCCTACGAAGCGGTCGCGCCTGGCGGCAGGCAGTTCCGGCAGCGACGCCCTGGCCCGGGCCAACCATGCTTCGTCGACGACGACCGGTACCAGGTCAGGGTCGGGGAAATAGCGGTAGTCGTGAGCCTCCTCTTTGCTCCTCATGGGATAAGCCGCATTCTGACCGGCGTCCCAGAGCAGGGTTTCCTGGACCACGCGCCCGCCGTCTTCGATGAGCTGGATCTGCCGGTTGATTTCATAGGCCAGCGCCCGCTCGACGTTCCGGAAGGAGTTCATGTTCTTCACTTCCGTCTTCGTCCCGAGCCTCTTCTCCCCGGCCGGACGCACCGAGACATTCGCGTCGCAGCGAAGGCTTCCCTCCTCCATATTCCCGTCACAGATTCCGAGATAGGTGAGCAGCTGCCTGATCCTTGTCAGGTAGGCATGTGCCTCGCCAGGAGTCCGGAGATCGGGTTCGCTCACGATTTCGATCAGGGGCACGCCGCACCGGTTGACATCCACGAGCGTGTCCACATCGGCGTCGTGGATGGATTTCCCGGCATCCTCCTCCATGTGAATCCGCGTGATCCCCACCCGTTTCCTCGAGCCGTCCTCCCGGTCGATCTCCACGGCGCCGTTAACGCAAATTGGTGCCTCGTACTGGGAGATCTGGTAGCCTTTGGGAAGATCGGGGTAGAAGTAGTTCTTCCTGGCGAAGACGGACCGGTGCGGCACGGCACAACCCGTCGCCAGGCCCATGCGAAGGATGAACTCCACCAGATTGGCGTTGAGGACGGGGAGGGTCCCGGGCATTCCCAGGCAGACGGGGCAGACATTGGTGTTGGGCTCGCCGCCGAATTTCGTCGAGCAGCCGCAGAACGCCTTCGACGCCGTCAGCATCTGCGCATGCACTTCGAGTCCGATGACGGGCTCGTATTTCTCCTGCAGGTTTTTCATGGTCGATGGGCAGGCGGCCGGTTCACCGCGCGATCGCGCTGGTGACCTTCTCTGCGGCTTCTTTCAGGTTCCTCGCAACGAGCAGGTTCAACCCGGACCGGGTCAGGATGCCGGCAGCGAGCTCGGCGTTGGTTCCGGCCAGGCGGATCACGATGGGCACTTGAAGATCCATTTTCCTCGCGGCCTCCACGATGCCGTTTGCCACCCGGTCGCAGCGGACGATCCCGCCGAAGATGTTGATCAGGACGGCACGGACGCCCGGGTCCGTGAGGATGATGCGGAAACCGGCCGCCACCGTCTCCGCGCTTGCGCCCCCCCCCACATCCAGGAAATTCGCCGGCTCCGCCCCGGCGAGCTTGATGATATCCATGGTTGCCATGGCGAGGCCCGCCCCGTTCACCATGCAGCCGACGTCGCCGTCCAGCTTGATGTAGTTCAGGTTCGACCGCGCCGCCTCCACTTCGAGCGGATCCTCTTCGGTGATGTCGCGCAACTGGCGGAGCTCGGGATGGCGTTCCAGCGCATTGTCATCGAAGTTGATCTTCGCGTCCAGCGCAAGCACGGTCCCGTCGCCGGTGACCACCAGCGGATTGATCTCGGCCAGCGAGCAGTCCATCGCTTCGTACGCCCGGTAGAGGGACGTCAGGAATTTCGAGGCGTTCCTGAACGGGTCGCCCGAGAGGCCCAGCCCGAAGGCAAGCGCCCGGGCCTGGTACGCCTGTAACCCGGCGGAACGGTCGATATACTGCTTGAGGATCTTTTCCGGCGATGCGGCCGCCACCTTTTCAATCTCCACACCCCCTTCGGTCGAGGCCATGACGACGTTGCGCGACGACGCTCGGTCGAGCGTGATGCCAAGATACAGCTCCCGGGCAATATCGATCCCCTGTTCGACAAGCAGGCGGCGGACGAGCCGCCCCTCGGGACCGGTCTGGTGGGTGACCAGCTTCATGCCCAGCATACGCGCGGCGGTCTCATGCACCTCCTCGATGCTCCTTGCAACCTTGACCCCTCCGCCCTTGCCACGCCCACCCGCATGAATCTGCGCTTTCACCACCCAGACGCTCCCGCCGATTTCCCCGGCCGCCCGCACGGCCTCCTCGGGAGTATATGCCACCCTCCCCTCGGGGACGGCAACGTCGAACCTCTTCAGGATTTCCTTTGCCTGATGCTCATGGACATTCATGGCAACTCCGGATGGTCGGTGAACAGATCGTCAGGTCGCCTTCTCGGCTATGGATTTTGCCTGGAGGAACAGGAGGAGGTAGTCCCGTCCCCCCGCCTTCGAGTCGGTGCCGCTCATGTTGAATCCGCCGAAGGGATGCACGCCGACCAGCGCCCCCGTACATTTCCGGTTGAGATAGAGGTTACCCACGAAGAACTCCCGCTCGGCTCTTTGCAGGTGCTTCCTGTTCCGGGTATAGACGGCCCCGGTGAGCCCGAATTCCGTGTTGTTCGCGACTATCATCGCCTCATCAAAATCCTTCACCCGGATGACAGCCAGAACCGGTCCGAAGATCTCCTCCTGTGCGATCGTGGCGGTCGGGAGGACGTCGGCGACCACGGTCGGCCGGATGAAGAACCCTCCATCCCCGGCGGGTGTCCCTCCCGTCACCAGCCGCCCCCCGTCGCTCACGGCGGACTTCACATAGCTCAGGATCTTTTCGTAGGAGGTGCGATTGATCACCGGGCCCATATAGTTGCGCGGGTCTGAGGCATCGCCGACGGCCAGCGCTTCGACCTTCTTCGCGAGAATGTCCACGAACCTGTCGTACACCTTCTCCAGCACGATCGCGCGCGAGCAGGCAGAGCATTTCTGACCCTGGAAGCCGAACGCCGAGACCATGACGCCCTGCGCCGCTTCCTCCAGATTCACCCCTCCATCCACAATGATGGAATCCTTGCCCCCCATCTCCACCACAACCCGTTTCAGCCAGATCTGCCCCGGCTGCACCCTCGAGGCCGCCTCATTGATGTGGATTCCCACCTCCTTCGACCCCGTGAAGGCGATGAACCGTGTCTTCGGATGCACCACGAGCAGGTCACCGACGGCGCCTCCCGGACCGGGCACAAAATTGACCACGCCCGGCGGGAGCCCCGCCTCCTGCATNNAGCGGGAAATTCCACGGCGGGATCACGATCCCGACCCCCAGCGGCAGGTAGACCAGTTTTCCGCGCTCCCCTTTGAGTTTCTCCACCGGCTGCTCCCTGCCGTAGCGCAGCATCTCCCGGCCATAGAACTCAAGGAAATCGATGGCCTCCGCCACGTCGGCATCCGCTTCGGGCCAGGTCTTCCCCACCTCCAGGATCTCCACCGCATTCAGCTCGAACCGGCGCCTCCGCATGATCCTGGCGGCCCTGAACAGGAACTGTGCGCGCCTCTCCGCGGGTACAATCTTCCAGCTCTCGAACGCGGCAAGTGCGGCATTCATCGCCCTTTCCGCGGCCGCGGAGTCCCCCTTTTGAAAAACGCCGACGACTTCGCTAGCGTTCGAGGGGTTGTTCGAAGTGAATTTCTGCTCCAGCACCACGCGCTCCCCGCCGATCACGATGGGGTATTCGCTCCCCAGCGTCGTGCGGAGCTTAGACAGTGCGGCTTCCTGCTTCCTGCGGTTCGCAGGCACGGAGAAGTCTACGCACGCCTCATTGCGGAATTTGGGAAGAGCCATCGGAACCTCATGTTGTCGCGTGGGACCATTCGGGGTGGCAGCGGCCGGCGGCTGCAGGCGATTCACGTGCGGGTGATTCGGGGATCAAACATTGGGGGCCGCCGGCTCTGACTCCGATGGTATGAGCCTCCGGGTCATGGACAGTGCTGAAGCTCTCCCTGCTCTTTCACCCTCGGAAGCGGGACGGCCTTCGGCCGGATAACGGTCATTTGCGTCAAGATACCGAAGAAAGAGCGTAATTGCAAGACGCTGCCTCGAGTGTGTTCTTCATCAGCATGGCGATCGTCATGGGNNCATCGGGCACGCGGTTGATGCCGACATCGATGACCACGCACCCGGGCTTCAGCATCTCCCCCGTGATGAATCCCGGCCTGCCGGCCGCCGCAATGACCACATCGGCTTCACGAAGGTAAGGGCGGATGTCCGGCGCCCCGGTATGGGCGACAGTGACCACCGCATTCGCGCCCCGCTGTTTCTGCATCAGAATATTCGCCGTGGGTTTCCCCACAAGATTGCTTCGTCCCACGACGACCACGTGTTTTCCCGACGGATCGTGCCCGCTCCTCAGGAGCAGCTCCTGGATGCCTGCAGGAGTGCAGGGACGCAGCGAGGGCTGCCCGAGCACAAGACGGCCGACGTTGACAGGATGAAAACCGTCCACATCCTTTCCCGGAGGTATCGCCGCGACGATCCGCTGTTCATCGAAGTGCGCCGGCAGGGGTGTCTGGACGAGGATTCCGTGTATCCTGGGATCGGCGGCGAACCCCTTGATGAGGGCGATGACGGTCCTTTCCGGGGCGTCCGCGGGAAGGCGCTCGGTCACGGAGAAGAAGCCCATCTCGGCGCACGCTTTCCCCTTGGAGCGGACATAGACCTGTGATGCGGGATCATCGCCCACCAGGATGAATGCCAGCCCGGGAACGATCCCTCGTTCACGGAGGAGGACCGCTGCCGCCTTCCGGACCTCGTCCTTGATCTGTGCTGCTATCGCGCTGCCGTCGATCTTCACGGCCGGCATGTGAGGGGCTCGCCTTTCAATAATCAGAATGCGGGGAAGACAAAACTTTCCATCTTGAGTGCCCGTCCGGACTCGGCGTCAGCCTGGACGTAGACGCCCGCCAGGCGCACATCGTGCGCCGCGACCTCGTACTTGTGCGGTGTGGACATCGTGAGCCTGCGGATGGCAAGGTCTTTCTTCATCCCGAGGACCGAGTCATAGGGCCCGGTCATGCCGACATCCGTCTGGTAGGCGGTTCCACGCGGCAGGATCCTCGCGTCGGCGGTGGGTATATGGGTGTGTGTCCCCAGCAGGGCAGTCACCTTCCCGTCGAGGTGCCATCCGAGGGCCATTTTTTCGGCGGTTGCGTCGGCGTGGAAATCCACGAGGACGACCTTCGTTTCCTCATGGATCTTCGAAAGAATCCAGTCCGCAGTCTTAAAAGGGTCGTCGATCGGCTGCATGAACACCCGTCCCTGGAGGTTCAGCACCGCGGCCTTTCCCTTTTCCCCGAGGTCAACGATGATATGGCCGTTGCCCCCGTTCTCGCGAGGATAGTTCAGCGGCCTCAGGATGCGCCGGTCGCTGCCGAGCACCTTCCGGCTGTCCCATCGGTCCCAGACATGATTGCCGGTGGTGATGACGTGCACACCGAGGTCAAAGAGCTTCTTGGCGTGCTCTTCGGAAATCCCCTTGCCGTCCGTCACGTTCTCGCCATTGACGATCAGGAGATCGACTTCGTATTTCCTGACATAGGTAGGGATCAGCGTAGCGGCGAGCTCAAGGCCCGGAGTACCGACGATGTCGCCCACAAAAAAGAGATTCAGGAGTTTGGGCACGGGGGGTACGTTCAGGTGGATTCGTCGGGCCGGAAGTTCATGACCTCTTCAACGATCACGTCGACAATATCGGCTTCCTTCACCCGCCGGATGACTTCTCCCTTCCGGTACAGGATGCCGACTCCCTTCCCCGCAGCAATCCCGATATCTGCCTCGCTGGCCTCGCCGGGGCCGTTCACCACGCATCCGAGGACGGCAATCTTGACCGGTTTCTTTATTCCCTCCAGCCTCACCTCAAGCTCTCGCATGATGCGGAAGAGATCCACCTCCAGACGCCCGCAGGTGGGGCAGGCGATCAGCTCAACGTTGCGCGAGGCGAGCCCAAGCGAGCGGAGGATTTCCTTGCCGACCTCCACCTCCTTCCCGGGTTCATCGGTGAGCGACACCCGGATCGTATCGCCGATCCCTTCGGCGAGCAGAGCGCCTATGCCCACGGCAGACTTGACGGTGCCGGACTTCGTCGGGCCTGCCTCGGTCACTCCGAGATGGAGGGGGATGTCCGTCCGCTGTGCCACGAGACGGTATGCCTCGATCATCAACCGGACATCGGTGGACTTGACGCTGATGATGACGTCCCGGAAATCCGATTCCTCGCAAATGCCGACGTGGCGCATGGCGCTCTCATACAGCGCTTCCGCGGTCGGGTAGCCGTGCCGCTCGAGGATATCCTCCTCCAGCGAGCCCGAATTGACGCCGATCCTGATGGGGATCCCCCTGTCCTTCGCGGCCGACAACACCTGGTGAATTCTCTCCCGGCTTCCGATGTTGCCGGGGTTGAGGCGGACCTTTGCCACGCCGGCTTCGATCGCCTTCAGGGCGAAGATGTGGTTGAAATGGATGTCCGCGACGACCGGCAGCGGCGACCGTTTCACGATGGAGGCGATCGCGTCGGCGGCCTCCCTGTCGTTCACGGTCACCCGTACGATATCGCAGCCCGCCTCGGCGGCCTGCTCGATCTGTGCAACCGTGGCATCGACGTCCGCTGTCCTGGTCTTGGTCATGGTCTGGACCGAGATGGGAGCTCCTCCCCCCACCTTCACGCCGCCGACGTTGACCTGGCGGGTGACACGCCGCGGTATGGACTGCCCCGCCTTCCGGACGGGAGCGGCGGCGGCAGTCTGCCCCGGCGCGCTGTCCATGTTCAATGCAGTCAGATTCGTTGCGGGGATTTCCATAACACCCTATCGGTTTTCTGAACCAGGGAGCTGCCTCTCCGGCGGGGGGCTGGAGGTCCATCGACCTGCTGTTCCGCTGGTGCCACTCTTCCGCTCAGGCCCGCGCGCCGGCAGACGGCCGGCACAGGAAGACCTCCCGAACCACGAAGCAGATCAGTTGATCTTCTTGCTCGCCTCGAAAAGGATTTTTTTCTCCTTATCTGTCAGGCTCTGATACCCGCCCTTGGAAATCTTGTCGAGGATTGCGTCGATGACTTCCTGATTGACCTCCGGATTGTCGGGCATCGGCCTGCCCGTTTGGATGTCATAGAACTTCGCCTCCCGGACCTCTGTCTTGGACGTGACGGAAGGTCCCTGCCAGAGCCCGGCGCGCTGCCCTCGGATTGCCGTCCACCAGCTCCGGACGGGAATCAGGTTCATGTCGGACAGCAGGTAGAGAAAACCCACGGCCGCCCCGCCGAGATGGGCAAAGTGCGCCACGCCGTCGGAGGTTCCCGTGACGCCATAGAAGAGCTCCAATCCGATGTAGATTGCGATGAAGTACTTGGCCTTGACGGGAAGGAGGAAGTAGAGGTAGATCGGCCTGTCAGGGAATAACATCCCGAAGGCGATCAGCACACCGAACACCGCGCCCGAGGCTCCGACTGTCGGCGCCGACTGCCCGATGAGCGGTGCGACGAGGAGGTTGGTCAGTCCCGCGCCGACGCCGCAGACCAGGTAGTACAGGAGGAACTTGCGGGAGCCCCAGGTGTTTTCCAGCTCCATCCCGAACATCCAGAGCGCCAGCATATTGAAGAAGAGGTGCCAGAAGCCCCCGTGCATGAACATGTAGGTCAGGAGCTGCCACGGCCAGAAGTTGGTGCCGATGGGCCAGAGCGCCAGGTACTCGGAGAAGACCGCAAAGATCGGGACACCCCCGACCGTGAACGGCACCAGCAGAACATCGAGGACAAGCCAGATCGCAATGTTGCTGATCAACAGCGCCTTGATGACCGGCGGGAAGAATGTAAGGCCGCCGAAGAGGTTCGGCCTGTAGAAAGGGCCTCCCCCTTGGCCGTACGAAGACATGTTGAACACCCTTTCGGAGCCATGGAGCCTGACGCCCCCGGCCGGTTTCACAATGGCCGGAAGAGGGCAGTCCGCACGGGAGCGAAAAGCCCGCTCCCGCACGCTGGCGCTATCAGTTTAACATCTCATGCCGGGGGAAGGTTCACTTCGTATCCAGGGCGACGAGTCCGGGAAGGGTCTTCCCTTCCAGGAACTCCAGCGACGCACCGCCCCCGGTGGAGANNGCTTCAACCAGCACCCTCGCCACCTCGAGGGTTCCGTGGGCGAAGTTCGGCATCTCGAAGACACCCATCGGACCGTTCCAGACGATGGTCTTCGCCTTGCGCACTTCAATGCTCACGAGCTTCACGGTCTCCGGCCCGATATCGAGGCCCCGCCATCCTGCCGGGATCCTGGTCACGGGCACGACCCTGCGCTGGGCTTCGTTGTCAAATCTGTCGGCGATCACACAATCTACGGGGAGGATGAGCCGCTTGTTCTGAGCTTTCGCCGTGTCCAGAATCTGGCGTGCGAGAGGGATCTTATCCTGCTCGACCATGGAGTCGCCGATCTCGTAACCCTCGGCCTGAAAGAACGTGAAGGCCATCCCGCCTCCGATGACCAGGACATCGACCTTGGGCATCAGATTCTGGATAACATCGATCTTCCCGGAAATCTTGGCGCCGCCCAGGATCGCTATGTACGGACGTGCCGGGTTGGCAACGGCGCGGGAGAGATAGTCGATCTCTTTCTTCATGAGGTACCCGGCAACGGCGGGTTTCAGGAACCGTGGAACCCCGTCCGTGGATGCATGGGCGCGGTGAGCGGTTCCGAACGCATCGTTGACGTACACTTCACCGAGGCTCGCCAGCGCACGCGCGAACCCCTCGTCGTTCTTCTCTTCTTCCGCATGGAACCTGAGATTCTCCAGGAGGAGAACCTGGCCCGGCTTCAAATCTGACGCCGCTTCCTGCGCGGGCGCGCCGATGCAATCGGAGGCAAACTTCACTGGAAGAGAAAGAAGCGTTGAAAGATGATCGGCCACAGGCTTCAGCGAGTACTCGGGGTTGGGTTTCCCCTTCGGGCGTCCCAGGTGGCTCATCAGGATTACCGATCCCCCCTCCTTCAGGATCTTCCTGATCGTGGGGAGCGATTCCACCATCCTTTTGTCGTCGCTGATTTTCAAATCCGGGGTCATCGGCACGTTGAAATCCACCCGCACAAGGACCTTCTTCCCCCGGAGGGGAATGTCATCAACGGTCAGCGTTTGCATGGCATTGGGTCTCCGGATTCACACAACGGCGGCTACCCCCATCCGCGCATACGGGGAGGGACGGTAGCCGCCATGAACTGGTATGGGTCAGGCCATTTTCTCGAGAAGGTCGACAACGCGGCAGGAGAACCCCCACTCGTTGTCGTACCATCCGAACACCTTCACCGTTGTCCCCATGGACATGGTGAGCTTCGAATCGAAGATGCAGGAATGCTCATCACCGATGATGTCGGTGGACACGAGCTCTTCTTCGGTGTACTTCATGATCCCCTTCATGGGACCATCTGCGGCCTTCTTCATCGCTTCGTTCACCTGCTCCTTGGTGGCCGGCTTCTTCAGCACCGCAACAAAGTCCGTGATGGAGGCGTCCGGGGTCGGCACACGCAGCGAGAAACCGTCCAGCTTGCCCTTCAATTCCGGGATCACCTTGCCCACGGTCCGGGCGGCCCCGGTCGTGGTCGGGATGATCGAGAGAGCCGCCGCACGGGCCCGGCGAAGGTCCTTGTGTGGCAGGTCGAGCAGCCGCTGGTCGTTGGTATAGGAGTGGATGGTCGTCATGAAGCCGTGGTCAACCCCGAAGGTGTCATTGAGCACCTTCACCATCGGCGCCAGGCAGTTCGTGGTGCAGGAAGCGTTGGAGATGAACTGCTCTTTCCCGGTGAGAACGTTTGAGTTCACACCCAGGACCACGGTGGCATCGATCTCATCTTTTGCGGGGGCAGTGAGAAGAACCTTCCGCGCGCCGGCCGTGATGTGCATCCCCAGCTTCTCACGGCTCGTGAAAATGCCGGTTCCTTCGATGACCATCTCCACCCCGAGCTCCTTCCACGGCAGCTTCGAAGGGTCCTTTTCCGCAAGGATCTTGTAGCGGGTTCCGTCGACCACGATGGCATCGCCGTCGGCCTTCACCTCGCTCTTGAAGATGCCGTGCACGGAATCATATTTCAGCAGGTAGGCGAGGGTCTTTGCATCGGTGATGTCATTGATGGCGGCTATCTTGAAATCCGAATGCTGTTGAATCATGCGGCGGAAAACAAGGCGCCCGATTCGTCCGAAGCCATTGATACCGAGAGTTACTGCCATAAGGTTCCTCCATTAAGTCAGGTTAGGCATTGTCAGTGAGAAGAAAATCATGCAAAGGTAGCAATAATCGCCGGGATTGTCAAGAAACGGGATTGCTTGTCTGCCCGTCCGCTCGTATCTTGGGAGATCGATGAAGCAGGACACAAACCACACACCCGCGCCGCAGGGTCGATCCACTCCGACCCTTATCATCGGGGACGTCCACGGCAACGTCCCGTTCCTGGAACAGGTTCAGGCGACCTATCCGCAGCACCACAAGATCTTCGTGGGAGACTTTGTCGATTCGCGTCAATTTACCAGGGCCGACGAGCTCAAGGGCCTTGATATCGTCATCGGCATGATCGAACGGGGTGAAGCAGAGGCGTGCCTGGGAAACCACGAATGGAGTTATCTGAACACCCTGATGAGGTGTTCCGGTTATGACGAGAGCTTCGACATGGAGCTGGGGCCGTTCAAGGAAAAACTCGTGCGGCTCTTCAAATACTTCGTCTGGTTCCCCGAACACAACGTCCTCATCACACACGCCGGCCTCACGTTCCAGCTCTGGAAGGAACTCGGACTGACGCTCGGCAAACTCGCGGAGACGCTCGACGGATGGGCCCGGCAGCCGGTCACCGAGACGCCGGCCGGAAGGATCGGCCTCTCACGAGGAGGAATGGATCCGGTCGGAGGGATCTTCTGGTGCGACTGGTATTCCGAATTCCAGCCGGTTCCGAGGCTGACACAGATTTTCGGACACACCTCGGCCCTGACAATCCAGGAAGAAATGCAGGAACCGCCAGCCGGGATCAGACGACGCGGGAGCAACTACAACATTGATTGCCTGGCCCGGACATGGGAGATGCTGGAGCTCGGGGTAAACGGCGAGCTCCGCACGCTGAGCATGGAGAAGCCTTCACAGAGGGCCCGGGAGGTAAGCAGCGCAACCCAGGGGGATCCTCCTTCCCGCAACGCGTCAGACCCGTCCAACCCGGCCGATCCTTCCCGCGAATCCGAACCCGGCACCTGACCTTGCCGGCGATGTCTCACGCGGTCCCCTCCCCCCCCAGGGGTCCGGGACAAGAGGAGCATCCCGCCCCCGCGCCCTCTCCTGCACCCCCGCAACAACATCATGCACAGCAAACCGGCCGGGGCCATCGGAAAGCAATCCGCTCTCCGCGGGCTGACCACTGCCTGGCAGGCGCTCCGCCCCCGCCGAGGTCAACGGCTTCCCGGTACGCTGGTTCCGGAGGTGTCATGACGGAGGAACCCGTGGATGAAGCAGGAGATCAGCCCGGAGGGTCACTTCGAGGCTTCGCGGATCAGGCTGCACGCATCCTTGCGCCTTTCGTTTCATTCGTTTTTCCGCCGGCCTGTCTCTGCTGCAACACAGCCCTGGAATCGCCGTCGGCCATTCTCTGCGCGGCGTGCTGGGGCGCTCTGGAGCCGCTGGATTTCGCCGATGCCCGGTATCTGCGGACGTTCGAAAGGATCACGCGCAATGGCGTCATCGACGGGCTCGCTGCACCGTACTATTTTCAGGAGGAGGGCCCGCTCCAGGCTCTCGTGCATGAGCTGAAGTACAAGGGGATGACGAGGGTCGGGACCGAGCTCGGCCTCCGCCTGGCAGGCCGGATACGCGATGCCTTCCCGGGCTCTGAGCCGGCCGTCATCATCCCTGTTCCCCTTCACCCCACGAAGCTCCGCGAGCGCGGCTACAATCAGGCGGAATGCATCGCCCGTGGAATGGCCGGCGCGCTGGGCATCCCGGTATGCCCCTGCATTGTCCGCCGGGTCCGGTACACGCAATCACAGACCCATCTCGATGCAGAGCAGAGAGAGAACAACGTCGCTGAGGCATTCACCATTGCGGCGAACGAGAAACGGCGGCTTGAGGGAACAACGGTCTATCTTGTAGACGACGTTATCACCACAGGTGCGACCATCCGTTCGTGTGCACGGACAGTGAAGGGCTTTGGGGAGAAGAGGATCGTCGCGTGCGCAGCGGGGGTGGCCGTCCGACCGGACCAGGGACGTTCAGCCTTCAGGGGCTCGACGGTCATTGCGGAGGGGTAAAAGGGGGGCACCAGTGTTCACGTCATGGTGACACTTCGCCGGCTTCCGCAGTGTGCGTGGAGGAAACAACGTTGCGCGACTTCTCACCGTAGGCGGGGCTCTACCCGGTCATCTCTTCGAGCTTTGCGATCTCGTCCCTCAGCGAGGCGGCTCTCTCGAATTCAAGGTCTTTCGCCGCCCGTTCCATCTCCGACCTCAGCTCCGCAACGAGATCCTTCTTCTGCTCCGGGGTGAGAAATTTGATGACATGGTCGGCAACCTGTGGCATGCGCTGGCGGTCCCGCCGGGCATCCCGCGCCGCCTTGACGTCTGCCACCGTCGTGGCGGCAAGGACCTCTTCGACCGTCTTGTACACGGTGGCGGGTGAGATGTTGTGGTCCGTGTTGTACTGAAGCTGTTTCTCGCGCCGGCGGGAGGTCTCGTCCATCATGCGCTTCATGGAGCCGGTGACCGTGTCCGCGTACAGGATGACCAATCCGTTCAGGTTGCGTGCCGTCCGTCCGGCAGTCTGGATCAGCGAGCGTTCGGACCGCAGGAACCCCTCCTTGTCGGCGTCGAGGATCGCCACCAGCGAAACTTCAGGCAGATCCAGCCCTTCTCTCAACAGGTTGACGCCGACAAGCACATCGAAATCGCCAAGCCGCAGGTCCCGCAGGATCTCCACGCGCTCCAGAGCATCGACCTCCGAGTGGATATAGCGTACTTTGATCTTGATATCTTCCAGGTATTCGGTCAGATCTTCGGCCATCCGCTTCGTCAGGGTCGTCACCAGGATCCGTTCGTTCTCCACCACGCGCTTGCGGATCTCGGCGATCAGATCGTCGATCTGGTTCTTGACGGCCCGGATCTCCACCACAGGGTCGACCAGGCCGGTGGGCCTGATGACCTGCTCCACGAACACCCCGCCGCTCTTGCGGAGTTCGTATTCCGCCGGAGTGGCGCTGACGAAGATGACCTGACTGACCATGCCTTCCCACTCCTCAAACGTCAGCGGCCGGTTGTCGAGGGCCGATGGCAGCCGGAAGCCGTGCTCGACAAGAGTCATCTTTCGCGACCGGTCGCCGTGCCACATCCCCCCGATCTGCGGAACAGTCACATGGGACTCATCAATGACGAGGAGGAAATCCTTGGGAAAATAGTCGAAGAGACAGGACGGCCGGGAGCCGGGGGGCCTGCCCGCAAGGTGGCGGGAATAGTTCTCGATTCCCGAGCAGTACCCGACCTCCCGCATCATCTCCAGGTCGAACCGTGTGCGCTGCTCGAGGCGCTGGGCCTCGACGAGCTTGTTCGCGCCGCGAAGCTCGGTAAGCCGCTGTTCGAGCTCCGTCTCGATTCCCCGGTAGGCCCGGTCCAGCGTCTCCCTCGAGGTCACAAACTGCTTGGCGGGGTAGACCACTTCGTAATCGGCTTCACCGAGGACTTTGCCGTCGAGCCGGTTGATATAGGAGATCCGCTCGACCACATCGCCGAAGAACTCGATGCGAATGGCCTCCTCGGTCTCGTACGCGGGGACCACTTCGACCACATCGCCCCTCACCCGCATGGTGCCGCGGACGAACTCAAAGTCGTTCCGCGTGTAGAAGATGTTCAGCAGCCTCCGTAAGAGGACGTTGCGCTCCAGCCGCTCCCCCTTCCGGACGACAACGATCTGGCTCGCCCACTCTTCCGGGGCCCCGATCCCGTAGATGCTGCTGACCGACGCGACGACAATCACGTTCCGCACCCCGCTCAGGAGCGCGCTCGTCGAACGGAGGCGCAGGCGGTCGATCTCGTCGTTGATCGATGCATCTTTCGCGATATAGGTGTCGGTCTGCGGGACATAGGCTTCGGGCTGGTAGTAGTCATAGTACGAGATGAAGAACTCGACACGGTCTTTCGGAAAGAAACGCTTGAACTCGGCGTAGAGCTGTGCGGCGAGTGTCTTGTTGTGCGACATCACCAGCACCGGCTTGTCCAGGGCCGCGATGACATTGGAGACGGTGAAGGTCTTGCCGCTCCCCGTCACGCCGAGCAGCGTCTGGAATTTGTCCCCCCGCACGACCCCTTCGATGAGCTGCCGGATCGCCTCCGGCTGGTCGCCGCTGGGTATGAGATCGGTCACAAGAGAGAATGTGCTCATGAGCTCAAGATAGAGGAGTTGCACCAGAATTCAACCCGAAGGCCGGCGGGCCTGCCCGGGTCAGGCACCGGCCCTGATCGTCTCGAGGCCATGGGCATTCGGACCCCGCTCACTTCGGGCCAGGAGCTGCGAGAACACAAGTGCTGAGACCCCGAGGAGTGTGAAGAGCTGCATGCCGAGAGCGTATCCTCCGGGATTTGAGGCGCTCGCACCCGACGAATCATTGGCCCAGCCGATGAGGAGGTTGAAGCCCGCAAGACCGACGTTCTGCACCAGGGTCATCAGACCGTAGGCCGTCCCAAGCCGTTCCTGACCCACGATGTAGGCAACCGAAGGCCACATGACCGCCGGGATCAACGAGAAGGCGACCCCCATCACCGCCATCGGGACATACAGGGAGATGCGCGTGTACGCCATGACCAGATACACGGGAATGAGGAGGAATGACCCGAAGACCATCAACGTTGCTCGCCGCCCCACCTTGTCGGCAAGCAGCCCGAACAGCGGCGTTGCCACCATCGCAAAAAGCGTCAGCATGCTCGACAGGAAGCCTCCGGTCTCCCGGCTTACCCCGTGCGCCTCCATGAAGAATTTCACGGCGAATGTCTGGAAGGGGAATATGGCGGAATAGAACGTGACACAGAGGGCGACAATATACCAGTAGGAAGTCCCGAAACTGAAGAGGTCCCTGAACTTCACCTTGTCCGTTTCTCCCACCGGGCCAAGCGAGTATACCCGCGCTCCCCGCGTCTCCAGCACCCAGTACGCAAGCGCGCCAAGGAGACAGATGATGCCAAAGACCGAAGCAATGAACAACGGGGTCTGCCAACGCTGGTACGCAGACGCGGCCCAACTCGGGGAATTCAAAGCGGCGAATGATCCCAGTCTTGCGAGGGTCAGGTTTACCCCGAAAGCGAAACTGAGTTCCTTCCCCCTGAACCATTTGGCAATCGCGGTGGTCACCGCGACGATCAGGGATTCAGCCCCCATGCCAAACACGAGACGTCCCGAAGCCATGACCGGCAAAGACGGGGAAGACATCGTGAGCAATGCACCCGCCAGGCAGACCGCGGCAAACAGTGAAGTGGAGTTCTTCGTGCCGATCCGGTCAATGATGATTCCCCCGATCAGCACCATGATGATGTTGGGGATGCTGTAGATGGCATTCAGGAGTCCGATGTCCGAGTCGGTGAAACCGAGCTGCTTCGTCAGAACATCGGCAAGGGGACTTATGCTGTCGTAGATGTAGTAGTTGCCGAACATGGCGATGCTGACGAGGACGAGGACCACCCAGCGGTACCAGCGAGGCGGGGGAAGTGTCGGAGGTGTCTGAGGGGATGTCATGCGTTGATCCTGAGGACGGTGAACATCAAGCGAAAGGGCGCGCAGAGGTCTCCGGGTGGGGCCAGAAGGGGAAGAAGGTTACCACAATGCCCATCCGGAATCATGCCGCATGACTCCGGCGGAACTATCCCCTTGTCTCCATCAGACACAGAGACATCCCTCTTTCAGAGCCATTGCCAGGGCTTTCCGGAGACCTCCTGCATGGCTCCGCTCGAGACATGCCTGTTTATCCTTCGAGAGATATCGCAAAGGACGACGGCGGTCGAATCATCCTGTTCGGCAAAGCGCCGTGGCCGAGTCGCGCCCTTCATGAGGCGGGATCGCGTCAGCCCCGTCGCCTCCGAGGGGAATCTCGTCCCTCTCCCCCTCTCGTCGATGCACACGGCCGGCCTTCATCCAGAAATTCCAGGGCATCCTGCCCTCCACCCGAGCCGCCGCTACCGCACGTTGTTCAGTATTGCCAGCAGATATTTCCAGAAGCGGTCCACGGTATCGATATGGAGCTTCTCATCGGGCGAGTGAACCCCTTCCATCGTGGGCCCGAAGGAGATCATATCCATTCCGGGGTATTTCTCGCCGATGATGCCGCATTCAAGTCCCGCGTGAATGGCCTTCACCTCGGGCTCCTTTCCGTTGAGCCCGGCGTACGTTGACTTGGCAAGAGCGAGGATAGGAGAGTCGAGATTGGGCTTCCAGCCGGGATATCCGTCGGACCGTTCGACCTCCGCTCCTCCGAGGTCAAAAACAGCTTCAACGGCCTGGCAGATCTCGCTGATTTCTGAGGCAACGGAACTGCGCTGGCTGGTGGCAAGGGTGATTGCCTTCTTGGTGGTATGGATGACCGCAACATTGGTCGAGGTCTCCACGAGCCCGGGGATGTCGGCGGACATCTTGATAACCCCGTGCGGGAGGCCGGCGATGGTCTGCTGGAGCCGGCGCTGAAAACCCTTCTTCACGACCTTAGCCTTCTTCGTACCGGCCTTCTCCACCGTGACCGCAAGGTCGGGTTCCACGCTGTCCAGTTCCGCCTTCACAACGTCGTTCATCCCGGCGACAGCGGCCAGAGCTTCATCCCAGCGTTTTTGGGGGATGGAGATCAGGGCCTCTGCTTCCCTTGGAATGGCGTTATGCTTGTTCCCCCCTTCGATGCTGGAGAGGCGCGCCCCGAGTTCTGACAGCACGATGAGGACACGGTTGAGGATCTTGATGGCATTGCCGCGCCCCTTGTCGATTTCAAGACCGGAGTGTCCTCCCTTGAGCCCGGCGACCCTGACGACGGCCGGCATACTTTTCGGAGAAGCCGCTTCGGTGTTCAGTTTCCAGGATGCCACCGTGTCGCGCCCCCCGGAACATCCGACATAGAGCACACCCTCTTCCTCGGAATCCAGGTTGAGCAGCGTGGTCCCGGAGACAAAGCCCGGCTCGAGGTTGCCGGCCCCCGTCAGACCCGTTTCCTCATCGATGGTAAAAAGGAACTCGAGCGGCCCGTGGGTGACGGCGCGGTCCTCCATGATGGCGAGATTTGTGGCCACCGCAATGCCGTTGTCGGCCCCGAGCGTCGTCCCATCGGCCATAAGCATGTTCCCCTTCCGAACGAGCTCGATCGGATCCCTGGAGAAATCGTGCACCTTATCCTTGTTCTTCTCGCACACCATGTCAAGGTGTCCCTGGAGGACAAGGGTACGGGCAGATTCGTGTCCCGGGGAAGCCGGCTTTTTCACCACCACGCTCCCGAACTTGTCGGCTTTGGCCTCCAGTCCAAGAGCTGCTGCCGTGCCGAGAACATATTTCGTCATTGCCGCCTCATTCTTGGAGCAGCGGGGGATCTTGGCGATCGCCGCGAAGTACTTCCAGACGAGTTCCGGCTTCAGGCCATCTATTGCAGTTGCCATAAGGGTTCCTTCCAGGATTTTTTCCAACTGTATGGGGTGTGACCGAAGAGACAAGCGGGGCCGCCCTCAGGAGCAACCCCGCACATGGTAACAGAGGAGCCGCAGGCATGATTCCGTCATCAGACCCGAAGATCCCAAAAAATGTTCAGGAATACTGCAATGAAACCCGGATTACGGGCCTCCTACATCACTGCCATCGGTGGCGCCGGCTCGTCGGGAGACCCCGCTTTTCTGAGGGGCATATACACCATATACCAGCCCAGGAAGAGGAGGACGGGGATCGCGAGCCAGGAAGCGATGTCGCCGAACCCCGGGATTATCCAGAACCTGTTGGACTCGCGGACGCCGATGACAAGGGCTACAAAGAGGCCGATGAGCGCCTCCCCTGCGATCAGGCCGGAAGCGGCCAGGATCCCGGCGTTCTCCACTCTGGCGTTCTGCGCGGCGTTGTATCCGCGCTTCTTCGTAAACCTGCTGACGATGCCCCGTATCACCCCGCCGACGAATATGGCAAACGTTGTTTCCAGGGGAAGGTACATCCCCACGGAGAAGAGCATCGGGCTCTTCACCTTCGTCATGATCAGCGATATCCCCATCGCGATGCCGACCAGGACAAGCGGCCAGGCCATCTCTCCCCCCACAATGCCCGACGACAGCGCGGCCATCAGCCCCGCCTGCGGCGCCGCGTATGTCCGGCCGCCGAATCCGCCGACCCCGGCCCCGAGCTGGGCGACGTCGGACGTATGCATCATGTAGAGCGGCCAGAAGAGAACCAGCCCCGCAAAAACGACCCCGATAATATCGCCGACCTGCATCTTCCAGGGAGTGCCTCCCAGGATGTGCCCCACTTTCAGGTCCTGGAGCATCTCGCCGGCCACGGCCGCCGAGACGCAGCCGACGGCAGCGACACCGAGGGCGGCCATGATGCCGGCCGCTCCCGCGAGCCCCGCGATCACCATGGTCAGCGCGGCAACAATCGTCGTGGCCAGGGTGAGGCCCGAGATCGGATTGTTGGATGACCCGATGATGCCCACCAGGTTTCCGGACACCGCCGCGAAGAAGAAGCCGGTGATGAGGATGACGATCGCCGCAAGGATGGCGGCGTTGAGGGAGCCGGTGAAGTACAGATAGAGCGCAACCATCAGGGCAAGGATCACCAGAATGCCGGCGATCACGAACTTGAACGGCAGGTCACGCTGTGTCCTCTCGGTCACCGCCGTCGACGCGGCGGATTTGCGGAGGTCTTCGATCCCCCGCTGGATTCCAAGCCAGAGGTTCTTGCGCATCTTCCAGAGCGTGTAGCATGCCCCGACGAGCATGCCTCCCACCGCAATGGGCCGCACAATGAACTTGTAGAGATGACCGGTCAGCGCGGCCCAGTTGTCCGGCGAATCCCCGCCGTACGATGCAATGAGTCCGGGCCCGAGGAAATAGACGAGCAGGGGAACAAACAAGCCCCAGGCCAGGAGACCGCCGGCAAAGTTCAGGGCGCCGAGCTCCGGTCCTATGATGAACCCCACCCCGAGATATGCAGGCGTCACGGCAGGCCAGGTGAAGGTCGATACCCCCCCGGCGGCGACGGACTTGTCGCCGGTGAGGCGGACGATGCCGTCCTTGATCTTGCCGACGTGGACCTGGAACCGGTTGATGGCCTGGTAGATCCCGAATCCGTCGAACGTTTCGGGGTCCGAGCGTCCGAGCAGCTTGATCAATGCCCCGACTCCCATTGCCGTGAAAAGCTGGATGGCGGCCGAGGCGCCCCTCTGTCCGGCTTTATGGATCTCGCTTGCCGCAACGGATTCCGGGAAAGGTAGCGCCGGATCCTCGACCATCACCCGTCTGAGGATGGTCACGAAGAGGATGCCCAGGATCCCGCCAAGAATCATAAGAGACGACGCAAGGAGATACTCAGTCCAGAGGGAACCTGTGTCGAATTTCCAGTACCCGAGCATGACGAAGGCGGGAATCGTGAAGACGGCCCCGGCGGCAACCGACTCGCCTATCGAGCCGACCGTTCGCGCAAAGTTCTCTTCGAGCACCGAGCCCTTGAACAGCTTGAGCAGGGCCATGCCGATCACCGCGGCCGGGTAGGTGGCCGCGATCGTCATGCCGGCCCGGAGTCCCAGATAGGCGTTGGCTGCGCCGAGCACAACGCACATGATGAGCCCGATCACCAGAGCCCGGACCGTAAATTCCCTCATGTCGCTCTGCGAGGAAACCATGGGGCGGAACCGCTGCCCTGTATCCTGGTTTGATTGCACATCAGCCATACTGACTCCTCGGGTGTGGTGGTTGGAATCAACGGTTCCGCGTAAAGAGGGCCCGGAAGACGTATCCCGCGATCTCCGGGTTTTCCTTGAAGCGCCGCGTCGAATAGCCGTACCAGTGCTCGCCGAACGGGACGTACAGCCGGACTTTGTGTCCGCCGTCCACGAGCCGCCGGCGGAGTTCGGGGCGCACGCCGAGCAGCATCTGAAACTCGAACTGGTCTTTCCTCAGCCCCATTTCTCTGATCAACCCGCTCGCACCGTCGATAAGGACTGTATCGTGGGTGGCGATGCCGACGTAGGAGCCCCCGGCAAGCATCGCGCGCAGTATCTTCAGGTAATTCTGCTGGATCTCCTGCCTGTCCCCGTAGGCGATGTCGGCAGGTTCGCGGTAAATCCCCTTGCAGAGGCGGAAGTTCGTCTTCTCCTCCGTCAGCCGCCGGGCATCCTCTTCCGTCCTGCGGAGGTAGGCCTGGAGCACGATCCCGGACTTCGGGAATTCACGGTGGAGACTGCGGAAGATTTCGATAGTTTCCGAAGTGCACGTGTGGTCCTCCATGTCGAACCTGACGAAGATGCCTTGCTGTGCCGCCGCCTTCAGGATTTCCCGGACGTTTCCGGCGCAGTATTCCTTGCCGAGTTTCAGACCGAGCGACGTCAGCTTGATGGAGAGATTGGAATCGAGACGCTCCCGTGCGATCGCCTCGAGGACGTCGATCGAGCATCTTCGGGAGGCGGCAGCCTCTTCACGGGTTTCGATGTCCTCCCCCAGGACATCCAGGGTCGCACACACACCTTCGGCGTTCAGCTGCCGGACAGTCCGGACAGCGTCGGCAATGGTTTCACCGGCAATGTACCGGCCTGCAAAATACCGGATGGCCGGCCGGGGAACGAGCGGCAGAGCAGCAACGACCATCTTATTCAACGCGTTCATGCTGGTTTTCCGTAATCGGCAGAGGCATTCGTGTTCAAGCTTGACCCCGTGCGGGCGAGACGTGGCGATCGAGGGGGGACAGGGATAAACACCAGAAGTTCCGTTGGGAGAGAACGCGCAGGAATGCACACCATCCCGCCCCTAGGCCAACACATGGCAGGAATGATTTGAGAATTGAAAAATATACCCACGGAGGCCCTAAAAAGCAAGAAATTCGGCAAGATCCCGCCCACCATATGCCCACTGCACGGTTCCGCGAGAGGGGGAGCGGCTTGCAGCTGTCGCTGCATTCGCCTCTACTTCACGATGATCCTTACGATCCAGAGGGCCGCGAGCATCCCGGCCACGTCAGCAATGATGCCCGCCGGGACCGCATGGCGTGTATTCTTGATCCCTGCCGCCCCGAAATAGACGGCAAGGACGTAAAACGTCGTCTCCGAGCTGCCGTACATCGTCGAGGCAAGAATTCCGATGAACGAGTCGGGGCCGTGCGCCTTCATCAACTCCGTCATGATTCCCAGTGAGGCGCTTCCCGACAGGGGACGCATGATCGCCATGGGAAGAGCCTCGGGCGGCATGCCAATCCAGGAGGTCACAGGCGCCAGCAGCGAGACCAGAATGTCCATTGCGCCTGAGGCGCGGAAGATGCCGATCGCCACCAGCATTGCCGTCAGATACGGGATGATCCTGAGCGCCACAGGGAACCCTTCCCTGGCGCCCTCGACAAACACTTCGTAGACTTTCACCCGCTTCAGCGCGGCCCACCCAAGGAACAGGAGAAGAACGGCCGGTATGGCAAGGGCACCGACGGCATTCACGATGGTTCGAAAGAGCTCACTCATGGTCTGCCTCGAGGGACTTGCGGAAGCGGGGGAGCTTTTCGAGGATCTTGGCAGCCAGCACGCCTGCTATGGTCGCGCAGAGGGCTCCGATGATGGAAGTCCCGATGATGATCCCCGGGTTGGCCGAACCCGCAGCGGCGCGGACGGCCAGAGCGGTCGCCGGTATCAGGATGAGCCCTCCCGTATTGATGGCGAGAAACGTGCACATTGCATTCGTTGCGGTCCCTGCCTTCGGACTGAGCTTGTTCAGCTCCTCCATGGCTTTGAGCCCCAGGGGGGTGGCGGCGTTGCTCAAGCCGAGCATGTTCGCCGCAATATTCATGATCATCGCGCTTGCCGCCGGATGGTCAGCCGGCACATCGGGGAACAACCTCCTCATCACCGGTGCCAGCACCCTGGCCACAATCTTCAGGACTCCTGCCTCCTCGGCAACCTTCATCACGCCCAGCCACAGAGCCATGATCCCGATCAGACCGATGGCGATGGTGACCGCGGTACCCGCATAGTCGAAGGCGGCCTGGGTCACGGCGCGCAGGCGGACGAACCTGATCGGTTCCAGGGTGAACCGGATCAGCGCCGTTGTGCCATCGGGACCCCACCGGACGGAGGTGACCGAACCCAGCAGTCTGTCGCGCGCGGTCGCTGCGCGCGCCATCTCTCGCCAGAGGTCGGGCGAGCTCTCGTCGATTGACAACGTGATGGTCCCCCCGTCACTGCTGAGGCTCGACTCCTGCCTGACCTGCCCGGCTCGTTGAGTCAGGCCATAATGGCCAGCGAACACACCGGCTGGAATGATCACCACTCCTTCCAAGGCGGCATGCAGCGGCCCCGGGGCTCTCTCGGGAAGAAATGCCGCTTCCAGGGAGGACCCGTTCCTGTACGTGTCGGCCGCCTCATTGCGGAGGTCGACCCCCACGGCGGTCAGGATACCGATGACGATGAGCCCGATCCAGATGTAGTTGAGCATGGGATTAGAAGAAAACGCGGATGGTAAGTGACGCCTGCGGCAGGCCCGGTTCCGGAGGGAGCCTGCGGGAGGAGAGGTCTCCGCCTACGTTGAAGTCGAACAGGCTGGCATCGACATACGCATCGGCGATATTGATCATGTACAGAACGAGGAAATACCAGGCAAAGGCATCCCGCTGGTCCTTGTAGAACTCGCGGAGAAGGCTTAGCTGGGTATTACCCCCTGGGATTGCAGCAAGGCTTGCGCTGTACTGGTCACGATAATCCCGGGCCTTTCTATTGTTGTCCAACCAGCCCGAAACAAAATAGATGCCGAGCCCGGCGATCACCGGGACCTTCCAGTACGACTGGTTGTAGAACTGTCCCGCACCGGGAAGAGCTGCAGACAGCAGCATTGCGGCTGCAGTGGATTTCCCGCGGCGAGCATGGCTCGAGGTGTCGGCAGAAGGGAGAGGGGCAAGCTGAAGGACGCGTACCGTGTCGCTGGAAGAGCGCGCGGAAGGAATTCCGCTGGTGTCGCGGGATGCTTCCTGTCCATGCAGGATCCAGGGAGCCAGAAGGAGGAGGGCCATGCCGATCGCCCGGCGGCGCATCGAGGTCTCAGGTTTCGCGTACAAGCGCAACTGCATCGATCTCGACACGAACATCCCTGGGCAGACGGGAGACCTGGACGGTCGTGCGGGCCGGTGGGTCTTTAGGGAAGAACGAGCCGTACACCTCGTTCATAGCCGCGAATTCGTTCATGTCAGCAAGAAACACCGTGGTCTTGACGATCAGGTCGAGGCCGCTGCCTGAAGCCTCGAGAACGGCCCGGATATTGGCCAGAACGCGGGCAGTTTGTTCCCCAATTGCGCCGGGGATCACCGTCCCGGTGGCCGGCTCGAGGGGGATTTGCCCCGAGGTGAAGACCATTCCGTTGGCGAGACGCACCCCCTGGCTGTAGGGGCCGATGGCTGCGGGGGCGTCGGGGGTGGCGATAACGGCGTGTTTCATTGAGAGACGGCAACATTCAGTGGGTGCGGTCCTGGAGCTCTGCGAAAAGGTCGAGCAGGCGGTCCAGGTCATCCGCAGAGTAGTATTCGATCACAATCTCACCCCTCCCCTCCTGAGCCGGACGGACGGCGACCTTCGTGCCCAGGAGCTGGCGGAGACGCTCCTCCAGACTGGAGACCGCGATCTGTTCCGCATTCGGCGAAGCGGAGGGGCGGCCCTGCGGCGCCCCCTTCGTGCGTGCTCCGTCCCGGGCGAGTTTTTCCACGGCGCGGACGGAGAGGTCCCGGGAAATGATCTTGCGGAAAACCGCGGTCTGACGCGATTCATCCTCGATGCCGAGGAGCGCGCGGGCATGCCCCCCGCTGATCTGCCCTTTCCGTACCGCCTGCTGGATCTCCTCAGGGAGCTTCAACAGGCGCAGAGTGTTCGTGACCGTGGAACGGTCTTTGCCGACCCGCTGGGAGACAAGCTCCTGGGTCAGATTGCACTCTTCCATGAGGCGCCGGTAGGATACGGCAACCTCGACAGGGTTGAGGTCTTCGCGCTNNATACGCGGGAATCTGGCGCAGGCCTGCCTCACGGGCAGCGCGCACGCGGCGCTCTCCCGTGATGAGCTGATAGCCCTGATCCACCCGCCTCACCGTAATCGGCTGGATGACCCCTTTCTCCTGAATCGAGCGCTTCAGCTCATCCAGCGAGGGCCCATCGAACTCCGCACGAGGCTGGAAAGGGTTGCGCTCAATCCTCTCCAGATCCAGCAGGGCAACGGTCCCTTCAGCCGCGGCGTCCTGGGGTGCAGGAGCCGGCGGGCGCTCCCTCGGAATGAGAGATGCGAGGCCGCGTCCGAGAACCGGTTTGCTCATGCTGCCCCCTTACGCCGTCACGACTTGATGGTTATTGTTCACCAATACCTCTTGCGCAAGATCCATGTAATTCCGAGTCCCGCTTGACATCGCATCATAGAGGATAATCGGTTTACCGAAGCTCGGGGCCTCGCTCAACCGGACATTGCGGCTGACGACGGCGCGGAAGACCTTGTCTCCGAAGTACTTCTTCACTTCGCTGACGATTTGATTGGAGAGACGGAGACGGCTGTCATACATTGTGAGCAGGACGCCTTCGATGTCCAGCTTCTCATTCAGTTGTTTCTTCACGATGTTGATTGTGTTCAGGAGCTGTCCCAGCCCTTCCAGCGCGAAATACTCGCACTGCACCGGGATGAGGACCGAATCAGCCGCGGTCAGCGCATTCAGCGTGAGGAGACCGAGGGAGGGCGGACAATCGATAATGATGAAGTCATAACTATCACGAATGGAGCTGAGGCCGGTCTTCAGCCGCTGCTCCCGCTCTTCGAGGCCGACCAGCTCCACCTCCGCCCCCACCAGGTTGATGTGCGACGGGATGACAGACAGGAACGGCATCTGTGAGGTGCAGACCACTTCGGCCGCTGAGAGGGATCCGACGATGACCTCGTAGATGCTTCTCCCCTCGTGGTTCCCTTCGATGCCGGAGCCGCTGGTCGCGTTCGCCTGGGGATCGGTATCCACCAGGAGCGTCCGTTTTTCCGCGGCGGCAATACAGGCTGCCAGGTTCACGGCAGTCGTGGTTTTTCCAACTCCTCCCTTCTGGTTCGCGATGGTTATTATTTTTCCCACGATCTCGTGCTGTTGGTTAAAGGATCAGTTGTGCACACTGCCATGAAACTGCTGAAGTAGCGGAAGATACGGGATTTCGCCTTCGCATGCAATGCGGCAAGGTCCCGGTCCAGAAGCCCGGTGCAGGAGCCTCAAGCCCGAATTCTGTGGACCATGAACAGAGTGACGACGTACAGTTATCGAAGGATTGCCGGATTTGACCGCAGTATTTGACCCATGGCGAGGGAATTGGTTTCATTCGTCCATGGCGGGATGGAAAGAGAGAACCTTGAGAGGCTACTACCGGGCAGCCAGGGGGAGAGCCTGCAGGAAGCGGTGAAAACCCTTCAGGCATTGCCAGAAAAGGGGGAATCACGCCAGGAAGACGCAGTTCACGTGGAGCGGGGTATTGTTATGCAGTCCCGGTCTTGCTGCTCGAGCGGGAACAGGGACCGAGTGCGGTCAGGTGGGACCTTGCTGGGGCTCACGGCGCTCAACATTGTGCTTCACGTTGTGGGCTTCCGCCATGAAAATGACCTCTTCTGCGATGTTGGTGGCGAGATCAGCCACCCGCTCAAGGTTCCGGCTTACCCGTATGAGATCCAGCGCCTGATAAATGATCTGGGTATCGGTCCTGATGAGCTCAGCCATTCCCTCGACCGTCCGCCGGTTCAGGTTGTCGATTTCGTCGTCAGTGCGGAGGACTTCCCGGGCCAGAGCGGTGTTGCTGTGGATAAAGGCATCGATTGCCTCACGCAGCATCGTTTTGGAGATCCCGGCCATTTCCGGGATCTCTCCCGGCCGCGTCAATGGTGGACGCCCTGAGTACTGGAGGGCGGACTCGGCGATGTTGACGGCGTGGTCGCCGATGCGCTCCAGGTCGTTGTTGATTTTCTGGGCTGCCAGGATGAAGCGAAGGTCCACCGCCACCGGTTGCTGCAGGGCAAGGAGGTCCACCACCTGGTCGTCCACGATGACTTCGTATCTGTTGATGCTTTCATCCTCATCGATGACCCGCCGCGCAAGCTCCGGGTCTCGTTCCAGCAGCGCGCGGATGGATTCGGCGATGGCCTGCTCGGCCATGCTGCCCATGCGGATAATGGTGGATTTCAGCTCACCGAGTTCCGCGACAAAGTGGCGTGACATAGGAGACCGGATCGTTCGACGAATGTACCGGACAATGGCCTTGCCGGTTCAAATCATGAAACCCACGCTGTCAGGATTGCCGGTTCCGCCCGCCCCCACCCAGGCCGGACGGCGGTCCTCACTCAAGCCGCGGCGTACTTTCTCCCTCACCCTTCCCTGAAGATACTACGGATTTCCCCGGCAACGTGCAACTTACCGCACTTGCCTTGAGAGATCCTCGGCATTATGCTTGACAAGCCGGGCGTCGACCAGGAAGATCACGTCTTCCGCAATATTGGTGGCATGGTCGGCCATCCGTTCGATGTGGTGGGTCAGGATGAGCATGTGCGCTCCCGGGTCGATCAGGCTCTGATCGTCGCGCATCGCGGCCACCAGGGTCGTGAAGATCTGGCGTCCCAGATTGTCGACCACATCATCGCTGGCCAAAACCCGCAGGGCCAGCTCGGCATTGCTGTTCATGAATGCTTCGAGGCTGTCGCTGACCATGATGCGGGCGATCCGGGCCATCTCCTCGAGACGCGTGGTGTGGAGAAACGGGGCATACCCGGTAAGCGGTTGGACCCGTTCCGCCAGGTTCACGGCAATATCCCCGATGCGTTCCAGCTGGCCGTTGATCTGCAGCCCCGCCATCGAGAGGCGCAGGTCGATCGCCACGGGCTGGGTGAGGGCGAAGATCCGCTGGCACATCTTGTCGATCTGCGTGTCGAACGCGTCCACTTCTCTGTCCCTCTCGATGACCCCCTGCACGAACTCGGGCCTGTCGCCGAAAAGCGCGTCGCACGCTTGTCCGAGCTGAGCATCGACGAGCGTGCCCATGGCCGTCAGGGCATTCTTGAGGTCCTCCAGCTCGCGCTCAAAGTGTCGTTCCAAGCGTTGGCGTCCATCCCCTGCACTCATCCGAACCGGCCCGTGATGTAGTCCTCGGTCTGCTTCTTATCAGGACTGGTGAACATCTTCTTCGTCTGGTCGTATTCGATCAGCTCCCCAAGGTAGAAAAAGGCCGTAAAATCGCTTACCCTTGCCGCCTGCTGCATGTTGTGCGTCACGATGGTGATCGTAAAGCGGTTCTTCAATTCATAGATCAGCTCTTCGATCTTGGCGGTCGAGAGTGGGTCAAGGGCGCTTGCCGGCTCGTCCATGAGGACCACGTCGGGGCTGACGGCGATGGTTCGTGCGATGCAGAGCCGCTGCTGCTGGCCGCCGGAAAGGCTCGCCCCCGACTTTCCGAGTGAGTCTTTCACCTCATCCCAGAGGGCGGCCTGCCGGAGACTGCGTTCGACAATTTCGGCAAGGGCTCTCCTGTTTTGAAAGCCGTTCAGCCTGAGGCCCGCCGCCACATTGTCGAAGATGGACATGGTCGGGAACGGATTGGGCTTCTGGAACACCATGCCAACCCGCCGGCGAAGAAGCACCGGGTCCTCAGAACCGATCTTCTGGCCGTCCAGGAGGATAGTCCCCGTCATAGTCCCCCCCGCAACTTCGTGCATCCTGTTGAGGCAGCGCAGGAAGGTGGACTTGCCGCATCCGGAGGGTCCGATGATCGCCAGGACCCTGTTCGTCAGGATGTCTATGGAGACGTTTTTCAACGCTTGCGTCTTGCCGAAGAATGCGTTGATGCCCAGCGCCGACATCTTCACGGCCGGAGATCCCGCCTGCCGGGACTCGGGAACTTCGGGAGACCTCACAGCCGTCGGAGTCACTGTGGCGTTCCTTTGCTCAATTGTGGTCATAGCGTTGCCGGGTAACCAAGCGGAACGTGAGACTGAGGACAAAGATGAGGAAAATCAAGACAAATGAGGCGGCCCAGGCCTGCCTGTTCCAGTCCTCAAATGGCGCCTTGGCGTAGTCGAAGATGAAGACCGTCAGCGATCCGATCGGGTTCATGATGGATGTGGACCAGAACCTGTTGCCCAGGGCCGTAAACAGCAGGGGGGCAGTTTCGCCCGCCGCCCGGGCAAGAGCGAGAAGAATGCCGGTGGTGATGCCTTTCAGCGCTGTCGGAAGGACGATCCGGAGCGTCGTCTTCCACTGGGGAATGCCGAGAGCGAGTCCGGCTTCGCGGTACGATTGCGGCACGAGCCTCATCATCTCTTCAGTCGTTCTCGATATCGTCGGCACCATCAGGATGGCAAGGGCAACGCCTCCCGCGAGCGCCGAAAAATGCTTCATGGGGAGGACGACCAGAACATAGGCGACCACACCGACCACGATGGAGGGGATGCCGCTTAACACATCGCACATGAAGCGCACAGCAACCCCCAGGGGGTTGTTCCCGAATTCTGCAAGATAGATCCCGGCCAAGATGCCTACAGGCAGGCCAATGAGAGCCCCCAGTCCGATCAGGATGCCCGTCCCCACAATGGCATTGGCCATTCCTCCCCCCTCCTCACCGACCGGCTTGGGCATCTGGAGGAAGAAGTCGAGATTCAAAGCACTGATCCCTTGCATGAGGGCATAGATGAAAATGAGGAAGAGCGGCAGCAGGGCCAGCGCCACGCATGCAAGCGAGAAACTGGTCGCCGCCCAGTTCTTGCCTTTTCGCCAGTAATAGTTTGCGTCACGGTCTGGTGTCATGGCGTCTTGTATTTCCTCGTCATCCCCCAGACGATCATCCGGGCCAGGCCGTTCAGGACGATTGTGACGCCGAACAGCAGCAGCGCCACTTCTATGAGAGCATTGGTATACATGTCCGTCGTCGCCTCCGCGAATTCATTCGCAAGGACGCTCGCCATGGAGTAGGCCGGATTAAAGAGCGACGCCGAGATATCGCTCCGGTTGCCGATCACCATCGTCACCGCCATGGTCTCCCCTATAGCCCGCCCCAGTCCTAGCAGCGTGGCGCCAAGGATCCCCGACTTCGCCCCCTGCAGGATGATCTTCGTCACTTCCCAGCGGGTGGCGCCGAGGGCGAAGGCTGCTTCGCGCTGGAGGTTGGGAATCGCCTTCAGGATATCGCGGGAAATGGAGGTAATGATCGGAAGGACCATCACAGCCAGGATCAATCCTGCCGCCAACATCCCGAACCCGTACGGCGCACCCGTGAAGAACGGCAGATACCCGAACCGCTTCGCCAGAAACGGCTCGACGGTGATGCGCAGCCATGGGACCATGACAAAGACACCCCACAACCCGTAGACGATGCTCGGTATCGCAGCAAGCAGCTCGATCATGAACGAGAGGGGACCTTCGAGCCATCGGGGAACAAGCTCAGACAGGAAGACGGCCACACCCAGACTCAGCGGCAGGGCGATGGCCAGGGCCAGCAGAGAGGAGACAACGGTCCCCCAGATGAACGGCAGCGCTCCGAACACCCCCTGAACCGGGTCCCAAGTGCTCGTCGTCAGGAACGACCAGCCGAACTTATCAATGGTAAGTCTCGAACCGCGGTACATCTCGAACGCCATCAGGAACACGAGCGAGAAGACCATGATCGCGAAGAGCCGCGTCAGGTTCTTGAACACGAAATCCCCTATGTTCGGCATGAGGCGGCCGATAGCGGATTTTGCGCCGAAGGGGACGGGTGTCATCCCGTCCCCTTGGAGCGTCCCTGTGGACACAGATGGTGCCTGTACGAGACGACTGTCCATGTAGGACTCAGCTCACATTGTGGACATCGAAGAGATCATTGTCTCGCATTTCTTCACGACATCCTTGGGGAGCGGGGCATAGTAGAGGTCCCTGGCATATGCCTGCCCGTCTTCCAGCGCCCACCGGAGGAACTTCTGGAGCTCCACGGCTTTCGCTTTGTCCTTCATGTTTTTGTAGACGAGAAGCCACGTAAACGCGGAGATCGGATAGGAATCCTTCCCGTCGGCATTCGTCAATGATGCCCTCATGTCAGCCGGCATGGTCTTCGACGAAGCAGCCGCCGCGGAAGAGACCGATTCGAACGAGGCTTCGACAAAATTTCCGGCCTTGTTCTGCAGCGTTGCATACGGGAGGCCGTTCTTCACGGCGTAGGCTAGCTCGACGTACCCGATCGATCCCTCCGACTGTTTAATCAACCCGGCCACGCCCTCGTTCCCTTTCCCTCCAAGACCGACCGGCCAGTTGACCGAAGGGCCCTTGCCGACCTTGGATTCCCAATCCTTGCTGACTTTCGTCAGGTAGTCGGTAAAGATGTTCGTTGTGCCGCTTCCGTCGGATCGATGGGCAACGATAATCGCGACATCGGGCAGGTTCATGTCCTTGTTGATGGCCACGAGCTTCGGATCATTCCACTTGGTGATGGAGCCCAGGAAGATTCCCGCGATGGTCTCCGGGGAGAGCTTCACGCCCTTCCCCACGCCGGGAATGTTGTAGGTCACGACCACCGCGCCCATCACGGTGGGGATGTGGAGCACGTCCGATCCCTGCTTCTCCTTGACCTGAGCAAGCTGCTCGTCCGTCATGGCGGCGTCCGAGGCTCCAAAATCGACGGTCCCCTCGGTCACCTGCTTGATCCCGCC
>PMBF01000081.1 GCA_003152875.1 Ignavibacteriota bacterium | reverse complement strand
CTTGAGCGACTGGTTAGGCAACACGGTTTTATTCTTTCGGTCAAAATCCAAACTCGTACCTTCGATTGTAATCACCGTTGACCGAGAAGAGTCCACGTCGGGCTTTAAGATCATACACAACTGACCACTCGGAATTGTTATACACCTTTTGCAACAAATGAAGACATTCACCGGCTCCGCCGCTCTTCCCGTTTTGTACGAGATCGTTGTACAACGATTTGTATCGCCAGCACTTCATAGGCGATTCTAGCGGACGCATATAGACATAACTATTCGTGATAAGCTGAAAACCGATATTCTTTCGAATGTATTTCATCTCACCTTGATTGTATTCAATGATAAGTGAATTACCCTCGGCATCGGCAATAAGGAAATGGTGTGAAACCGTAATCTTGGATCCATCAAACAAATCAAATCGCTTGCTGAATTCAATCACTTCAGCAACAGTTGCACAATTGTCTAGAACCCTTCGGATAAACAGTGTAACAAATATCCGCTCTTTCGCGTGAGATGGGAGCAATCTCTGACCGTGCACTCCTGCTAATCCGATTGCCAGCCCTTTCTCGTTCATTCCATCAGTGGGATAAAAGGGGAAGAAGAGAGAACGAGTTTTCTCATCGTCCGAAAGTGACTCGGGCTTGATATCTTTTTTGATCCTAAGATCTTCCAATCGGGAAAATGCAAATGAACGGTATTTACCTGGAGGATTATACTGTGCGAGAAGTATTCCTGTTGGTTTATTATCTAAGTTCCGTCCCAGAAACACTCTGCCCGAATCGTCGACGGTGCTAAAGATACTACAATCTATAGGAATGTCTGCATTATGATCGGGATGAAAAGCAGTATCAGTCCGTTCGGACAGCCATCTGTCAAGCAACTGGAGCCGGTCTTCATACGAACCGACGAACGACATACAGTAAAAATCATCAACTTTCTGGAGACTACCGATTGTCCTTGCAGAATCTGAGCCAGAAACACTNNAAATGTAATAAAAAATACTTCCAGTGTTCTGAAAATGATGTGTATGTATTTTCGGTGACTCATTCGTTCCTAACTGCAATTGATTATTTGCAATACAATGTTGCCCAACGGAACGGCGCTAAGCTGACGGCGCTGAAAACTTTCAAGTTGTCGTGTGAGGCCTCAGCGAGACCAGCTTATGGAAGTGCTACGACAATATCAAGCTGAAGAAAACAATGAAAACACCCGCACAGGAAAATCTCCGTGGGGAGTGCGCTGCCGAGTGATTCTGCACCACCGTCCTACTTTGATGGTGGAAATCTTGCGAGTGGTGTGTACTTCTATCGGATTCAAGCGGGGGATTTCACGCAGAGAAAACGCTTCTTGCTTTTGAAATAGTATGGACCCGGAGGATGCCTCATCTGTCCAAGTCCGAGCTCGAACGTTGTCCCTGATGCACAGCGGCCTTACTGTTGAGACTGTTCCGGTGCGCTGAGGATTGTATCGATGTCGATGAGGAGTCTCGGAAGATCATGCGAGATGGTTTCCCATACAACGTCCAGATTGACATCGAAATAGCCGTGGATGAGTCGATTGCGCATCCCAACGATCTCATCCCAGGGAACTGCCGGGTTGTCCTGTTTGACCGCGCCACTTACTCGGCCTGCTGCCTCTCCGATGATCTCGAGATCCTTGAGGATAGCCAGGATGAGCATGCGATCACGATCGAGGTCGGCACGCGATTTCCCAACTGCAAACTGGAGAGCCTCGGCCGTCGCGTCTCGCATGTGCCGGAGCCGGATGACGTCAGCTTGGTCCATGAATGACGTAGGCCTGGTCGACGACAGAGTTTCTGAAGTACCTGCTGAGGTCCTGTGGTGTTCGAAGGTCAACCCTTCTGCCGTCAAGAAGAGCGGAAAGCTCGCGCTCAAGCCGGGCAAGTCCGAAAAAGCCAACAGTGGCTCCCGGCTCGAACTCAACGAGCACATCAATATCGCTCTCTGGCCGGAAATCCGGGCGCAATACGGAACCAAAGAGCGATAGCCGACGTATCCTGTGCTGCGCGCAGAATTCGGCTATTCGTTCGTTGGGGATTTCAATTGCTGGTGTCACCTTTCCACCTCATTCATGCCAATAAGATAGCGCAGGCTTGCCTCAGAATCAAACTTCCGCCTGTTCGTCGCCCTGCGAGCGGTTCCTTTCAGATTCTTCCGAACAGAGGGCGACAGTCCCGAGTGAGTGCAGTGAAAGTGCAGTAGAAGTATGATAGGTAGTGGCAATCTACGGCAGTATAGAGCAACCCAACCGTCGAAGAGTGCCCTATCTTGTGCTTATTGAGCGGTCATAGTCGGACTCTTAATGAGTGGGTTCGAGCTTCAAATCCCAGTAGGTGCACTGAATAAACGGAGAAGCGGGTTGGGGCTTTGCCTGCAGTCGTTGGGGGTTAAAGCCTTCAATTTTGAGCTGTGGCTATAGTGTTTACCTTGAGAATTCGCGGTCAGGATTTGAAGCAGCGCCCGGTACAAGCCGGGCCTTTGCATTTCATACGGGTACCAGGAGTTTCACCGCGCCTCTTCACGGTTTCTTCCGCATCGTCTTCTCAACCTTGAGCATCTTCTCCCTCGCTTCGCCGAGCATGGCGCCAATGTAGAACTGACTCGTGATCGCAGGATCCGCATGGCCGAGGATCTTGGTGAGGGCGAAGGTCGAGAGGTTCCGATCGGCGAGCATCGTGGCAAAAGTCCGCCTGAGGTCGTGAGGGGTACACGAAAGCCCGAGGGAGGAGGCGACTTCCGAGAACACTGCTGTGAGGTCGTCAGGCAGGATCCGGGTGCGCCGCTTCCACCGGACGTCGTACTTCATGAAGGGGTAGGGCTCGTTTCGCCTGGCCAAGAGGATCTTCTTCACCCGGGGGGTGAGCGGGATATAGCGGACCTTTCGAGCCGTGCCTTTCTTCCCCTTCGTGCCGGTGAGCGTGATAAGGTTCGCCTCGAAGTTCACCGCCCCCCAGCTCATGAGCACCAGGGCCTCGGACCGGCGCATCCCGGTCAGCATGAGGACCTCGACGACATCGGCATGGTCCGGATGGCCGTCACGGATGGCCTTCAGGACCGCCTTGAAATCCTTCGGCGAAAGCGTCCGGGCCGGACGCTCGTCAGTCGTGAACTGTTCAACTTTCCTAAAGGGACTTTCAGGGAGGAGCTCCCAGTCGACCGCCTGGTTGAAAGCCGCCTTGAGCACACGGATGTGCATGTTGGCCGAGGCTGGTTTCATCATGCCGACCAACCCGACTGCATAGGCATCAGCATCGCGCACGCCGATTGCGTCGATGTATTCCTCACCGAAGGTTTCTTTGAAGCGGTTCAGCACAGAGCGGTAGTCACGGACAGTCTTTTTCTTATCGGTGGACGCGGCCTTCGCCAGGAACTCGTCCTGAAAGTCCCTGAATCGGAGGCGCCGGTCCGGGTTCACCCTCCCATGGTGCATTCCAGGCACGGCGGCGGCCAGTTTGGCCTCGGCGAGACTTGTAGTCTTGACCGACCGCCGGCGGGGGCTGGAGCTTTCAGAGTTGTCAGATTCTGGTGCCTGCATACTGAGAAGTCCCTCGCTTCGGGAACGGGCAGGGAATGAGATGCCCCAAGAATTGGACTACGCAAATGAAGGGAACGACAATGGATAAGCGGCATCGCGAGGTGTGCCGCGGCGGGTCATGCGATTATACGATGGAATCCCGAGAATGGCAAGCCCCATCCTGTCATCTGGGAATCGTGATATGACGCGATTGAGTTCACGGTTTTCGGAGCTTGAGCTTTAGGGGCAGGTCATCAATGGGGGAAAAGATATATGTTCGTCCTTCCTTTTTTGTTTTGAAAAATCCTTTCTTCACCAGCCCGAATAAGTCTGTTCTGGCGGTCTGGTAGACGATGCGGTGCGTGTTCATGTGCCTACGAATCGCATAGTTCGAGTCGGGGTGTCTCAGGGCATGCTGCAAAAGTTCCACCTGACGATGATTCAGACCCCGGACCGTGCGCATTTGTGATCTCGCCTGTCTGAACTCTTGTTGTTTCCTTGTCATGTAAAGTCGTAGGTCGTCAATCGCCAAACGAAGTGCCCGGACGTTGAACGCAACGAAGTAGGTAAGGTCTCCACCGTCTGTTTCAGAGTACAAAAACGCTCGCATGTACTTTGATGGAGCTTTGAGAATGATCCTGGAAATCGGCAGGAATTCCGCAAGCCAGTACTTCTGCTTCAGGAGGAACCAATAGAATAGCGCCCTCGATGTTCTTCCATTCCCATCGACGAACGGATGTTCATAGGCAAGCCAAAAGTGAAGGACAATCCCTTTGATGACAGGATGGATGAATGATGACTCCGGAGTTTCATTTGCAAATCTGCAGAGAAGATCCAGTCTCTTGTTGAGTTCACTTGCGGGAGGAGGGCTATGCAATATCCGGCCATCTGTCACATCAACGACACGAACTTCCTCGTCGGGTCTCCTGAGTCTCCCGGCAGCGCTCTCATCGTCAAGCGTATGAGCCGTCATGGAAGCTTGAAGCTCGCAAAGCATTTCAGTTGAGAGTTCGTCATCGGCTAATTCTGTGATTCTTTTCATTGTGTTGTAGTTGTTCAAGACCATCTGTTCGGCTCTGCTCCGCGGTTTTCTCTCCTCCCGGAGCATCTCCTTGGCCTTTTTCCGCGTAGTCGCAGCGCCCTCAAGGATGCTTGAGGCTATTGCTTCTTCCATCAGAGAATTCACTATGAATCGATCCTTGTCTATCGAACTTAAGGGTTCGTCCACAAGGATTTGCCCCGTAGCATTCTGATCAATGAAGTGCAATTCCCGCTGGATTCCGTCAGGCAACCAATAGCCAAATTTGGTACCGTCCATTCCTATCAGTCCTACTCCCCTTGCTTGACCGAACCTGGACATTTTTACAAGCGACCAGCCTAGCTCTGGTGACAGGCCTTTGGGCATCGGACGGAAGCGAAAGTCATGCCAGTGTAAGTATCGCTCATTAGTCCGTCGTATGAGATCCTGTGCCTCGCTTGTTGGGAACCATTTGGTCAACTCTTGAGCCTGGCTCGAGAAGACTTCGACGAGGGTTGGTGGGGTCGCAATTGGTCTCATACGGGATCGTCCTTTTATACTAATCTATACTAAATTAGTATTAACGTCAATACTAATCTATGCTAAATTAGTATAAGCTGATGGCAGGGTTCAACTATACGTCTTGTTTCGTGAAAAGACCCAACTGGGCCAGTGCCCGATCCCTCCACCCGTTGCTTCTGCCGGGGCTTTTGCATATTTTTCTTCAAATCTCTTCCATACAGGCCCCTGTGCCTGATCACACTTCCCTTCTCCGTTCCTCACGAGATCCGCCATGCGCTTCATCCGGACAACTGTCCTCTGGCTCACTTTCATTGTCTGTTGTACCGCTGTCTGCGTCCCGCTACAGTCACAGGGGAAGAAGCACCTCACGTACGAGCAGGTCTTCGGGAACGCCGAGCCCCGCATCCTTTCGGCTCTTCCAGTGGCTTCCGGATGGGCGGATGATGCACACTATCTCCTCACGAAAGGGGGGCGCGGTGGAGCCGTGATGTCGGTGGACGTCTCCTCGGGAAAAGAATCGCCCTACCGCGATCTCAACCAGTTCAGGAATACCGCCGACTCGACGGTTGCGCTTAATGTTCCGGTCTCGCATACCGAGGATTACACGGTCATGGCTTACCTCAAGGACGGGGACATCTACGTCCTGGACACAAAGGCTCGCGCCTTCAAAAGGCTTACCACCACCCCAGCTCTGGAGAAAAACCCCACTGTCTCGCCCGACGGCAAGCTCGTCGCCTTTACGCGGGACAAGAACCTCTATGTTGTTGATGTCGCCTCCGGCAAGGAGACACAGTGCACGATGGACGGATCCGGTGCCATCTACAACGGCTGGGCTTCGTGGGTATATATGGAAGAGATCCTGGGGAGGGCCGGTCAGTACCGTGCTTTCTGGTGGTCTCCTGACAGCAAGCATCTTGCTTTCTACAGGTTTGACGACTCCCATGTTCCGGTGTTCCCGCTGTTCGACGATAATGGGGTGCATGGATCTCTCGAAAACACCCGCTACCCTGTTCCCGGGGACTCCAACCCCGAGGTCCGGATCGGCATCGTGCCGGCGGCCGGCGGGAAGATCGTGTGGACGGACTTCGATGAGCATGCCGATCAATACTTCGGGACCCCGTTCTGGACACCCGATGGCTCGCACCTGCTGGTGCAGTGGATGAACCGCCGGCAGGATGATCTGAAGGTCTTTTCTGTTGAGCCGGGTTCAGGAACAAAGAAAGAGCTCTACGACGAACGCCAACCTTCCTGGGTGGAGTGGTTCGAGGACATCCGCTTCCTGAAAGATGGCTCCGGCTTCGTCCTCAGGACCGACAAGGACGGCTGGATGCACCTGTACCTGCACAACATGGACGGCTCGCTCAAGAACAGGATCACCTCAGGCGAGTGGTCGGTCACCAGCATCGAGGAAGTCGATGAGGCCCACGGCATCGTCTATTTCAGCGCCCGAAAGGAAAACTCCGCACGGACGGACCTCTACAGCTCGAGTCTCAACGGCACAGGGCTGAAACGCCTCACATTCGGAGACTATTACCACACAGTGAAGGTCTCACCGGGTGGGAAGTATTTCGTCACGACGTATTCCAACACCGGCACCCCGGCCAGAATGGCGCTGTGCGACATTTCGGGCAAGATCCTGCGGGAAATCGGCGACAGCAAGACCGCAGCCTTCGATGAATATGAGCTGGGCAAAACTGAGCTGTTCCGCGTTACGACGCCAGACGGCTACGCCCTTCCTGTGAGGTGGACACTTCCGGTGCCGTTCGACCCGGCCAGGAAATACCCCGTCCTGATTTCCATCTACGGGGGACCGAACGGCGGCACTGTCTTTGACAAGTGGGGAGGGATCGGAGACCAGTGGATGGCTGAGGAGGGGATGATCCAGATGGCCATCGATCACCGCGGCTCGGGGCATTTCGGCAAGAAGGGGACCGCCCTCATGCACCGCTGCCTTGGCAAGTGGGAGATGAACGATTATATCGAGGTGGTGAAGTGGCTCCGGAAACAAGGCTTCGTGGATTCGACGAAGGTTTGCATCACCGGAGCAAGCTACGGCGGCTATGTGTCCTGCCTGGCGTTGACCGCTGGAGCTGGATACTTCACGTATGGGATAGCGGACTTCTCCGTCACCGATTGGAAGCTGTACGACACTCATTACACGGAACGCTACATGGGTACGCCGGCCGAAAACCCCGAAGGGTACCGAAGCGGCTCGGTGCTGACGTACGCAGACAGGTATAAAGGCCTTCTTCGGATCGTCCACGGATCGATGGACGACAACGTGCATATGCAGAACGCCATCCAGCTTGCCGGCAGGCTGGAGGAGCTCGGAAAACACTTCGAACTCATGATCTATCCCAACGAGCGTCATGGCCGGTTCGGTTCGATGGCGACGCACCTGCGAAGCGAGACTTACAGGTTTTATTATGATCATCTGCTGGGAAAGCCGTTTCCCGAGCAGCTCTTCTCGCAGCCGGCAATGGGCCGGCACCCCTTCTAGAAACGGACCCCATGTCACTCATTCAGGAGAAACTCGCGCAGGCAAAGCTCCTGGTCAGGGAGCTCGGCGTGGATTGCTGGATGACGTTCGTACGAGAAAGCGCGCTCAACGGCGACCCCACGCTGGCGTTTCTTACCGCCTCAAATGTCACCTGGCATTCCGCGTTTCTTGTGACTGCGAGCGGCCACACTATTGCCATCGTCGGGTCGCTGGACCGCGCCGCCATCATGGACCTGGACGCATACGACCGGGTTGAAGGATATGTGAAAAGTTTCACGGAGCCTTTTCGGGAGGTCATGAGGGANNCGGCGAAATCGCCTCCATGAAGGAGGCGATCCGTCTCACGCTGGAGATCTATGACGCCGTGGGGGCGTACATGCGACCCGGCATGACCGAGGAAGCAATTGCAGGGTTCATGAAAGAACGGGTGCGGGAGGCAGGGGTGGGACTCGCCTGGGATGACTCCACCTGTCCGTCGGTCTTCACGGGACCCGGCACCGCCGGCGCCCACTACGGGCCGACCGGCAGGAAGGTGGAACGAGGGCACATCCTGAACATGGATTTCGGACTGCGGGTCGACGGCTACTGCTCGGATCTCCAACGGACGTGGTACGTCCGGAGCCAGCAAGAATCGACCGCGCCTCCCGAGGTCATGCGGGGTTTCGACACGATCCGGCGGTCCATCGAGGAGGCCCGCAAAGCAATGCGCCCGGGTGTGCAGGGGGTTCAGGTCGATGCNNCACCAGGTAGGCCGTTTTGCCCACGATGGCACGGCCCTTCTGGGCCCCGCGTGGGAGAAGTACGGGTCAAAGCCCTTCGAGCCGCTCGAGGAGGGAATGGTGTTCACCATTGAGCCGCGGCTTACCGTGCCCGGCCGGGGAGTCGTCACGATCGAGGAGATGGTGCTGGTCACCAAAACGGGGGCGGAGTACCTGTCCGCGCCGCAGGAGAAGATTCTCTTGATTTGAGCCCTGGCGGAAATCAGGCATTTCTCAGGTTGTAAGGTCGGGCGGAAAAAGGGGGGGCGAAGGAACTTCCGGCCGCAGACAATACCGTGATCATTATCCCGTGAGAGATCTTCCGGTTCAGCAGACTTTCCAGCATATCAAGTGAGCTGGCATGCTGTATGACAGGTGGATGCGTGCGTCCGGTGAAGACATTACCCGGAAGAGGAACCGGCACTGCCTTCGGGTCACTGCGCGTCTTTTCGTTGTCCTGTTGATGTTCTGTGCAGCAGGAAGTGATGCCGCGGCGCAGCTCTTCGAGGGACGCCCGGCGGCATTCACACGCGCCGATTCGCTCCGCGGCGGCCTGCGTCCCGAGAGAACCTGTTATGACGTGAAGTTCTACCGGCTCAACGTCCGCATCGATCCCGACTCGCAGGCCATCGGCGGGTCTAACCGCATGGAGTTCCTCGTCCTCGAAAAGACACATCTGCTCCAGGTGGACCTGTTCAGGAACATGGAGATCGACGGTGTCACGCTTGACGACGAAACCGGATGCGACTACAGGAGGGACGAGAACGCGGTGTTTATCGCGACGCCTCGAACCCTCAGGCCAGGCGAGCTTCACAGTCTGCTGATCGTGTACCACGGCAAGCCGAGGATTGCCCGGGTGCCTCCCTGGGAGGGCGGCTTCATCTGGACGAAGGACAGCACCGGTGGCCCCTGGGTTGCAGTGGCATGTCAGGGAACCGGAGCCAGCCTCTGGTGGCCCAACAAGGATCATCCTGCGGATGAGCCCGACAGCATGGCGATCAGCGTCACGGTGCCGCCCGGGCTCGAGGACGTCTCAAACGGCCGCCTGAGGTCGAAGAGGGTGCACGCGGACGGCTGGACGACCTTCGACTGGTTTGTGAGCTCGCCCATCAACAACTACGACGTCACGGTCAACGTCGGGAAGTTTTCGCACTTCAGCGATGTGTACGCTTCCGGAGACACGGTAACGCTCGACTACTATGTCCTGCCTCAGAACCTGCAGAAGGCGCGCAGGCAGTTCCTACAGGTCAAGGATATGCTCCGGGCGTACCAGCACTACTTCGGTCCGTATCCTTTCCCTCGCGACGGCTACAAGCTTGTGGAGAGTCCCCATCTCGGCATGGAGCACCAGGGCTGTATTGCCTACGGCAACGGATTTCTTCAGGGATATCGCGGGCGCTCGAGCTCGGCGCCCGGGGTGATGTTCGATTTCATCATCGTGCACGAGAGCGCGCACGAATGGTGGGGGAACAGTGTGACCGCGGCCGACATTGCGGACATGTGGATCCACGAGAGCTTCGGAGCGTATGCCGAAGCCCTGTTTGTGGAGTACTGGCATGGGCGGGACTCGTCGCTGCAATACATCAACGGCAAGCGTCCGAACTTGTGGAACAAAGCGCCGATGCAGGGTCCCTACGGAGTGAACAAGGAGGGATCGGGAGACATGTACGACAAAGGGCAGCTCGTGCTCAACACGCTCCGCAGCGTGATCGGCAACGACTCGCTCTGGTTCTCCATCCTGCGCGGGATCCAGGAGGAGTTCCGCTGGAAAACCACATCCTACGATGCCCTGGTGGCCTCCATCACCCGGCGCGCCGGGATGAATCTCGGCCCATTCTTTGATCAGTACTTCAGGCA
>PMBF01000069.1 GCA_003152875.1 Ignavibacteriota bacterium | reverse complement strand
CGGAACCAGGACATACGGTGAGTCCTCTGCGTGTTGTTCCGGGGGAAGCTTGATGCCTCGCCCGGTCATGCCGCCTGCGAGCCTTTCGGCCGGCGCCGCCCTTGCTCCTGCGTGATCCCGGAGCCCAGGGGGAAAGGGGACGGGCCCCAAGGCCGTCAACTTCCCCCCGGCTTCACGGAAAGGAAAAAATCCAGCACATACCCCGGCTCGAGCGTTGACGGGTCGGAGGCGCGCCCTTCTTTCAACATTCTCGCCCCGAGCAGAGCAACGGCAGTTGCGCTGCACCGCGAGGTGCTCGCGCCAACCGTCCGGAACGAACCTCCCTCCGGGGGATGAAGGAGCTCGATCTCGCCGGTCACGATAACACCAGGACGGGCAGCCTCTTCCGCAAGCTGCGTGAGGGGCACGACGCGCACCTCCCCTTCTGCTTCAACCGCCTCCTGACCGATCAGGAACCATCCCGCGTACGCCTCCCCGCGCCGCGCGCTCAGCAACGCCAGCAGGCGGTCCCCGGCGCTCACTCTTCCTTCCAGGAGTGCCCGCAGTGCAAGGGCTTCAAGCGTGGGCACTGCGGCGACGGGGAGCCCCGAGGCGAAGGCGAGTCCCTTGGCCACGCTGAGGCCGATGCGGAGCCCCGTGAATGAACCCGGGCCGATGGAGACCGCGATCCCCTCTACCGCTCCCAACCCGCCCGCAAGTCCAACCGTCCGTTCCACGAATCCCATGATCCGCTCGGCATGCGAATTCCGCTCGTCCGAGGCGGCCTCGGCGATCACCGTACCGTCACGGACGACCGCCACTCCGCAGACCGTCGTGGCAGTCTCGATGCCAAGGACGGTCATTGCCGCCCCCCGTCAATAGTGATCACGCGCTCGGTGTCTCCCCCGCCATGTCGAAAGCCGACGGTAACGTGCCCGGGCGGCAAGAGCGGCCCGGCCAGCTCGGGCCACTCCACCAGACAGATGCAGCGTTCAGTAAAGTATTCCTGGATGCCCAGAGCAGCCAGCTCCCGCATCGAGGAGATCCGGTACAGGTCGATATGCACGACCGTGCCGAACGGAGCGGGGTACTCGTTGATCAGCGTGAAGGTGGGACTTCCCACATGCGTCCTCACCCCCAGCGCCTCACAGACCCCCTGGACGAAGCAGGTTTTTCCGCTCCCAAGCTGACCCGAGAGCGCTACGACATCCCCCGGCTTCAGCTGCCGGGCAAGCGTGCGGCCGAGGGCCGCGGTCTCCCCGGCGGAGGTCGTGGTGGTCTGCATCAGGTACGGGGGATCATCCGCACAACGGGGAGGATGATCTCCTCGATGGAAACGCCCCCGTGCTGGAAGCTGTCCCGGTACTGGTTGAGGTACTTGTGATAGTCGGTCGGATAGACGAAGTAGTAGTCTTCCTTCGCGATGATGTAGTTCGTCGCCACGCCGCGCCGCGGCAGCTTGAACTCCAGGGGATTCTTCACAAAGATCGCCGCTTTCTCCTCGGACTTCAGGTTCCGGCCATACTTGTACCGGAGATTGGTGGACGCCTCGCGATCGCCAAGCACCTTGGTGCCGCGCAGGGAGCGGATGCTCCCGTGATCGGTCGTAAGGACGATCGTGACGTTCGGGTGCCGCGAAAGAGCGCGCAGCATGCCCAGGAGAGACGAATGCATGAACCACGATCTCGTGAGGGAACGGTAAGCCGATTCTTCCGGCGCAATCTCCTTCAACAGCGACGAGTCCGACCTGCCGTGCGCGAGCATGTCGACGAAGTTGACCACGATGGAGGTGAGCCTGGATTGCGTGTAGGACGCGATATTGCTTTCGATCCCCCGTCCGAATTCGGCATCCAGGATCTTGATGTACTTCGGTTCCGGCTTGAGATTCACGTGCCGGCGCTCCAGCAGCTTGTCCAGGAACTGGCGCTCGTACCGGTTCCTGCTGTTCTCATCGTCCTCACTTTTTTCCCAGAGTTCGGGGAAGCGGATTTCAAGGTCGCTCGGATACGACCCACTGAAGATCGCGTTTCGCGAGTAGGGCGTCGCCGTCGGGAGGATGCTATAGTAATATTGCTTGCTGATGTCAAAAAACTCCTGCAGGACGCTCTCCATCACGAGCCACTGGTCGAGGCGCAGGCAGTCGATCACAAAGAAGAAGACGGAGCGCCCGGACTGCAGCTCGGGGATGACGAACCGGTCGACGACCTCGAGCGAAAGGATCGGCCGGCGGGAGGTCTGCTCCACCCAGTTCCGATAATTCTTCTCGACATACTTGCCGAAAGCCAGGTTCGCCTCGCGGTACTGTTCGAGCAGCATCTGGTTCAGCCCGAGCTCGGGATGCTCATCCAGCTCCAGGCTCCATCCCACGAGCCGCGTGTAGATGTCGATCCAGTCTTCATATCCCGGCGTGCTCACCAGGGACGCAGCGATCTGGTTGAAACCCTGGATGTAGTCCTTGGAGACCGCGGCTCCCAGAATCTGCTTCTTTTCCAGAAACTTCTTGCACGCCGCGAGCACCTGGCTGGGGTTGACAGGCTTGATGAGGTAGTCGCTGATCTTCCCGCCGATGGCATCCTCCATCAGCGATTCTTCTTCATTCTTCGTCACCATGACCACCGGGAGATTCGGTCTCATCTCCTTGATTTCAGCAAGGGTTTCGAGTCCTCCCATCCCCGACATCATTTCATCCAGAAAGACCAGGTCGAACCCGCTTCTTCTCACCATCGAAACTGCGTCTTCCCCGTTCGATGCGGTCTCCACGGCATACCCGCGCTCGGCCAGGAGCCTGATATGCGCGCGGAGAAGCTCAATTTCGTCATCGACCCAGAGAATATGCCCCTTTGAATCTTCCATAGAATGCCTCTGAAAACGTGAAAAAACGATACCGATTTCATTCTTGAGAGTCAACCAATAGTGAAAACACCGGGGCGGCCCGAAGAATTCTCCCCCCAATCCAAACATGCACGGGGGCCAGTCACCCGATCGACGCCAGGGACGGTGTCCGGGGATTGCAGGCTGAACGCGCCGGTTTCTGGGGGGGAGCGGGATACAACCCCGCTCTACTGGATGGCGATGTGCACATCCAGCCCGGCTTCGTTGGTCGTCGTTCCGGGGATGCGGGAGCCGGAGGCGTCCGGCTGAATCTTGGTGTACCGGTAGTAGACTGCTGCGCTGACGCGGGAGCTCAGCACGTACTTGATGCGCGGCTCCATGGTGGTCCGGGTGCTCCCTTCCAGGGGCGTCCCCGTGAGATCCTCTTCCAGCTTCGAAACGTCGTAGGTCGTCCGGGAATTCTTGCTCACGGAGTATGCCGCGCTGATGTCGATATCGTTGCTGAGCGAGAGACCGAAGAACGGAATCTCGAAACCCTTTCTGGTGTAGTTGGCCGAGACGGAGATCTCCTGTGTAAGCGCTTCGACGATGTTCCGCGACGACGTGGTCAGGTCGTACGATGTGTTGGTGTTATACCGGAGTGTCGCCCCGAAACTCCCCTTGGCAAGCTCTTTGAAGGTAAAGTTGAGTCCGATCAGCGGAGCGAATCCGTATGCGACACGCTGCCCGTCTGTCCGTTCTCCCCCGCCGCCCGGGCGGTTCTGGAACTGTCTGGTGTAGTTGGACGTGTACGCGTGGTCGAGCGACAGGCGGCTGACGAAGGACGCAAACATCGGGAGTTTCTCCAGCCCGTCCCAGCGCATGGACCAGTTTACACGCGGATAGAACTGTCCGAAGATCTTGCGGAAGAACGGCATCGCTTCAAAGCCTTGTTCGAAGGCCTGGCTGAGCTTCTCATCGTCGCTTGACGAGGAGTCGGTGCTGCTCTTCAGCTCGCCGTAGCGTTTTGCGACTTCCTTCAGGCTGGTCTTGAACAAGCCGAGGAAGAGCACGTCGGGCATCGAGATGAAGGAACGGTCCACGTTGCCGCTTGTGGTCGCATTCACCACGGTGGGACGGCCGAGCGAGTCGGTCTGGATATTCTCCGAGCGGCTGTAGGACCACCCGACGTTCCAGTTCAGGTCCAGCCGGGCGCCTTCCCAGAGGGCGCGGGACGTTTTCAGGGTCAGGCGGTTCGTCTCCCTGTAGGTGTTCACCAAAACCCCGTTCGCCGCCCTGATGCCGGGCTCCACATCCCAGGCCATGAACGGCGGTTTGGGCACGAAGCGGAAATTGGTCAGGCGGCCGCTGGGGTCCGAGATCAGACCGAGCTGGTAGAGGAACGAAGGGCCGTTTGCAGGAAGCGAACTCTGGAAGAAGGGAACCCTTCCCCAGAAATTCACGAATCCCGTGCGTCCCACGATTCCGCTGTTCTGCGCGCTGTTCGTCTGATTGAAGTTGATGGAGATATTGTCGTAATCCAGAACAGGGATCTTGATGAAAACTTTCATCAGTGTTTTCAGCTGCTGCCAGATCTTTGCCGGACCCTTCCGCCCGCCGGTGCTGTCCGCGCGCACCGCGGACGTGTCAGGCCCGGCTTCGGTCTCGCGGGATCGCCGGCCGGAGGAGACCTGCCCCGTTTCCGGCGGCGGTCCGGAGGGTTGCGTCTTGTCTTCCTCGAAGAGGGGATCGAAGAGCTGTTTGAGCCTGATACCCATCGTGAAGTTGATGGTATTGTTGAACCCGGCGGATTTCCCGAGGTCACCCGAAGTCAGCGCATCCTGCCACGCGTAGCTGACCGAGTAGCCGAACTGGAGGTCGACATATTTCTTGATCCCGAAGATGTTCGGGATATTCGGCTTCGTGGTGAAGTTGTTGGTCTCCTGGAATCTGGTGTCCTGCCCGAAGTTGACCAGTTTGTCGTGGAAGAAGATGTCGCTGATGATTTTGGAGAAGGAGCGCTGCTGGCCGTCCCGGTCGAGCTCCATGTTCAGGAGGGTCGATTCGACCCCCAGGCTGTAGTCACCCGCAAGATTGAGCAGGCCCCCCTCGGTTCCTTTCCAGGAGAACCCCAGCTGGCGCGATGCCGTGAAGTTGCGCGACGTGATCAGTGTCGCCCCTTCCGACCTCTGCAGGGAGTTGTCGCGCGAGCGGGACGCCGTCACGGCCCAGTTCAGGTTCGAGGGGGCGTAGAAGATCTTCAGGTCCTTGTATTCGTCGAGGAACCAGAGACCGCCGAAGAGCTTCTGGAACGGCTGGAAGTAGTAGTCCGGCGAGAGGCTCACCGAGTAGGAGATGCGGGCATTCCAGGACCAGGAGGTCCGGAACACCACCGACGGGCTCCTCTCGCTCGAATGCGTGTAGCTGAAGCCGAAGGTGAGCTTGTTCAGGATATCGCGGACGGCCCACGACCCCGACGGCAGGGCGATGCGGAGCGACGGAGCCGCCCAGGTGTCGGTGGTCCGCTTGCTCTCGGAATTGTAGATGATGGTATTCGCCTCGGCGGCGGCTTCCTGGTCGGTTCCCCCCGAGTTGAGGATCTTCTCGCGCTGCAGCTCCGCCGCCTTGGTCACCAGCACGTCGGAATTCGGGAGGTATTTCGGCTGGACCGTGCTGACGGTGCGCGAAAAGGAGACCGGGATGGTTGTCCCCGCCCACTCCGACGGAAGGAACTTCGAGAGCTCCATCGATGCGCTCAGTCCCCACGAGGTGCTGAGCTGGCGCGATCCGAAACGCTGCTCGAGCGTGTGGAAATTCGGGTCGACCCTCTGGTAGTTGAATGCGACCGCGCCCAGGTCGGCAAGCTTGAGCTGGGTGTCCATCCGGTATGCCCACCCGCGCGAATTGTCCACCGAGATGAGCCTAAGCTCGTTCACCCAGACCTGGCCGAAAATCGGGGCAGAAGATCCCTTGCCAACCGGGTTCTGCACGCCGATGGCCAGGTAGACCACCTGGGTCAGCGACGGGTTGCCCAGGACCCTGTAGGTCGCCCCCGGCGGTCCTCCGGTCACGGGCTGGGGTTTTGAAGGCAGGTTCACGGAATCCCGCGTCTGCTTCAGGGCTGTGACGTCGGCCAGTGTGATCACGACATCGTTCAGCGGGTCCCAGCCCGGCCGGATGGGGGCACGGTACTCATAGTAATTCAGGCTGTCCAGCCCGAACCTGTAGTAGATCTCCGCGTCATAGTTGGAAGGGTCCACGTATTTCAGCTTGTCGTCTCCGTGGACGAACATCTTCATGGTCTTGTAGTTGAAGAGATCGAGCGCCTTGAAGGTGAAGAAGCGCGCCGCTTCCGCCTGCCGCCCGTCGGCGAGGCCGGTGAGGAAGAATGCCAGCGACTGCTCGTTCGCCTGAACGTTCTGGTCTGGCTGCGTCTTGTCGCGCTCGCGGATGACCCCCGGAGGACTCTGGTATGCCGGCCAGTTCTCCTCGATGTTGACCACCCCGACGTCGAAGGAGCTGTCGTTGAGCGTCCTCTGGACCTTCTGCCACTGGTTGCCCACCAGGTTGAAATCCGCCACCCGGACCAGGATCGTATCGGTCGCATTCACGAACGCCACGCGGATGTACTCGATATTCTCCGCCGTCGGCGTGCCGACTGTGCGGGCGGTGTCGCGGATCGGGATCCGGAACTGGTACCATCGGGGCCCGTTCTCCTGACCCGGAATGGGATTGCCGCCTCCCGTGACGAACGGGTTTCTCGCCACGGTTGTGTCCAGCGGGATCTCATATTCGAAGTAGGCGTTGGTCTGGTCGCACTGGCCGTTGCCGTTCAGGTCCTCCGTGTTGGGGATGTTGCCGCCCTGGATGGTCCCGTTGCCCTCCGTCCCGTTGATGTGCGAGAAGTCCTCCGAAGCGGTATAGTTGTACTGGGAGTTGAAGTAGTAGTCGTCCCCGCTGGGATCGGAGGCCAGGTTCGGCTCCACGGTCCTGCGGGCGGCGATCAGGTCCGCATGGTCGATCCGCTCCTGATCGTCGGAGCGCATGTCGAGCCCCACGTCCTCTCCGGGGTTCAGCGTGCCGTTCGGATAGGACCCGAGCACCAGGTCCTCGGAGTTGGGCGCGCTGCCGCGGGCGTTGGGGCCGTTGGGAAGAGCCCGCTCCGAGACCGCCCCCATATCGATAATCATCTTGCCCGAACCGTCGAGCGGCGCCTTGTCGATCTTCATCCAGAGTTCGATGAAGTTGACGTTCTCCTTCAGGAGGTTGATGGCAGACACGGAGAGCGTCTTCATGATGCCGTTCCAGTTCTGCCGCGGGGTAAGCGTGTGCTCGAGATCGATGCTGTAGTTGAATTGGCCCCGGACTTTCGGGAAATACTGCAGGTCAAGAACGGTGGCCTGGTTGTTTGCCGGGTTGGTGCCGACCGCCTTTTGCGGGTAAAGGTCGGTGAGCTTCACATTGGTCGGCAGCCTGTTGAACCAGATCAACTTCGCCTTCGAGTTCATTTCGGCGGTGTCCTGGAGACCGGGGAAGAAGTAGTTGCCCGCCAGGGGGCTGGCCTGTGTCCAGGCGGAGAACTCGATGCCGATCGGGATCGTGCGCCGGGCACCCTCGAAATCGTCGATGTACGCAATAGCCTCCCCGTTGTCGCTCGCGATCGTGCTCGTGCTGGTATTGGCGTTGGGAATCATGTACGCTGCCTCGCCGCTCACCTTGAGTTGCGAAGGCTCGTGGGTCTGCAGGAGGGGCAGCGCATCCAGGGCGCGGGTCAGGATCGGCAGGTTGAACTGTGTCGCGCCGTCGACCCCCATGATCGTGTTGTTGCTCGGTTCCTCCCCCAGCCTCACCTTGTCCGAGAGCGTCTGCTGGTTCAGGTTCATGATCGTGAACCCGAAGTTGGTGTTCTGGCCAAGGGCGAGATCGCCGCGGGCTCCCAGCAGCGTCTTGGAGGCGAGCTGGAAGAGGTCGTTCTGCTCAAATTTGATCTGGAGGTTGGCGCCGGGGACCAGGGCTCGATCGCTCTTGATCACGACTTCGCCCAGGATATAGTCCACCGTGTAATCGACATTATTGACCATCGCGGTCCCGTTGAGCAGGACCTGCACACTTCCCTCCACGACATTGAAACCGAGGGAATAGCGCGATGAGGCTTCGCCCGTCGCCTTCCCCCTGATGACGTATCGGTTCCGCAGGCTTTGCTGGGCAAAGGTGGTCGTGGTGTCGTAGACCTCCTTGTACAGATACGAGGTATCGGTCAGGGCCGTCCCTTTTGCGGCCAGGGATTTGAGGATGCCGGTGTCGAAGGGACGGAGCCAGGGGAAGATGATCTCCGCCCTCGCCTGGCTGATCGTGCGGGCCGGGCGGAAATCGAACTTGCCGTCCGGGCTCTGGCTCGTCGCCTCGTCCCCCGTGTACTTGTCCAGCCCGAGGAGCTGCAGCAGCGGGACATTCAGGACGACGTTCTGATCCTCCGCGCCGGGGACCTGGCGGAAGATGTCGAGGGAAAACCCTTCCTTCTTCAGGTTGCGCCCGATGCCGGTGATAGGATAGATGTTCTTCAGGAGCAGCTCCCAGGCAAGGGGGTATGAGCGGCCGTTGGAGAGCAGGTTCCGGGGTTTTACCATCTTCAGGATCAGCTTCTTGCCTGCCGTGGTGTCCGGGAAGTCGCGCGCAAATTCGCCGACCTGCACCCCCTGCTGCGCGGTGCGGTAGGCGAGACCCACGACCTGCTGGTCCCCCACGTTCACGTTCAGCGATAGCACGCCCAGATAGCCGTCGCCGTCCATCTCGTACTGGGTGCGGTCGAGCCGGATGAACGGAGCCGTCTCGATCGAGCCGGGGATGTCGGCTGCGTAGCGTCTCGTGGAGTCGTAGCCGATCCCCCGCTGGGGAAGAGTGATGAAGGCGATCCCCTGACGCTCGTTCGGATCGGGTATCCCCCCCTGCCGTTGCACCCAGACCTCCTCCTCCACGATCTGTGTCTGCTGCATGTCGCCGGTGACGGTCGGCGGTTCCGTCTGGTAGTAGGACTCGTAGTATCTCTTGTAGTTGGTGGTATCGACGAAGTAGTGGTTCGTCGCGTACTCGAAGGCGCGCATCTCGAACGTCTGCTCCTTGGCTCCGCCCGAAACGTCCACCTCCTTGATTTGACCCTTCTTCTGGGACGCCAGTGTCGTGAGCGTGAGGGGCCCCAGCTGGAATTTGGCCTTGATGCCGAACAGGGCCTGGCTGCTCCCGATGAAGGACGACGGCGTGGAAAGCGAGACGTTCCCCGCTTCGACGCTCTGCACGATCTCGTCGTCGTATCCCGTGTACTTGATCTTGAGCTGGTTCTCGTATTCGAACTGGCGCTGGGTATTCCAGTCGGCCATGATGTTCAGCTTGTCGCCGATCATCCCGTTCACGTTCACCTGGACTTCCTGGCTGAAGTCGGGCTCGTTCCGGGTCTGGTCGAGCGACGAGATGGTCGTCTGATCGGACTTGGTGCTACGGAACCCCGCCTTGATGTCGACCGCGCCGCTGATATTCAGGTTGATGACGTTCTTGCCGAAGATGCTGAAGATGGGATTCGGCGGCAGCGGTATCTGGATCTTGGTGATGCTGCTGAGCAGCTCGCCAAGGTCGTTCCGTGCGACAAGCGCCTTCGGCCTCCGGGCCTCGTCGGCAAACAGCTTGCGCAGCTCAAATTTCCTCCTCTCGGCGATGTACCGGCTCAGGGGAATGCTCACCGGCTCGTGGATGTCCACCCCGCCGACGGTCTCCCTGGCAGTCAGCGTGGTGCCAAGGCTGTCGAGGGCCAGATCGCGGCGGAAGAGCGAAGAACGGACCGTGCCGAAGAGGGGGTGTGTCCGGTCGGGGAAGAGCTGGACCTGGACGGAGTCGTAGCGTTGATAGGTGAACTCCTTCAGGCGCGCGGTGGAATCCTTATCGACGACCCAGGTGGTGTCGGTGATCAGCGACCGGACGTACCCGGTGGAGTCCCGGCG
>PMBF01000008.1 GCA_003152875.1 Ignavibacteriota bacterium | reverse complement strand
CGGGGTGAAATGAAGCTGGGGGAAGCCGCGTTGACTTTCAGCGCTTGCTTTCGTATTTTGCGTTGTTGAAATCCAGTCTCACCATTGGTGCGGAGCCACGCGTTATTGTTCACGCGGTACGGGTACGATGTCATTCTAGCGGCCGTGGTGATCGCCGTTGCGGTCTCGGCGGCCGCATTCTTTTTTGTGGGATGGAAGCCCCTTCGGCTGGGCATTCCCGCGGCCGCATTCCTCGCGCTCCTGTTCACGGCATGGTTCTTCCGGGATCCGGAGCGAGTGACACCGGCGGGAGACAACCTGATCATCGCTCCGGCCGACGGGGAAGTGGTCGTGGTCAGGCAGATCGAGGAGAACGAATACCTGAAGGGCCCGGCCCAGCTCGTGAGCATATTCATGTCTCCGCTCGACGTGCACGTCAACCGCTTTCCGATCTCAGGCACGGTCCGGTACTTCCGTCACATCCCGGGAGAATTCCTGGTCGCTTTTGAGGAAAAGGCCTCGTCGCGAAACGAGCGGACCCATATCGGCATCGAAAACGGCCGGACCAAAGTATTGTTCAAGCAGATCGCCGGGTTCATTGCGCGGCGAATCGTTGCGGAAGTGAAGGAGGGAGATCAGGCAAAGGCGGGAGAGCGGTTCGGCATGATCAGATTCGGTTCGCGCGTGGATGTCCTCATTGCCGGGAAGGCGACCGTAAATGTCCATGTGGGTGACAAGACTGTGGCGGGTGAAACCGTGCTTGCGGTGGTGCTCTAGGGTGAAGCGGACCAGGGTTCATCGGATACGTCCATGAGAATTACCCGAGCCGTCGTTCCGAGTCTCTTTACAGTCCTGAATATGTTCTGCGGGTTCATGGCGATCATCCATGCAAGCAGGATGGAATTCACTCCTGCATGCTGGTTCATCGTCCTGGCCGCGGGATTCGATTCGCTGGACGGCGTGATGGCGCGGATCACGAAGTCCGCGTCGCAGTTCGGCGTGGAAATCGATTCGCTGTCGGATGTCATCTCGTTCGGGGCTGCGCCGGCTTTCATCGTGTATCAGCTCATGGCGCAATTCTGGCACGAGCCTCACGGGATCTATATCCTGATCAGCTCTATGCTGATGATCCTGGGCGGGCTCCGTCTTGCACGGTTCAACGTCCAGCTCGTGGGGTTTGATAAGGAGTATTTCACCGGTCTCCCGATCCCTGCATGCGCGATCACCGTGGTCTCGTTTGTTCTGGATTTCTACCGGGAGGGGATCGGGCTTGAGCCGTCGGCCGCCCGCGTGCTCCCCTGGATGATCGTCGGGTTGTCGCTTCTCATGGTGAGCAAGGTCCGGTATGAAACGCTCCCCCGGCCCTCCAGGAAGGCGCTGAGAAAGTACCCGTGGAAGTATATCCTGTTGCTTGCGGCCGCCGCTGCCGCGGTGATGACGGCAGGCGGCGCGATCTTCCCACTATTCGTGCTCTTCATCAGTTTCGGGGTGGTGCGTCATGTAGTGACCGGCCTCAGGAGACTTGCCGCGAGGGCGCACGGGAAGTATGACGACGAGATCATCGAGCCGACTCGAGCCGAACCGTAAACACTCCGGAGAAGTCTGACCCGTGTATCGTTCGAGAATCCGCGTAACGCTTCGTCCTTCCATCCTCGATCCTCAGGGCAAGGCTGTCGGCCATGCCATCCAGGCGCTCGGGGTCACAGCCGTTCGCAGCGTGCGGATGGGGAAATTCATCGAGTTGATGGTGGACGGAACCACTGAAGACGAGGCACGGGCGGCCACGGAGGAAGTCTGCCGCAGGCTCCTGGCAAATCCGGTGATGGAAGACTTCACCTACGAACTCGAAAAGATGTGAGACGGCCTCATGAGCGGAGGGGTGAAATTCGGCATTGTGGTGTTCCCGGGCTCGAACGGCGATCACGACGCGTATTACGCCTGCAAGAAAGTCCTGCACCAGGACGCGGTCTTCCTCTGGCATAAGGAATCGGACCTCCAGGACGTCGACGTGGTGATCCTTCCCGGGGGATTCTCCTACGGTGACTATCTCCGGTGCGGCGCCATTGCGCGCTTCTCGCCGGTCATGTCCTCGGTGACTCGTTTCGCGGCTCAGGGAGGGCCTGTGCTGGGCATCTGCAACGGCTTCCAGGTTCTCCTTGAAAGCGGCCTTCTGCCGGGGGTCCTGTTGCGCAATGCGACGCTGCGCTTCGTCTGCAGGCATGTCCATGTCCGCGTCGAGAACGCGGCCACGCGCTTTACGCGCGCATGCCGGCCTGGGGAGGTCCTCACTATTCCCATTGCCCACGGCGACGGAAACTACTTCACGGATCCCGAGACACTGAAACGCCTTGAGGACCGTGAGCAGATCGTCTTCAGGTATTGTGACGCGGAAGGAGCCGTGACGGCGGAAGCGAATCCCAACGGGTCGATCGAGAATATCGCCGGGATCATCAACGAAGCGGGAAACGTGCTGGGGATGATGCCTCACCCCGAGAGGGCCTCGGATCCGGCGCTGGGGTGGACCGACGGCCAGAGCGTGTTTCGTTCCTTACTTGAGGAGTTCCTCTCCCGTGCTACCGGGGAACCGGCAGGGCTTGCGGGGGATTCACTAACATCCGCCGGGCGCGGAAGGAGATAGCGAATGGGTAACCTGGGAGTTCCGGAACTGCTGGTGATCCTGTTGATCATACTGGTCTTCTTCGGTTCGAAGAAGATTCCCGAGCTGGCACAGGGCCTGGGCAAGGGTATCCGCGAGTTCCGCAAGGCGGCAAAGGACATCGAGCAGGACTCCGAAGAGGAAGCACCGAAGCAGGAGGAACCGAAGCGCATCGAGCCCCGGGATTCGTCCCGGCGGCAGGGCTAGAAAAGGAGAGGTCGGTATGTTTGAGAACGTCGGCGGCGGAGAGCTCCTGGTCATCATGTTCGTGGTGTTCCTGTTCTTCGGTCCCAAGAAGTTGCCGGAGATCGGCAAGAACATCGGCAAGGGACTCAGGGAGATCAAGAAAGCGATGAACGGCGTGCAGAAGGACATCGAGAATATCACGAAGATGCAATAGCCATTCCTTCCTTGAAGCGACACACCGCGTTTCACGAAACCCGCGCTGCCCTGGAGGCGGGAGAGGCGACCTGCGAGGGCATCACACGGCAGTACCTCGAGACCATTGAGAAGGGGAAGCGGCTCAATGCGTTCCTGGCCGTGTTTCCCGAGCAGGCCCTTGGGCGGGCCTGCGCCGTCGACAGGAAGCTCGCCGGCGGCACGGCCGGTCGCCTGGCCGGCATGGTGATTGCCGTCAAGGACGTCCTGTGCGTGAAGAACGAGCGCGTGACGTGCGCGTCGAAAATCCTGAAGAATTTCGTTTCGCTCTTCGACGCGACGGTCGTCCGGCGGCTTGAAGCGGAAGACGCTGTGATCATCGGCAAAACGAATATGGACGAGTTTGCCATGGGCTCGTCCACCGAGAACTCCGCCTACGGGCCGGTCCTCAACCCTGTCGACGAGTCGCGCGTGCCGGGCGGTTCAAGCGGCGGGTCAGCCGTCGCAGTGGCAGCAGGGATGGCCCACACGGCGCTGGGGAGTGATACGGGGGGCTCGATCCGGCAGCCGGCCTCGTTCTGCGGAATCGTGGGGCTCAAGCCGACATACGGCCGCGTCTCGCGGTATGGCCTCGTGGCGCTCTCCTCATCGTTCGATCAGATTGGACCATTTGCCAACGCCGCCTCCGATGCGGCGCGCGTGCTGCAGGTGATTGCCGGCCACGACGAAAACGATTCGACGTCGGCACGGATGCCTGTGCCCGATTACCTTGCGGCCCTTGACAGGAATATCCGCGGCCTGAGGATCGGCGTTCCCCGCGAGGCGTTCATCGACGGGCTCAACGCACAGGTCCGCACAGCGCTCGAGCGGGTGTTGGACCGCCTCCGCGAGGGCGGCGCCGTGGTGGAAGAGGTCTCCCTGCCCTGCTCGGAGTTTGTCATCTCGACCTACTACATTCTCATGACCGCCGAGGCTTCGTCCAACCTTGCACGGTTCGACGGGGCGCGGTACGGCTACCGCTCCTCCGGCGCGCGTGATCTCACGGAGAACTACGTCCGGTCACGCAGCGAGGGCTTCGGCGCAGAGACGAAGCGGCGCATCATGCTCGGCACATATGTCCTCTCCGCCGGCTATTACGATGCATACTACCTCAAGGCGCAGAAAGTCCGCCGCCTCATCCAGGAAGATTTCCTGAATGCGTTCCGGCGTGTGGACTGCGTGTGCATGCCCACCGCCCCGACGACGGCATTCGCCCGCGGCGAGAAGGCGGACGATCCGCTCGAAATGTATCTTTCCGACGTCTACACGGTTTCCGCCAATCTGGCGGGCGTTCCGGCGATCAGCGTCCCGGCAGGCTCGGATGACAGGGGGCTCCCCATCGGCGCACAGTTCATCGGCAGACAGTTCGACGAGGCCACCATCCTGAAGATCGCCGACTTCCTAGAATCCTGACACTGGCCAAACCACCCATGAGCATCCTTGTCGATAAAAAGACGCGCGTCCTGGTGCAGGGGATCACGGGGGGAGAAGGGACTTTTCACACGCGGCAGATGCTGGAATACGGAACGAATGTCGTTGCGGGCGTGACGCCGGGCAAGGGGGGGGCTGCGTACGCCGGCAACGACAAGGATCCCTTCCCGAGGCCCGTTCCCGTCTTCAATACGGTTGCCGATGCGGTAGCCTCGAGCGGGGCGGACACCTCGGTAATCTTTGTCCCCGCCGCATTTGCCGCAGACGCCATCATGGAGGCCTCCGACGCAGGCGTCGGACTCGTGGTGTGCATCACGGAGGGGATCCCCACGAAGGACATGCTGCGCGCCCTCGAGTTCATTCAGGCCCGGGGCACCCGGCTGATCGGTCCGAATTGTCCCGGCATCATCACTCCCGGCGCATGCAAGGTCGGCATCATGCCGGGCTTCATCCACAAGGCGGGCCGGGTCGGTGTAGTCTCGCGCAGCGGAACGCTCACCTATGAGGCGGTCTGGCAGCTCACCGAACGGGGAATCGGGCAATCCACATGCATCGGAATCGGGGGCGACCCCGTCATCGGCACGAGGTTCGTCGATGCGCTCAAGCTGTTCAACGATGACCCCGGCACCGATGGGATCATCATGATCGGCGAAATCGGGGGCACCGCGGAAGAGGAAGCCGCCACGTTCGTCCGGAAGCACGTCAAGAAGCCGGTGGTGGGCTTCATCGCCGGCCGCACGGCGCCGCCGGGACGGCGNNATGGGCCATGCCGGTGCGATCATCTCGGGAGGGAAGGGGACGGCACACGAGAAAATGGCGGCCATGCGGGCTGCTGGAATCCATGTCGCGGAAGATCCCGCCCTTCTTGGCGAGACGATGGAACGGGTTCTGAAACTCCGGGTGAAACGGAAAGCGTCGCGCAACCAGGGCTCGCGGCTCAAGCAAACGACGGCCCGCAACCCCGTGAAAGCCCCCGTCCGGCGCAAGGGGCGCTCCTGACGAACAACCGGACGGGCCCGGTGAGTCCCGGCGCAGCCCGATGAAGCCCTTCATCGGAGTTATTTCCCGGCGGTACACATCCAACAGCATACAGGGAGGACACTACGGTGCCAGAGCGAACCCTCGCAATTCTCAAGCCCGATTGTGTCAAACGCAACCTGATGGGAAAGGTGCTCGGCCGCATTGAAGCGGCAGGGTTCCGCATCCTCTCGCTGAAAATGGTGAGGCTCACGAGAGAGACCGCCGGTGGATTCTATGCGGTCCACCAGGAGCGCCCGTTCTTCAACGATCTCGTCGCATTCATGAGCTCGGGTCCCTGCGTCCCAATCGCTCTGGAGAAGGAAAACGCCGTAGCCGACTTCCGCGCCCTCATCGGCGCGACTGACCCGCGCGATGCCGCCCCAGGCACAATCCGGAAGGACTTCGCCGCCAGCAAGGGAGAGAACATCGTTCACGGATCCGATTCCCCGGAGAACGGCGGGATCGAGATCGCCTACTTCTTCGCCGAAAAAGAAGTCGTGGAAGGCCGCTGACCGGAGAGCGGGCAGTCGTTGTTGGACAGGCTCCGAACCACCTGCCGATACCTGACGTCTCCGAGAACTGGAGAAGCGATTCATGCCGCCCACACCCTGGATCCGCCTCACGCGGTCCGAACGGATCAGAAACCCCTGGTGGATATACAGGCTCGATACCTTCCGGCTCCCGAACGGAAACCAAGGGGAGTATCACTTCGTCCACACCAACGGTTCTTCGATGGTGATCCCCGTGCTGGCGGACGGACGCATCCTCCTGGTGAACCAGTATAGGTACCTCGCCGAACGCGACAGCGTGGAGTTCCCGTGCGGAAGCGTGAAGGACGGCTCGACGTACGACGAGACCGCGGCTCATGAGCTGCGGGAGGAAACCGGCTATGAGGCTGCAAAGGTCGAGCTCGCAGGAACATTCAATCCGTACAACGGCGTTACCGATGAATTCTGCCGCGTCTACGTTGCGCGAGGTCTGACGTTCACCGGCGGAACGCCCGATGAGACCGAGGAGTTCGAGCTGTTGAAAATCACTCCGGAGGAGATCGACAGGCGTATCGCCGATGGGTCGCTGTGGGACGGCATGAGCATCGCGGCCTGGTGCATCGCGGGTCCGGCTCTCCGCGGGCAGTGATGTCGGACAGCCTCCGCCGTCCAATGAGGAAACGCCAACGGGGAATATGGATCCCTCTTCTCTTCCTTCCGGCCCTCTGCCTGTGCCAGGTGCACACGGGCGCGGATGTCCTGGTGGAGAAAAGACTGGACCTTCTGGCGGGGAAAAGGATCGGCCTCATCACAAACCTGACGGGGAGGCTCTCCAACGGAGTTCCTCTTGTCGATACGCTTCGAGCTCTCGGGATCCCGGTGACAGCCCTGTTCGGGCCTGAACACGGTATCCGGGGTACCGGAGAGGCGGGTGAGACGGTNNGGTGCGCGCTTCTACAGCTATATCAGCACTATGGTTCTCTGCATGGAGGCTGCGGCAGAGGCGGGTCTTCCGTTTATCGTCCTTGACCGTCCCGATCCGCTCGGCGGACTCCTGGTCGACGGACCCCTGATGGAAGACTCTCTTGAGTCTTTCGTGGGTATGCTCCCCATCCCTGCCGTCTACGGGCTGACCTCGGGGGAGCTGGCCCGGATGGTCAACGGTGAAGGCTGGATGGCGGGGGGCCGGCGAGTAGATCTCATCGTGGTCGGCATGGAAGGCTGGCGGCGCTGGATGTCCTGGCGGGATACCGGGCTTCCCTGGATCCCGCCATCTCCCAACATCCCCTCGCCAGAGGCAGCCTTGGCTTATCCGGCGACGTGCTTTGTAGAGGCCACGAATATTTCTGAGGGACGGGGGACGGACCATCCCTTCGAGCTGGTGGGAGCGCCGTTTCTCGACCCGGACTCGCTTGCGGGAGCCCTGACGGCCCTTGAGGCTCCCGGCGTGCGCTGGACCCGGGCTTCGTTCACTCCGCAGGCATCCAAATTCAGGAACGAAGTGTGCCGGGGAGTGCGCCTGGAAGTCACCGCAGCCGGCCACTACAGGCCGTTGGAGACCGGAATACGGCTTCTTCGCGCCATGCGCGAGCAATGTCCCTCGCGCTTCCAGCTTCGGACCTCGTCCCTGGCTAGGCTTGCAGGTTCAACCAGTGTGGGGAAGGCGGTCGAAGGATGTGTGAGCATCAAGAGCGTTGTTGATGCCTGGGCCTCAGGCATTGCGAGGTTCAAGCAGCGGTCAAGGTGTTACCGCCTCTATCATTGATGGACAATGCGGTAGCCCGGATCATAAGCCAGGTTCCTTGACATTCCCTCTGTTATTTCGTAGATTTTTGGCGATTTTGAAGTTACCTTCCCGCTTCAGGTGGGTCATGAGCAATGCCGGCACAATAACACTGATAAGAACTCTGCAGCGTGCAGGGTCCAGGGGGTCCGCCGCGATCGCGGCAGGCAGTCTCGCTCTTGTTGGCGGTTTCGTCGCAGGCTCCACTCCTGGCGAAGCGGTCGGCATTCTGATGTTCATGGCCTCCATCGTGTACGTGTTCTTTGCCGGACGCGGCCGTGACAACAGTCCACCCGGTGAAGGCGATGCCGAGTCGCGAGGTGACTCTCATCAACAATTCCCCGATCCTTCCATGAAGACGCTTCTCTTTGACGATTTCCAGGCGACAGGAAGCAACTATTTCGTGAGGGAACTCGAAGAGGAGGGAAAGGTTGTGCCGTCGACCAAAACTGCCAAGCCCGTGACGATGACGGTGAAGCCGGAGACGATGCGTGCCATGGAAATACCGGATTTCTTTGATCTCGATACCGATACCGCATACACGGACGTCGAGCCGCGGAGCGAGTTCCACTCCCTGCTTGACAAAGTGCTGCTGGTCATCAAGGACGTGCTGTTCGCCCACACTGTGGCCTTCTTCTGGGTGAACAGGGAGAAACAGCAGGTCGTGCTCGAGGCAATGGCAACGGAGAGCACGTGCTTCATGTCGGGGACCAGGTTCGCCATCGACCAGGATCTTGTAAGTCAGGTCGCGACGACGGGCAAACCCCAGGTGATCGGGCGCATCAATGCCGCCTCGGAGCAGGAGGTCCTGCGCTACTATGAAGGCCCCGCGGGTGTGCAGTCGGCCTTCGGTGTCCCGGTTTTTTTTATGAGCCCTGCGCACGATATCGCGCCGGTGGGGATGATTGTTGCCGACAGCAAGGTGGAGGATCAATTCGGGAATGAAACCCTTGCGCTGCTGGGCCGGTTTACGAAACTGGTGTCGTCCCTGATCAAGAGCTACACCGACAAGTACGATCTCCTGTTGGATTCGGAACTGCTGGCTTCGTTGAGGCGGATGCAGGACAGAATCGGCTCATCACCGACGGAGGATGCCGTGCTGGGCTGTCTGACGGACGAAGCGAACCGGCTCGCCACCTGGGAATCCCTCACGATCGTCATGTATGATGAAGAGAGCAGCGGCTGGGTCGTTCAGCGGGCAGTCAACAAGGGGAGCCTCCCGTATGTCGAGCCTCACCTCGCGGTTGACCCCCAGGGAAGCGTCGTCGGTGAAGTGATACGGAATAATGCGGTCAAGGCCGTCGACGACCTGTCAGCCTCGGAGACCATGCGTTTCCATCCCTCCGAACCTCATGCATCGTCAGGGTCGTTCCTCTGTGTCCCGATCAGCTCGTTCAACCGGTGCTACGGAGCCCTGACCCTGGAAAGCCGGACCACGGCCAATTACCGGGGGAGCGAGATCGAGACCATCTACCGTCTGGTGCAGAATGCCGCGGCGATGCTCGAGGTGATCTACATGAACGACATGACCCGGGAACATATGCCGGTGGATTCGCTGACGGGCGCCCTGACCCCGAAACATTTCCAGCGGAGGCTGGACGAGGAGGTGCAGCGCGCAACCGATTTCGGCAGCGAGCTGACCCTGGTGTCCATTGCGGTCGATGCCATTGACGAGCACGGTCAACGATATGGAGCGGAGGGAGTCGACGCCATCCTTGCGGGCGTGGCGCGGACGCTCCGCACAAACATCAGGTCCTATGATGCCATGGGCCGCCAGAGTGAGAACCGCCTTGGGCTCCTGCTGATCCATACCACGGCAAGCGATGCCTATCTCTGGGCCGAGAAGATGCGGAAACAGATAGCGGGACAGGTGATCACCGCCGGCTCCCGCTCCCTGTCGGTCACCGTGAGCATCGGCATCTGCGGACTCATGGACGGCATGCTTACCGAAGAGCTGGCGACGGGAAGCGACAAGGTCCTGGTAAAGGCGATGGAACACGGGGGGAACCTCGTGCGTGTCCACTAATGTGACCCCTTTTGGATTCGACAGCATCACATAACGATACATGAGAAGGAAACACAGGTCATGGCAAAACAGCAATCCTTTGCGGACAAAGCGACAAAAGCTTCTCTGATGAAGGGAGCAAAGTGTCCCGTGTGCGGGACGATGTTCCAGCCTATCAAGCTGATTTCTTCCGAACGCTCCTCAACGGGGACAAGCTGGAAGTTCAATGAGCGCCGAGTCCAGGTCTGTAAATGTAACGAAAAACAGGTCTATTCGTAGTTTGCTGGCCTGCCCCGGAATCTTTCACGGCCTGGATACGTATATCTTTATAGCAAATCATGGGCAACCGAGGGGGACACCGATAACCATGGTATTTCCGGGCAAATCCTGGCGGCCCGCGGCAAAACCAAGCAGGACGGGAAAAAACCAGTGAAGAACCGCGAAGAAACGGTGGGGGGACCACCGAGGAGCGGAGCCGGGGCAATGGCAAGACGGGAAGTATCGTCCCGGGCCAGGTTTAGCACACGCTTGTGAATCGCCGGTCCACTCCCCCGAAAGGGGGAGTGGACCAACGGTCTCAGGCCTCACAGAGCCAAGAAGAGAGTCGATCGACCCACGTTGAGGTGATGGATGGTGAAGATTACCAAGCAGTATACCAATCGGGAGAGCCAGTCCCTCGATAAGTATCTGCAGGAAATCGGCAAAGTTGATCTGCTTAAATCGGAAGAGGAGATTGAGCTCGCGCGCCGGATCAAGAAGGGAGATCAGCGCGCCCTCGAAAAGCTTACCAAGGCGAACCTCCGGTTCGTGGTCAGCGTGGCGAAGCAGTATCAGAACCAGGGCCTTTCCCTTGGCGACCTTATCAACGAGGGAAATCTCGGCCTGATCAAGGCGGCCAAGCGGTTCGATGAGACACGCGGGTTTAAGTTCATCTCCTATGCCGTATGGTGGATCCGGCAGTCCATTCTCCAGGCTCTAGCCGAGCAGTCACGGATAGTCAGGCTTCCGCTGAACCGGGTCGGCGCCCTGAACAAGATCGGGAAGGCATTCAGCTCGCTCGAACAGGAGTTCGAGAGGGAGCCGAGCGCCAGCGAGCTCGCGGAAGAGCTCGACATGTCGTTGTTCGAGGTCTCGGACACGCTGAAGATCTCTGGCCGGCACCTTTCGATGGATGCGCCGTTTGCGCAGGGAGAGGACAACCGGCTGCTGGACGTGATCCAGGACGAGCGCCAGCCTGCGCCGGATTCCGAACTGATGAAGGAATCTCTCAGCAAGGAAGTGGAGCGCGCACTCTCGACGTTGAGCGAGCGTGAAGCCGAAGTGATCAGACTGTATTTCGGCCTCGGGCGGGAGCATTCCCTGACGCTCGAGGAGATCGGCGAGCGGTTCAAGCTGACCCGTGAACGGGTCCGCCAGATCAAGGAGAAGGCGATCAGACGTCTGCGCCACGCCTCACGCAGCAAACAGTTGCGGGCCTACCTGGGTTGATGCGAACCCCGGCATTCCGGAGGCCCCCTCGCGGGGGCCTTTCCGTTCCAGGGCAGGGAGGCCGCCGGATGTTCACCGTCCGGCAGGTCAGGATGGCGGCCCTCGCTGCGGCCTGCTCCAGTGTGCTGATGCTTGCTGCCTGTTCGTCGACCGCACCCAGGTTCCGGGCGCATCCTGCGGAGACGGAGTCGGCCGAGGCCGCGGAAGACGATGCCATGGCGTCAGCAACCGTCAATGCCGAAGCGGAGGCGGAGGACGACCGGAGGGTGGACGTTGGCAAAATCGCCGACAGCCTGGCACGCGCCCGGACCGGCGAAATTCCCGACGATACGCCAGCCGGACTCAGCCGCGACCGTGTGCTGCTCGACATCGTCTCATTTCTGGGCGTGCCGTACCGGTACGGCGGAATATCGAAACAAGGGATCGACTGCTCGGGGTTCACGGCCCTGATCTTCTCGACTGCCGCCAGCTGCACCCTCCCCCGTTCCACCCGTGAGCAGTTCCGTAAGGGCACGACGGTGCATGGGAGACTGCAGTTCGGTGACCTGGTGTTTTTCAATACGACCGGCCGCCGCCCGTCCCACGTCGGCATCTATCTCGAGAACGGCCTGTTTGCCCATGCCAGCATACGGGACGGAGTGACCCTCTCGTCGCTCGAAAGCACATATTTCAGGAAGCGCTACATCGGGGCCAGGCGCATCGTCGACTGACCGCCAGGGAGAAAGAATCAGTGCCCATCTTGCCCATCTACGTGTATGACCAGCCTGTCCTACGTCGCAGGGCGAAACCTGTTCGCGGCATCGACGGCGCCCTCACGAAGCTCACGGAAGACATGTTTGAAACGATGCACAGCGCCAACGGCATCGGCCTTGCAGCCAATCAGGTCGGATCCCTTCAGAGGATTGTGGTCGTCGACCTTTCCGTCACCGAAGAATGGAAGGACACGAAGCCCCTGGTCCTCCTCAACCCGGAGGTCGTCCGGCAGGAAGGCGAAGTGACGATGGAGGAGGGGTGCCTGAGCCTGCCCGACATCAGGGACGAGGTCGATCGGGCGGAAACGATCACTGTCCGATTCCTCGACCTCGAATTCCGGCAGCAGGAACTGACGGCCTCGGGCCTTCTGGCACGCGTGTGCATGCATGAGATCGACCATCTCAACGGGGTTCTCTTCTTCGACCATCTTGGGCCGTTGAAACGCAAGCTCCTCAACGGCCGCCTCAACAGGCTGAAGAACGGAGATATGGAAGTGGATTACCCTGTCGTCGGCGCCATCTACGTCCCCGCCGACCCCGCCGTGCCCAAGGGGCCGCCGAGTGAGTGATGACGGGGGCACCCGTCTGAATGCACGCATTCCCCGGGAGAGCCGGGTCTGATGGATGCTGCGCCCCGGACAGGAATCGATCAATGACCTCCGGGCCTATCGGGTTCTCGCATGATCCCTCCCCGCATTGTGTTCATGGGCACTCCCGAGTTCGCCGTGCCCAGCCTCGAAGCTCTTCTCCGGTCGGACTCGCAGGTTGCCGCGGTTGTGACCGGCGCCGATAAGCCGCGCGGGCGGGGGCGCGAGGTGAGCCCGACACCGGTCAAGAGTGCTGCCCTGAAGCGCGGTCTCCCCGTCCTGCAGCCCGAATCGCTCACCGAACCCGCCTTCGCCGCCGCGCTGCGGGACATTGCCCCTGACCTGATTGTCGTCGTAGCCTTCCGGATCCTCCCCCCTCCAGTGTTCAGCATCCCGCGCCTGGGCTCGTTCAACCTTCACGCATCCCTGCTGCCGCGGTACCGGGGAGCTGCGCCCATCAACTGGGCGATCATCAATGGCGACACCGAAACGGGTGCGACGACGTTTTTCCTCGAAGAGCGTGTGGATACCGGCACGATGATCCTCCAGGCAAAGACCCCGATTTCTCCCGAGGACGATGCGGGTTCCCTTCATGATCGCCTTTCCTGCCTCGGTGCGGATCTGGTCGTGGAAACGGTGCGCCGCATCGAGCAGGGCAGCGCGAACACATCTCCCCAGGATCCCGCGCTGGCGACCGGTGCACCGAAGATCCGCAAGGAGGATTGCCGGGTGGTGTGGGACCGGCCTCCGGACCGGGTGCGCAATCTTATCCGGGGACTCTCCCCCCATCCCGCGGCGTGGACAATGCACGACGGCAGGGTGGTGAAGCTCTTCTGCAGCAATGTGCACGATCAGGAGCAGCGGGGGATGTCAGGTACGGTGAGCATCGAAGGGGAATCACTGCTTGTGCAATGCGCCGGCGGACGGCTGAGGCTCACGGAGCTCCAGCTTGAAGGACGGAAGCGCATGACCACAGCGGAATTCCTCAGGGGCTATCCCCTCCGGGACGGCGACACATTCGGCTGAGCGCCCTCGCAAGCACTCCAGACACACCCCAGTATTCATTTCAAACTGATCGATCCCCGGTTTCCATCACCCGCTTCGTCAACCATCACAGCCTCTCACTTTCCGGTTTCCATTTCCCAATCCGTTCACCTCGCCTTCGGTTTCTCTTCGGTTTCCGCTCCGTGTGTCTCGTCCTCTTTTGCACGCTGCGGGGCCTTCTCTTTCTGTTTCTCGAACCTTTTCCGGCCATTCGCACCCCTCTCCACCGGGGTAGACCCCATTGACTCTTTGCCGGTTGCGAGCTCCTGGCGTGTGACTCGAGACCTTTGATGCCAGGACCAACTGTGGACACCCGCACATTGGTCTTCCTGCGTGATAACAGTAGGGTAACATCCCGGTCACAATCGCGTAACGTTCCCGTGCTATCTTGTGTGGTACCATGAAGGAGAGCTCCGGGATGCTGGACCGAATCCTCCGGTGGGATGAAGCCGCGACGCTCTGGGTGTGCGGCCGGCGCCGGGAATTGCTTGACCGTGTGATGAAGATCCTGAGCCGCTTTGGCAACGGTGCCGCATGGACTGTGCTGGGAACCGGCCTGTCGGCATTCGGGGCACCGGGCCTTTTCCGGCGGTTCCTGGCCGGCTACGCCGTCGAGTTGTCGGTCTACTTCCTGGCAAAGCGGTCAGTCTCCCGCAGGAGGCCGTTCGTCACGCTTCCCGGTGTCACGATGCAGATGGCTCCGCCGGACGAGTTTTCGTTCCCGTCGGGTCACACTGCCGCCGCCTTCGTTATGACCGTGATTGCCGGGACGAGCATTCCCTTCCTCTTTATACCCTTGATGCTCGTTGCCATGGCTATCGGCCTTTCACGGGTGTACCTGGGGGTTCACTACCCATCCGATGTCATCGCCGGAGCTCTGCTCGGAAGCATGGCCGGGATTGTTGCGATGGCGGTCACGGGTTAGAGTGGAAATCCACGGGCCCATCTCCCACTCTTTCAGGAATGCACTTTTTTATTTAGACACAAGACTCATGAAGAGATCCCCCACACCCTCTTTGTGGGCGGATAGAGGCCCCATCGGCAGACTCCTGACCCCTGCCGGTCGGGGCCTCGCCATTCTCACAGGACCGGGTAACAATTTGGTAATACGCGGATAACATTCAAGTAACGATCCAGATGTATATTGGTGCCGGGTCAAATACCTCTCTGAGGAATAGCGCCGGCAACCGGTGCAGTGGTACTTGTGAACTCCTTCTCACCAACCTTCAATCACTACATTTAGGGAATGTCCATGAAGCGTCTTGCCATCGCTTTGTTGCTCCTGACGATCTTCGGCCATGCGGCCGGATCAGCTCAGGGGAAGTTCTCGGGACTCATGTTCGGCGACTACTTTTATAATGTCGCCCGCGACACCGTCAACAACCGCACATCTATCCCGAATTCTGCGGTTGGGGGACAGAAGGATCTGCAGGCATTCCAGTTCCGCCGGATCTATTTCACGTATGACAACGACATCTCCGACAAATTCACCACCAGGTTCCGGCTCGAAGCCGACCAGGCTCTGGCCAGCGGGACGGGTGATAATCTGGTCAGCGGGAAGCTCAGCGTCTTCGTGAAAGACGCCTACCTGCGGTGGAAAGATATCTTCAAGGGGAACGATTTCTGGTTTGGTATTCAACCCACCGCAGCGTACGAAATCTCCGAAGCCGCCTGGGGCTACCGGGCTCTGGACAAGACCATTATGGATCTCCGTGGGATCGTCCCCTCGCGCGAGTTGGGAGTTGCGCTGAAAGGCAAGTTCGACGAACCCGGCGTGTTCAACTACTGGGTCATGGTGTCAAACAGCGGCAGCGGCAACGTACCGAACGGCACCACCGCATATTCGGACAAGTACAAACGCTACTCGTTCCTGTTCCATGTGAAGCCCACAAAGGAAATCCAATTCACGCTGTATGGACAGCTCAAGGGCGCCCCGGACGTCAACGATCCGGCAAGCGCGACCGTTCCCAAGGCAACGGTGGGCAACAACACGATGATCGGCGCGGCGTTTCTCGGTTACAAGAAGGACACAACGTTCAGCGTCGGCGCCGAGGGGTTCATACAGTCGGTGTCCAACGCATTCATTCCCGCGGGTTCCACCACACTCAAGAGCCTGAGCACGCTGGGCTTCTCCGTGTTCGGCTACTACAACTTCACTCCGGAATGGTCGGCGGTCGCCCGCTTTGACTTCTTCGACCCGAATACCGACGGAACGGTGAAGGGCGATGCGCGGAACTACATCATTGCCGGGCTCGCCTATAAGCCGGTCAAGAACGTCCAGATCATCCCGAACATGCAGCTGGAGACCTATCAGGCGGC
>PMBF01000068.1:6205-18563 GCA_003152875.1 Ignavibacteriota bacterium | reverse complement strand
GAGATGAACAGGTACCCCGTCCTCGGGTCAGCGGTCAGGTAATCCCAACCTCCTTCTCCGCCGAGTTTCACTTTCTCCAATACCTTGTACCCCGAACCCTGGGCGGAAGCGAACTGAGACAGAAGCGCCAATGCAACGAGACAGATGAGGAGTCTACGCATGTGAGCCCTTTCGGAAGATGTTTTTGACCGGCCAACAATTCGGGAAAGCAATGGGATAGTGCCGTATCCGGCCATCGTTATTGGACCCTGAACCCGGACAGGAGGTTTAATGGCGATGGGGAATTATGATTTGAATCAGGTTTGGGCAGATTTCCAACTCGGGCTACACCGTCCAAGCCATTTATTGACAGTTTTGTGATACTGATTCGTCCGGCCTTTTGCAGTATTGCTCCAGCTGCAACATCCCACCGTGGAGGCAGATTTACCGTCCGCAGGTACAGGCGTAGAAACGGAGCTGCCCATGCACAAGACAAACCTTGTTCCTCACGTTGTATTCATATTCCTCTTCTGCAGCCTTGCCTTCCCGGGCTGCAGCCTCATCGGGTTTGGCATAGGCGCCGCTGCTGATCAAGGAATCCCCGGAGCACCGCTGATGATCCCGGGCCAGCTTGACAGCTTGACGGCTGGGGAGAAACTTCGCATCATCAGGAAGGATCTCACCGAAATCAATGGGACGTATGAGGCCAGAGGTCAAGTCCGAGATACAGTGTATTCCATGAGTGAGTATCCACACGCATTTGAGCAATGGAGACTTGAACCTCACCGTGATATCACCTGGATGCCCGCGTTTGGTGAAAGCGTTCGGGTCGCCGTGAGAACTCCCCAGGGGGAGAAGATGTATGGCGGAAGCTTTGCGGGGTTCGATCCAGGTGTCATCCGGATCTTCTCACATCCTCAAGAACAGCTGGTAGGGATAAAACTGGATTGCGTTCGAGGAGTCTTTGATAGTCTGGGGCGAACCTTGGTAACGGGTGAAACGCTCGTTAATACGGTTGGCGGAGGTGTTCCGTTCGCCACCTCCCTCACGCTCAAACCCGGCATTATCTTACGGAGCAAATCCGGTTTATCCGCTGTTTCGATCGATGATATCACAGCAGTGAATCGCCTTGAACCAGGCAACGGCAAATGGACCGGGCTCGCCATCGGCGCTGCTCTTGATGTGGCGGTTATTATACTTGCGGCCGCCTCATGGCATCTCACCTTCCCCAGCGGATCATGGCGTTTTTGACCAACGCTCGATTGCGAATTGATGTGATATATAGGATGGACTCCCCGAACGACCCGTCACACCAGGCTCCTACCCCCTTTTCAGAGCTTCCTTGATTCTCTCAGGGCTCATTGGCATGCGATTCAGTCGTACGCCGACGGCATCATAGATGGCATTTCCAATGACTGCTCCCATCACCACGATCGCGGGCTCGCCGCCGCCCTGGGGCGCATCATCCTTGCGGTCCAGGATCACGGTCTCTATCTGCGGCACCCAGGAGAACCTCGGGATTTCATATGTGTCGAAGTTGAGGTCCAGGATCTCTCCGTCTTTGAATCGGATGTCCTCTCTCAGGGCATAGCCAAGACCCATCGTGATGCAGCCTTCCATCTGGATGGTGGCTCCTTCCGGATTGATCACGAGACCCATATCCTGCGCACAGACGACTCTCTTGACCTTCACCCCGCCCGTGGACTTGTCGACCTCCACTTCAGCGATGGCAGCCACGTACGTTCCCGCGTCGATCCCACAGGCCACACCGTATCCCCTTCCGCTGGGTGCCTTTGCCGGTTTCCATCCGAATTTGTCCGCGGCGGCCTGCAGGACGAGGTTCATCTTCTGATCCGCAAGGTTTCGGCGCCGGAATTCTAAGGGATCGATACCCGCTTTTGCCGCCATCACGTCAATGTGGCATTCCCGGGCAAACGTGTTCGTATTGTTACCCGGTGCACGCCAGGGTCCGGTGGCGAACGGGTGAGAACCCTGAGCTCCGACCCAGCTTGAATTGTGCGCGAGGGTGCTGTGGTGAGGGATGTCGTAAAATTGGGCGGACCCGCGTTCACCGGCGAAGTAGACGTGATATTCCCAGAAACTGATCTTCCCTCCCTCTGTCGTGCCTGATTCTATCTTTATCACTGCAGCCGGCCGGAATGTATCGTAGAAGAACTCCTCTCTTCTGGACCAGGCCACTTGAACGGGTTTACCCGTGAGTTTCGCACACCGGGCGGCTTCAATCACCTGAAGGTTCGCCGACTTTCCACCAAATCCGCCCCCAACAAACGGTGGTATCACCCTGACATTCTCCGGTTTGATGCCAAGCTCCTTAGCGACTTCATCTTTCGCTCCGAACGGCGTTTGGGTCGATGCCCAAACTGTCGCTTTGCCTCCTTCAATGTTCACCACGGCGGTATGCGGTTCCATCGGCGCGTGTGCTTTGTAGCCGTCGAGATAGGTTTCTTTTACGATGAAGGTCGCTGCGCGTTTTCCTTCCTTAAGATCGCCTCCGCTGGCTACCACCCGGCCTTCGGGGGCTACTTTGAGCAAATGGTCGAAGATCGTAGAGTCGTTGATGCCGGATGCGGGTTTGTCGAATTTTGCCTTGATTTTCGACAGCGCCATCTCAGCGACATCCGGATACTTGTGCAGCACGGCAATGAAATCGCCTTCATGGATAATCTGGACGCCCTCCACCTTTTTCGCCTCGGAGAGGTCGACGTCCAGGAGTTTCGCGCCATGGGCGGGAGGCCGAAGCAGTCTTGCGTATACCATCCCGGGAAGCTGGATGTCTCCCGAATATTTCGCACTCCCGGTCACTTTCGCCTTCGCATCTCTTCGGAGCGTCGGCTTCCCAATGACCTTGAACTCCGACGGCTTCTTGGTAACGGCCGGCTTTGTGAGATGGCGTTCGATCCTCTTCCCCTTCGTGAGCTGGCCATAGGAAACCCGCCGCATATTGCTCGTTCTGTCGAACACTACTCCTTTTTCAGCTGTCAGATTCGAAACAGGGACGTTGAGATTCTCAGAAGCCAATTCCAACAAGACCTGCCTTGCCTGGGCACCGGCGTTTCGGAGCGCGGGTCCAAAGATGCGCGTCGTCATCGAGCCGAACGTCCCCATGTCCCACGGGCAAAGGTCGGTATCTCCCATGACCATTTCGACGGCGTCGAGCGGAACATCGAGCTCTTCGGCCAGCTCCTGAGCCAGAGAGGTGATCGGACCCTGTCCCATCTCGATCTTTCCGGTATAGCATGAAACTCGTCCGTCCTCTCCGATCTTCAGAAAGGCATTGAAGTCGGTCGGGAGGCTGGGCCGCCTTCGTGGACCCTGAACTTCTTCCTGAAGAAACGGCAAGTCTCCGATTGTGAAATAGAGAAAGATGCCGCTTCCTGTCGACTTGAGAAAATCCCGTCTGTTCATACGCAGGCCGGTGATCGGCTCTGCAGGCTCCAATTCCAGGTTCTCTTCCATGTCAGGATCCTCCTCCGATTTCCACGGCCGCCTTCTGGATTGCCTGAATGATGCGTTTGTGAGCCCCGCAACGGCACAGGTTGCCTTCCATCTCGAGGACAATGTCGGCGGGAGAAGGGTGGGGGTTCTTGCGGAGAAGTGCGTAGGCGTTCATGATCATTCCCGGCGTGCAGTATCCGCACTGGAGGGCATCGGACTCCATGAACGCCTTCTGCAGGGGGTGAAGTTTGCCGTTGCCATCCAGTCCCTCGATGGTAACCACATCCTTGTCCCTGACGTCCTTGACAGGTGTCATACACGACCGGACCGCCTCGTTGTTGACGAGAACGGTGCAGGCTCCGCACTGGCTTATTCCGCATCCGTACTTGGTACCTGTCAGTCCGAGATCTGTCCGCAACACCCATAAGAGCATCCGATCACTGTCAACGGTCACCGCCGTTTCTTTGCCGTTGAGTTTGAACTGGACTTTCTCTTCCATGATCATCTCCTTGACAAGATGACATCGAATACAGCCTGGGTTCTCTCGCCAGGAACATCCTGCAGTTCTGGGGTAAGATAGATGAGAGTCAGCCTAAAATCAAACGGAGGGAGATTGTCGATGAAGAAGAATGCCCCGGCAGAAGATGGTGGGATGGAGGGCGGAGCTAACGAAGAATACCCCTAAGGAAGAATGCCGCTGAAGAGGAATACCCCGGCAGAAGATGGCGGGGTGGAGGGCGGAGCTGAAGGGGAGCCTCGCGGGCTCAGATTCACGGGGGTATGAATGCAGGGCCAGATTCTTGGAATCAGATCTACAGGATCAGTCTTGCAGAGTCAGATTTGACGGGTCAGTCTCGGGGATCAAACCTGTAGGGTTAGGCTTGTGGAGTCAGACTTGCAGGGTCAGATTTGCGGAGTCAGAATTACCAGGTCATGGCCGGAAAGTTTGATTTTGTTCGTCAGTATGGCTTTCTTATCCGAGGGACGCCCCAGGACCATCCTGGCAATGTCCTCCAGCCCAGGTTATCCTCGCATGCTTACCATCGGTGTTCTCGGCAACGTCGGGTCCGGCAAGACAGCTCTCCTGCAAAAACTTGCTAATTGGTGGCAGACCCAGGGAAGGCAGGTAGAGGGATTTCTCGCGATCGCCGGTGTGCGGGCCCCGGGGGCGGCGGGAGCTCCACGTTATGATCTCGAAATGTTGAACGGCGGCAAACGATTCTCGTATGCTGTCCGTGATGAATCCCTGCATCCGCCATACAGATTCGATGAGACAGCGGCATCGACGCTCAACCTCTGGGCTGATGGGCTGGAGAGGGGGAAAGCGCCTTCGCTTATGATTATCGATGAGTTTGGCCCGGTCGAGGCGGATGGCGGCGGACATGTTTCTCTCTGGTCGCGGATTTTGGGCGCGAAGCCGGAGGTCCTTGCAGTTGCCGTGCGGAAGGGTCTAGAGGGGGCGATTCAAACCAGGCTCGGGACCCAATTCGATGTCCTGATCGATGTCGACTCTCCCGGCGCCTGGGAGTCCCTGCGGCAAGCGTGTGTCGCGCATTCAGACTGGATGCGCATCGGCTTGTACGGCGGAGGTGCGGGAGGCTTTGAAGCCTCCGTCGGTGCGATTCTTCATGGAGTCCGAATGCCATTGCGCGGGCTCTTCATGGCGAGCACGCAATCGGCCATCATGACCTATGCGGCGCACGGACTGGGACACCGGCGGCGTGTTGTCTGGGTGGCCTTCATCGCCGCTTCACTCAAAGCTCTATCTCCAACGGGGGATCGTTTGCGTCCGATGCTGGCGATCACGTTGCAGGGATTGCTCTTCGGTGGATCGATAACTCTGGCGGGCTGGAACATTGTGGGAGCGGCAATGGGTGGTTTCCTGATCGGGGTCTGGTCGGCGATTCAGGGAGTTGCACTTCAGTACCTCTTCGTCGGCAGTAACGTCATTCGCGCTTATGATTCAGCGATTCAGTGGATTGCGAAGCAGCTCTCCGTGGGGAGCCTGGGTTTCCTGGCGCTGGTATTCGGATGGTCGTTGGTGTGCGGAGCGGTGACAAGTGGGTTGACCGTGCTGGCCTGGAAGCGCCGGGAAAAGATGCCGGCCCGTCTGCACGACGCGGTGTTCAAGACCCCGAAGGGAGTTATACTCGACCCGAAGCCGGCCAGCGCGTCGGGCGCGATGCGCAGAGGAGTGAAAGACATTCTCCGGCCTCTGTTCTGGATGCCAGTCCTCATTGTGGTCGGTATCACCATCGCAACAGGATCCCCTCTCGAGTCAGCCCTCTGGATCATCGTTCGGGCGGCGGCCGTTGGGTTCGTGCTCTTCTCGGCGGTTCGTGCGTTTGACATGCACCGCTTCATCCAATGGCTGAAACATCGTGGATACTGGGGGCCCGCGCTTGCTTATGAGCGGGCAGTGGTGCGGATTCGCGGAGAGGCCGGAACATCCCCAAAACCCAAGACGGGCCCGGGACCGTCTGAATGACAACGCGGCAATACTGGCGCGCAAATCATGCCGTAGGGAGGAACCGCTGCAGTGCAAGCGGTGCCCGCGCACTTTCTTCGCACTACAACGCTGTCCAACCAAGCGCGGAGCTCATGGCTGTTGGTCTTTTAACCGTTGGCTCATCGGCGGTATCTTGACCGTAAACGATTTCACCCTCTCCCTGCCGCGCATTGGAGACTACGCCGTTTGTCAGTCAGCGTCGTGGCACATAGTATGAGCGCGAGCTTACTTGGACGCTAATGTTCGGACTATTCTTCATGTTTGGACTATTCACCTGCCTGTTTACCTTCCAGGAATGAAGGAGCAGATCGCTCTCCTGACTACCTGATGGATATCTACGAAGAAATACTCGTTGGGCTGCGTGCGAATGACCGGTTGATGGTGGCAACAATCATCGGGAGCAAAGGGTCGACTCCGGTCCCTGCCGGCGCAAAGATGCTGATAAAAGAGCATGCGGCAATCCCGATCGGGACTGTCGGCGGGGGATGCGTCGAAGCGGATATCCAGGAAGAGGCGCGCCGGCTTTTTCCTACAGACGCAAGATCCCTCGTCCGTCGCTTCACATTGACCGAGGACGATATTGAGAGCGGCATGCTCTGTGGCGGCACCATAGACATTCTGATCGAACGGCTGTCGACTGAGCATATTGCTGTCTATGCAACTCTGTTGTCGCAGCGCGATTCCGGAATAGATTCGGCAGTCGTCACCTTGATAGGGCCCACTCAGATCATCCTGGGGAAGGTTCTTGTGTCGCCATCATTGCAGCCGAAAGGAATTGAGGAAGACGGCATCCAGGCGCTCCGGCAGGTTGCAGGCGGGTTGCCTGCCTCATTCGATGAGACGTTGCGTAATGCGATCGATTTGCAGACCGTCGTCCGGCTCCCGTTTGTCGGCGGGGAGTTCATCGTCGAGCCGGTGATCGGGCTGCAGGACCTAATCATCTTCGGCGGTGGTCATGTGTCCCGGTATGTTTCGCGCAGTGCCGCAATGGCCGGATTCAGGGTGACGATCGTGGATGACCGCCTCGAGTATGCGAATCCGCAAAGATTTCCTGAGGCACACGAGACACTCGCAATCGGATTCGAGACCGCATGGGGCCGGCTGCAGGTCAGGCCGTCCACGTCCATTGTCATCGTGACGCGCGGGCACAAGTTCGACGAGATTGTTCTCGAGTGCGCAGTGCGCACACCAGCACGCTACATCGGCATGATCGGAAGCAGGCGAAAGGTCATTTCTACATTCAAAAACCTTGTCGAGCGCGGGATTCCAAGTGAACTCCTCCGGAACGTCCACGCGCCGATTGGGCTTGCCATCGGTGCACTGACTGCGGAGGAAATCGGCATCAGCATCACCGCCGAATTAATTTCTGCGCGCCGCGGTGTCTTGTCTTCTGCCGCAACGATGTCGGATCGTCGAGGGGATTTCTGACACTCCGAAGCGTCGCCATTCAGGAGGCTTTAACAGTACTGTCCACTTAACACCCTGCACAAGCATTATGCCACAACTGTAACTCGGTCATTGTCATCATCGACATTTCGAGAAGTATGGAACATGGAGTTGAAATCGGTACGACGAAAGTTTGCCCCAGCTCTCTTCAATGTGACTGCTTACGCGGATTGTACGATGTCTTAACCGGACACTTCTGAGACTTTGATAAGAAGAGGATTCTGGTGGCGGGTGAACCGTACATCGAAGGAGTAATTCTGGCCGCAGGGGCGTCAAGCCGGGCCGGGACATTCAAGCCTGCGCTTCTGATCGGCAATCGGTCTATGATTGTGCGGTGTATCGAGGGAATGGAGGAGATTTGCGACCGGATCATCGTCGTCGGCGGCAATGAATTTGACAGGCTCCGTTCGTTGCTCGAGGGCATCCCGAAAGTCGAATGCCTTGAAAACAGCTCATGGCAGAAAGGGATGTTCACCTCTGTGAAAGCGGGCCTGTCTCTTCTAAAGGGAGACAGATTCTTCGTGATTCCCGGTGACATCCCGCTCGTACCATCCAGCGTCTACAGGGCCTTGCTCGAAATTGAAGCAGAAATCGTCATTCCCTCCTTTCAAGGCAGGAATGGGCATCCTGTATGCTGCTCAAGAGCCGTAATTCCACGCATTCTCTGTGAGCCTGATGAGTCGTCCTTCCGTGACGTCATTCGGGCTATCGGTTTTCACACCGTTCATGTCGATGCAGAGGAAATCCTGATTGATGTTGATACTCTTGAGGACTATGAATTCGTACGGCGGCGGTTTGCGTAGACCTCTTAGGGGGTTTCTCCAGGTCATTTCCTGATATCATCAATATACTATCCTGGAGCTTCAAGGTACGAGTGCTCCTAACACATCCTCTTCCACCTTGTCCCTGAGCATGTCAGCTCCTAATGTCCCTGCTTATGAGGACCATATCCGATGAAAACCTTCCTTCTTCTCCTGACCTGCCTCCTTGGACTCCTCACGGCTGTCGCGCAGGAGGGTCAGCTTAGGCTCGATTCACTGTACAGTACTATGCTCAACCGGACTGTCAGGTTTTACGTTTACCTGCCTCCAGGGTACGACGCGACGCCGGATCACTTCCCTTCGGTCTACTTGTTACGCGGTTCGGAATGGGAGTGGATTACACAGACCCAGGATGGCAGCAGGGCCGGGAGGGATCTCAGGAGCGTTGTAAATACACTTCACGCAAACGGCGTGGTCGGGAAGATGATCTACGTGATGCCGGGACTGTCAGCCCCCGCGACTGATGGAGAGCTGAATGCGGTAGCCCTTGAAATGTTCACTTACGTGGATTCGGTATATCGAACGATCTCCACGCGGCGGCACCGGGGAGTCGACGGGTTTTCGTACGGCGGGCTCGATGTGATGAACATTGTCTCTCTCCAGCCCCTGGCCTTTCGCACAGCGGGATCCTATGACGGATCATACTGGGCGTTTGATATGACCCGAATCACCGCCGCCCCACCCGACCAGATCCAGAAGTTCGCAGCCATCAGGTTCATGCATCATAGCGCCGGGGCCGATTTTGCGTCGACTACCAACTACGAGTCAGTGGCCCAACTGATAAGTGTCATGACTTCGCGGGGTCTGACCAACGAATTCTCCGTCGTCCCGCTCTCCCCGAGCGCGATTCACAACTGGTGGTATGCCGATGAGCACATGATCATCACGCTCCCGCTCCATTGGCAGACATTGGGAGATACAACGGATAACATACGGATACAGCTCCTGACACCGGCCCCCGGTGACCGAATTGCCGGGACTGTGAACGTTCAATGGTCGATGCCCGGCGTCCCCTCAACAAGTCTGCTTCGCCTGGACTACAGCCGCGACAAGGGGAAGAGCTGGAACAGGCTTCTGGATGGAACGGCATCGGTTCCATCATTTTCATGGAACACGACTTCCGTCCCGGACGGAACGTGGTACCTTTTGCGTCTCTCCGTTACCGGTGACTCCGCGTATGGGTATACACAGCTCTCTTCGCCATTCAGCATTGACAATCCTGGCAACGGCGGACCTGCAGTGGAGATTCTCTCTCCGGCACCCGGAGCCACCGTGACAGGGCTGACGAACCTCCAATGGTCCGGGAGCGATCCTGAGGGCGATCAGCTTACGTATTCTATCGACTTAAGCACCAATGGCGGCCTTTCGTGGGAGAATATCGCTTCCGGCCTTAGCGGCATGGAACAGTATATGTGGGATTCACGCCTTTCGCCCAACTCCAATTCCGCCAGCATCAGAATTCGTTGCACCGATGGGCAGGCCTTGACCGAGGCGACGATCAGCGACCTCAGGATCTCCAACGCCAGGCCTGCGGTGGAAGCGTCAGCCATACTTCACATTGCCGGGATCGGTGACGGCACTGTCGTCCCGCATGTCGTGAACGCTTCACAAGTCCGTCCGCATCTCTACCGGGTTACCTTCAGGGACTCAGTCCAGACGGCAACACGATTCGATGTCCGCGACCTCACATCGGATTCTCTCCTTCTTTCCAATGTCCCTATCGGAGGTGCCGGCAACGAGAGTCCGGAATTTGAGGGGCTTCGACTGGAAGTTACGCAATTCCAGCAACCAGTCTACAGTCCGGACTCCTCTCGGTGGTTGAAAGGCTCGAGTACACTCAAGCCTCGGGTGACCCTCCCGGTGGTAACCTTCGGCGGCGGGACCATCAAGGGCGTAGCCTATCCTGCTGACTACATGATCTCAGTGTACGATCATGTTGTCGACACTTCGAGCACCTACCTGGATGCCACGGCAATACCGATGAAATTCACGGTTCGAAACGTGACGGAGAACCAAAAGGCGGCGGTGGTGTTCATTGACGCAGACGGGGATTCGCAGATCAGCGCTCATGACGAAATCGTGATCCTTGCACCTGGAGAAGGCCCGGTGCCGGTCCTGACATGGGACCTCTTTTTCCCGTCGGTCACGAATGTCGTGCAGCCGCGGGCGGGGGACTCTTACCTCCTGAAGATTCTCAAGCCATTGACTTCGCGCGACACGATTCAATTTGTGCCTATTCTGAGCGACGTTGCGGGTGGTGAAGGTTCACAGCTGCCCGGACAATTGATCCTGTATCAGAATTATCCCAATCCGTTCAACCCGTCGACATCGATAAATTTCGACTTGCCCCGGGCTGAGCATGTCAGGGTGACGATTTTCAACATCCTGGGCCAGGCCGTCGCTACGGTCATGGATGGCCCGGCGCCTGCGGGCCTCCACAGGTTGCAGTGGGATGCGTCCTCGCTTGCGAGCGGAGTGTATCTTGTACGTGTCGAAGCAGGAAGGAGTATAGCCGTAACCAAGATGCTTCTTTTGAGGTGACCGGTGAGATTGGAGAAGAATGGAGCGGGTTACAGAACCAATCCCAGGGTGAAGGTATGCGTAGTTCCGAGGTCCTGGCTTAACTTGGCGAAGGCGTAATCCAGCGAAAACATTTCATAGGCTACTCCGAGCCCGGCCGCAAAGCCGCGGGCATCCGACCCGAACTCATTTCCAAGCCGGAGAGCCACCACCTGCTGGAACCAGACCTCGCCTCCGACTCCTCCATAGAACCGCTTCTCAGGGAATATGCGGACCAGATCCCCCGTGACAGCCAGGGAAATATCGTCTATGGGTTTGTAGTGATATGACAGACCGCCGCGCGCCATGGCCGGTAACTTGGTCCGCTCCTGCTGAAGGACCGTCATCTGTCCCAGGTTCAAAATTGCGACTCCCGCATCCAACCCCTCCACAGGAAGACCAACCCGGACCCCGGCATCGAAGCTGTAGCCCGTTGCGTCGTTCACAAAGATCTTCTGGTAGAGATACCGCACCGTAACTCCCGCCCGCACTTCCTCTGAAAGCTCCTGGGCATACGTGAGCCCGAGGGCAAGATCCCTGGAAGTGAACGTCCCTTCAGCTGGCCCTGGAACCGTTCTGATCTCGATGTTGGATACGGTTGTTGTCAGGAGTGAGAGGCAGAGTGTCTGGCTGTCGCTGAGCGGCGTTGAGGCGCCAAGGAACTCCGTCCGGGCATCCTGGATCCACTCCTGATGGGTGAAAAGAAGTCGCGTGCCGCTTGATGGTGCCGGATATTGCACTCCAGCCGGGTTCCCCTGAATTGCCCCGGGTCCATCTTCCAATGCGGAAGTATAACCCATCGCCAGGGAGCGTCCGGTGACGCTGAGTTTCAATAGAGGCATGCCCGAATTCCCAACCTGCGCGGAAGCAATCAGTGCCCCGGCCATGGAGATGATTGTCAAACAGACGATTGGACGTATCATTACGGTTACGGACCTATTCTCTTTGCGAAATGGGAAGACTTCCGAAGCGCGCGAAAGAAGATTGGATCATTAACTTCTTGACCTCTGAAAGTGAGCTTCAACCCTTTTGTCCGGAGCGCGCGGTTTGCTCAGAAGATTACATTCAATGAAATCAGATGTATGCCGGATGTCGTAAAGGGCTCGATGACATAGGTGTACTCCAGGGCGGGGGTCCAGGAGTCCATTCCCCGCTGAACCATGAAGCCGAGAGCCGGACGAATGCCGGAGCCGCTCTCCTTGAGGTCAATCCGGTCGATGCCGGCACGGAGTGTCAATGCCTCGATGACCGGGTATTCGGCCCCAATCCGAAGGTTCAGGGTTTTCTCGCTGCTTGTCTCCAGGTCCGCCGAAACGATGCCGATGCTGTCCGGCAGTATGCAGGCCAATCCGAGTGTGTAGAGTCTTGGGAATGGATCGACGGATGATTTCCCGTCAAGACCATACAGCTGGGAGCTGTCCCATTTGTATTTCGAGCCGATGTCCTTGACGGTTACCGCGGCATGCAGGAAACTGTTGATGGGGACGAAGACACCGGCATCCAGCCCGACAGTGGTGCTGGTCATGTCCGTGTAGAGATGGGCATAGAGCAGCTTCAACGTCACCCCTGCGCTGAATCCGGCCGGGAA
>PMBF01000068.1:0-6179 GCA_003152875.1 Ignavibacteriota bacterium | reverse complement strand
CCTGCGATTTCCCCGTCGTCGACGGCCGTCATGGCGTTGCCCATGGCTATGCCGCGGGCCCCGAACCCCAACCGTGAATACGATCCGGGTTGCCCGGCGATCTGGGCGCGCGTCTGCGAAGGAGTGGCAAGAAATGCCAGCCCGATCAGGAACGGAATGAGGGTGGCTCTGGTCATGTTATTGAAGGACAAGGATTTTCCCCCATGCAGGATCTCCGCCTGCAATGATCACGCGGTAGAAGAAGACGCCGTTGGGGACGATGCGGCCGGATTCGTCGCGGCCGTCCCAGATATCATCGCTTTCGCCGTTGCGTGTTGCGTCCTTGACAATGGTGCGGACGCGGTTCATCCCGAAATCGAACAGTTCGATGGTGACAGTAGCCGCCTCTGAGCCGGTTGTATAGTGGATGCGGATCGGTTGCTGCAAGGGTGAAAACGGATTTGGGTAGGCGTATACCGTCGAGCGCGCCACCGAGGGCGAATAAGCGCGGATAACCTCCCAGGCGGACCCGAAGGGGTGGAGCGCATTGTCGATGGTGCGGGCCAGGCCGTCTCCGCTTGCAACAAAAACTGTGTCGGCGATGGTCGCGACGCTGAAGAATGTGGTTGTTGTAAGCCGGTTGCCCGATGTGGGATCGGCCACGGTTCCCGAGCGGAGCCATGTGGAGCCGCCATCCGAGGTGCGGTAGAGGCCGTCGTCGGATGCAACATACGTGATTGAGTCTCGGAAGGTGAAAGCATACGCTTTGACACCTTGCAGGAAGGAGTGCCAGGATGCCCCTGCATCGTCTGTGTAGCTGACGGCATATTCCTGGTTCGGGCCCGTTGCCGGCCAGTTTGTGGTCCATACCCGGGTGCCGGAGGCAAGACGCTGGACTCCGATCGCGATCACCCAGTCGCTTGCAAGATGAGAGACCTCGTTATTGGTGGTGAAGTGGCGCCAGCTTGATCCTCCGTCCGTGGAAAAATTGATGCCGCCGGCCGTGCCGGCCCAGACCGTATCGCGGCCTATTGTGGCGACGGAGAATCCCTTGAAGTTATCGTCGGGCCGCGGGTCCACATTGTAGTTCGGCAGAGAGTCTGTCGGGGCAATCGAGGCTCGGGTTGCATTGGGAAGAACGATGCGCTGCCAGGTCTGGCCTAGATCGGTGGACTTGCGAATACCGCTCGCCCAGCTTGCCACCCAAACGGCGGTCTCGCTGAGTGCCACATCATAAGTCACGCTCTGTTCGGGGACGACGATGGGGAGGAAGTGGACTCTATTAATGCCGTAGATGACCACGCTGTCATCTTTCGCGTCTTGCGGCTGAGGTCTGCCGGTCCAGGTCTGCCCGCCGTCTGTGCTGAATGCGTAGCCGCTGCCTGTCGGGACTGAGGAGTTGTCCACTTCTTTTTCATATCCGGTGGATACCCAGATTGTGTCTCCCTTCACGTCCAGGGCATATATGGAAGGCCGTGCAAATGCAGGAACGCTTCCGAAGTCCTGCCATGTCCTGCCGCCGTCGGAGCTGCGGGCGAGGCTGCGGCTTGTGCCCGCCCAGAGTATACCGCGGACAGCCGAGAGGTGGGAGACTGCGTTCGTGGGGATCGTAGAGGCCGACGCGCCGGTGAGGAGCAGCGATTTTGCGGCGGAATTCTGACCCATCGCCGCGTGGGAGATGCAGGCAGCCAGTAGGACCACGACACTTAAGGAGAGGGGGCGGCTCATCGCTATTGGATCGTCAGGAAATGGGAGAGCGTTGCGCTTGTATCTCCGGCCTTATCCACGGCCTGAAACTGCAGTGTGTATCGCTTGCGGATTGTGCTGGAGTCGGAGACCGACAGTCCAATCGAGTAGATCCCGTCTCCGGCCACGGAATCAGCACTTGACGTGCTGCCATTGTCGAGCAGGTGGAGGACGGATGCGGAGCTGCTAGACCCGATGACCCTCAGGGTCACATCTCGGATGTCTGCCAGGCCGTCCGAATCGCCGACCGCCACGCTGAGGCGAAAGTTCAGGGTTTCACGGGAGGGGACAACAACCGTGTCCGGGGCGGAGAGATTATAGAGCCAGGGTGGAGATGCACGATGAATCACCGAGAATGACCGTATCGCGCTGGTCCCCGTGAGGCTTTCGCGGTCCGAGGCCGAATACACAATGCGGTAGATGCCCACATCCGACCGTGCAAAATTCAGGTGGAGTGTGCCGGTGAACAATCCATCGCCGGCCGAGACATCAGGGGCAACCCCGTCATCGTGGAGGTCAGCCTCTGCGACGATATCGCCGGCGGGGGAGAGGGCTTGGGCCTTGACGGTACCTATGTCACCTGCGCCGTCAGCGTCCACGACCCGGGCGGAGACGGTTGCGTTGAAGGGATAGAGTCCATTTACCGCCGGGATGGTGTCGATACGGACTCCAACCGGAGAGATGGAGAACGCCGATACAGATGGGGCATTCCCTCGCTGATCGACGGTTCCCATTGGGTTGTGGTCGCACCCGCTGGTCAGGAAAAGCAGGGCGATCAGGGGGCCGGCCAGAGTGCCGCGCATTGTCAACTCGCAGGAGGGGAAACAAAAAACGCCGGCGCTTAATCTGGTATCAATTAAGGCACGGCGACGGAGGGGCGAGCGCATGATTGTTGCCTGCAGTTGACGTTTAATTCGAACAATCCGGCGGTCAGGAGAGGCCGGAACGCACTGTGGCAACGGTTCGATACTCGTCCGCGAAATTGATGATCTGACACAAGAAACTACGAACAGGGAACGAAAAAAGCAAGTAAGGTTTGTCGAGCGCAGTCTGGTCATTCATCTTCCAGGAGCCTGGCCGCCTCTTCCGGTTTGTTCCAGACATCTCATAGGGCCTCTGTCCTGTGACTGGACAATAGGAAATCGAAGGTCATGTGCGAGGAACGAACCTGCGTTGGCGTGGGCCGTGAGCAGTGAGAGGAGTTCCTCGGCGAGATGGGGATCTTCTGAACGCAGCACGCCGATCAACGCCGCACGTTCTTCTCCGGACAGGGAGATTGCTTCCGCGAAATGCTGTTTGAGGCGATCTGCTCCCACGTTCAGGCGGGCCGTTTGGTATTGAGGAATCGATAGAGCCAGGCGCGAGCAAATTCCCAATCACGGATGACCGTCCTGGCCGAAACATTCAAGAGCTCTGCAGTTTCCTCAAGGGGAACACCCACAAGCCAAAATGGGCATTTGTTTCAACTACCGCAATGTCACAGTTCCCGCCGTGATTCCGTGATACCATGAGAGGGGTGACATGTGTGTTGCGACGCTGCCTCAGGAGTGTGGGATGAGCATCCACCGTACTGAATAGCAGATTTCTTTCGCGTCGAACATTCCTTCATGAAGAGAGAGCCAGGAAGGCCATGAAGATCGGGTGCATTGTGTACGTTCAACTCCCCGCAATTCTACGCCCCTGCTATCAACAGTGGCGGAAGCAAGTTCTTGGCAAATCAGATGACGGTATTCCGCCGGATGGTCTGCTCGTTCTATTTATGAACTAGTGCCCTCCAACTCAATTTGGGCATTGCTGGTACGAGTGTACGCAATGGCCCACTGACCCCGGTTTTGAGGTTTTTCCCAATGTTCAAACTGATGGACTGACCGGCCGCGAATACCGGCATCGGGTAGCGGGTAGATCGATCTGCTTTTGGGGTCCCGCCAGGCGAGTGACACCTGGCACGTATGAGAAATGAAGAGTAATTGCTTCTCCGCAAGACCCGCCGTAGATTGGTGTATCGCCCTTTGAAAACTGCCTTTCCATCAGATATCATGGTGGGGAGGCTTTTTGCTTTATTCCCGACTGCGGAGCTTCTGGCTTCAGCCGGACCTCCAGTCCAGATTGCACAGTGAAAATGAGACGCAATGCTTTTGTCCTGCTAACAGTGATCATGCTCTTCTCGGAGGATCTCCTTGGCCAAATTCAGCCAATGCCACAATTGCCTCTGGACCCCGGGTCGCGGACGCGCCATGTGTCGGTGTTCATGACCATGGGGGCGCTGGAGTTTCTCAGCGCGGGCTTCCTCGTGCAGCTCTCTGATCAATATGCGATGGGTCTCGTCACTTCTGCCTTTATATTGAATGGTCCGGGGTATTTTGGCCCCGATGCCGCTCTGAGCCTGGGCGTCCGGTGGGCGTACTATTTCAGCCGGGACGGCAAGGACAAATTCCTTTGGGCTAATGCTGTGATAGTCGATTGCCACTATCTCCTGCCTCAGCGTGACCGGACCGTCACCTGGCGCAATCCCGGCGGGGTGGGCTTGGAGGCTGTCGTGGGGAGGGACGGCGTGGTGGGTCCGGGGCTGGGAATCATCTGGGGTGTCGGGATCGCCGCGAGCCTGCATCATGACGTGGCGCCGCTGCTTTTCCCGGCCATCCGTCTCGGCCTGCATCTTGACATTTGATGAAGGACCGCTAATGACTGCCACAATACTCGTTTGAACAGGGACAGCCTTATGCAACGCAGGCTTGCCGTGACTCTTGTGGCGCTCGCCACATCCATTCCCCTGTATGCTCAGTGGGTCCAGGAGAAAAGCGGCACGACGACGAATCTGACAGACGTGGCCGTACTCGATACTGCGACCGCCGTTGCCGTCGGCAGGGACGGATCGATCCTGAAAACTACCGATGCCGGACAGACATGGATCAACATTCCGCTCGCGCCGCTCTTCTTCCATCCCTGGAATGCCGTCTCGTTCTCCTCAACAGAGAACGGCAGTGTTGCCGGCGACTTCGGGCGCGTTGCCGCAACGACGGATGGAGGGAAGACGTGGCTCTGGAACGACGTTCCGGGGGGACGGAACTGTCTCAGCGTGTGTCAGGTCGGCGTTGCCACCATTTACGCCGGGGATGACTCCGGGTGGGTGCATCGCTCGGTGGATACCGGCCGGAGCTGGTCGTCGGTGCACGTGAGCCAGTGGCCGGTACGGTCGCTGTTCGCGTGGACGGGGGCATATACTGATGGGCTGCCCATGTTCGCGTTGACGCCGCACTCCATCTGTGCGTCGTCGGACGTTCTCTCTCAAACGTGGAAGGAGACCATCCTCCAGGCGTTTGTGGGACTGGGGTCGGAGGCCCGTCACGGGCAATTCTGCGCTGGTGGCGGAGCGGGTTTCATCGTGGGAGTGCAGGGCGATCTTCGCGCAGCACCGGCGATTGTGCGGAAGGCCGTATCGGACACGTCCTGGGAATCCATTGCGACCGGATTGGGAGGGGATGGGACATTTTTCGGCGTCTCGGCTCCCTCGCCAACCACCATCGTCGTGTGCGGCGATCATGGGATGACCGCGCGCTCCACCGACGGCGGTGACTCGTGGAAGTCCGCCGCGGTGCCAACGACCCGGCGTCTGAGGGCGGTCGCCTTTGCCGATGAGAAACGGGGCTTTGCAGTAGGGGATTCAGGGACAATCCTGTATACGTTTGGTGGTGGAGCCGTTCCGGTGGGAGAAAAGAACATCGGCCTGCCGGAGACGGCCGGGCTAGAGCAGAACTACCCGAACCCCTTCAACCCGACGACAACGATCCGCTACGCATTGACGCACCGTTCGCACGTCACACTCACGGTCTTCAACACGCTCGGACAGACGGTGGCGGAACTCGTCAACGGCGAGGTCGAGGCGGGCCACCACGAGGTGAAGTTCAATGGACGCTTCTTGTCGTCGGGGGTGTATTTCTACCGTCTGCAGGCGGGGGCGTTCGTGGAGACGAGGTCACTGGTCGTTCTCCAGTAACATCTTGAGAGGACGGGAGGGGAGAGAGGCTAGCTACTGAGGGCACAACAGAAGGCAATGAGGCAAGCAAAAAAGCAGAAACCCTCAAATCCACTGGACCTGAGGGCTTTCTTATGGAGTGGACCCGTGCCCGGAACCGGGTACACACTCGTAGACCAGAACAGTCCTTCTATTGTGGTCGTTTCACGGCATGTCACCGAATTGAATGCAGTCACAGCCGGGTAGAAACCTGGTTGCAAGTTCATACTGGGGACTGGCCACTCGGGTATTTCTAACCTGGTGCAGGTCTACGAGATTGCATACTGAACCTCTCTTCGGGATCTCCGAGCTCTCCTCCGGCTAAAGAAATCGCTGCGAAGACCCGAGTCTCGGGTGAGAATCTGGAACCATCCGTTCTCGTCAACTTGTTCTGGATGGAAACGATTCTTACCTCTTGCAGCTCAGCTCTTCTTGGTCGACC
>PMBF01000033.1:7136-9983 GCA_003152875.1 Ignavibacteriota bacterium | reverse complement strand
AGTAGTTAATCCTCTTTCAAGAAGTACGTGCTCGTCGTAGGAAGGTAGAGTCCCGGATTCCCAACGTCTCCCAAACGCGGCGCAGCCGCAACCAAACAACTGGCAGTATTTGACAGGTTTGCCATGCCGGCCCCTCGCTACATGGGCGGACAGAGTCCCGCTCATGGTCAGGACTTAGAGATGAAGCGCCCCTCATCTCCTCATCTGACTAGATCAAGGTCGGCTTGGCACACACTGGATCAGGAACAGATTACCTTGGCGCTCAATCTATGAGCAGTACGGTTTGGAGCAATCGAAAGAGTTCTCTTTTTGCTGGTGTAAATCGGTATGAGAAAGCGAGGCTTACAGGAGAGGGTCAAATGTCAAGAGATTTGTAGTCCATCGAACATCGTGACCACATTCTGGATGACTCTCCAACTTATCTACGATCTCGAACCAAGGATAACTCAGGATTATCCGTGGATGACCTCGACGAAGGAACCGTCGACCAAGCCAAAGCATGCGAGAGACACAATTCAAGCCGGAACACCTGGGACGGGCAGGATCTCTGGCATGGCTGCACATGTCCCCGCGGAGACACCTCGCCCTGAGCTCTCTCCGCTGTCGTGGCGCCTTGACTGTCCGCGCAAAAGAAAAAGCCCAGCACCGCTCATCAAAGCGGTTTTGGGCTTTCGTGATAGTGTCCGCGTATCCCGACGGGCCTCTTCCCCCTGCTAGCGCGCCTTCCTAAGGAACTCCAGTCTGGTTTTGAGGCGGTCCGTGGACATGAGGAGCTTGTCCTTCCCGTAGATGGCGTCTTCGGTGTTCCGGAACACGAGCTCGTATTCGTCGCTCATCACAATGGCTTCTTCAGGACAGGCTTCCTCGCAGAATCCACAGAAGATACAGCGGAGCATGTTGATCTCGAACCGCTCCGGATATCTTTCCTTCTCCAGGGGGGTTTCCGCCGCCTGCATTTCTATCGCCAGCGCCGGGCAGACCCTGGCGCACAGGCCGCAGGCAACACACCGTTCGACCCCGTTCTCTTCCACAAGAACCGGCCGCCCTCTGAATGAAGGGGGTGGATCCCATCGCTCTTCGGGATACTGGCGGGTAAACTTCGGCCGGAAGACCTGCTTGATCGTGAGCACCATCCCCTTCACGATCTCCGGAATGTAGATGCGCTGCAGAAAAGTAAGATCTTTCCGCCTCACCTGGGGCGCCAGCGAAACTCCCGGTGTTGGCGTGGATCCCGTTGCCGCCGGCTTTCCGGCCGCAGTTGGAGCTGCCGCCTGCTTGATTGGTTCCCGGGCGCCATCCGGCGCCGATTCCGTGGCTGGGTTCGTCATTCCTCACTCACCGTCGCGAAACACTTCGTTTTCCATTCCATGCCAGCCTCGTCATCTCGGGATCGGCAGCCACGCGCTTGTGCCAACAAGACTCAAGAGGGCAAGATCCAGCCTCAGGTTCCCTGCCGGCCATCTCATTTCCAGATCAGGAGCCATGTGCCCGTGACAACGAGATTCAACAATGCAAGCGGCAGCATGACCTTCCACCCAAGATGCATCAACTGGTCGTAGCGGAACCTCGGGATGGTCCATCGGATCCAGATGTAGAAAAACAGCATCGCGAGGACCTTCAGCACAAAGGCGAGGATCTGCAGGACGCTCAGCCAGATGGCAGGAAGTCCCAGCCGGTCCAGGTAGGGGACCTGCCATCCACCGAGAAACAGCGTAACGATTAGGGCGCTGGAGGTGATCATGTTCGCGTATTCCGCCAGGAAGAAGACCCCGAACTTCATCCCCGAGTACTCAGTGTGGTAGCCTCCCACGAGCTCCGGCTCTGCCTCGGGCAGGTCGAACGGAAGCCGGTTGGTCTCCGCAAAGGACGCCACGACAAACGTGATGAAACCGATCGGGGTCAGCAGAGCGTTCCACGCGAACCCGGCCTGCGACTCGACGATGCGGTCGAGCTGCAAAGTCCCGGCAATCATGATCACCCCGACCACGGAGAGCCCCATGGAAAGCTCGTAGCTGATCAACTGGCCTGCGGAGCGGAGTCCGCCGAGGAGCGAATACTTGTTGTTCGACGCCCATCCGCTCAGCGTGATCCCATAGACGCCGAGCGACGTCATTGCAAGGATGTACAGGACGCCGATGTTCACGTCGGCGATCATCAGCTTGATGTCCCGGCCGAAAAGGACGATATGGTCGCCGAAAGGGATCACCGCGAACGTGGTCAGCGCCACGCCGATGGAGATCACCGGGGCGAGCGTGTGAACGAATTTGTTCGCGTTTGCCGGAACAATGTCTTCCTTGAGGAAGAGTTTCAGGACATCTGCAGGGGCCTGCAGCAGTCCCCATGGCCCCACCCGGTTCGGCCCTATGCGGTTCTGGATTGCCGCGCTGATCCGCCGCTCTGCAAAAACGAGGTTCGCCACGGTGGTGAAGATGATCAGCACCACCAGAACGATCTTGATGAGCGAGATGATCAGGAACTCCATGGTCAATCCGGTCTGGAGAGTGGAACTTCAGGAGACGGAGTCTGCCTGGACACGGGTCTGGGCAAGCATCAATCCCCTGTTCCCGAGCTTTCGATACGTCATCCCTTTAAATGCCTCGATCGAGCCCGCTGCCTCGGAGAACACTTCCTCGGCAATGTTGTACTTCAAACGCACGCCCATGGCGGAGGCCAGGCCGGCCACAATGCGCCACGAAGGCCTCGCATCGCGTTTGGTACCCTTCGCCCAGCGGTCAAAAACGGTTCCGAACAGGTCCAGCCTGCTCATCGCGTAACCGTCGGTCGACCGGTCCTGTTCCAGGACCGAGACGCCGGGACGCAGGCGCTGTATCCGTCCCTGGAAGTTGA
>PMBF01000033.1:0-7093 GCA_003152875.1 Ignavibacteriota bacterium | reverse complement strand
GATCCGTGCCTGATGTGGCTCAGGATGCTCTCGAGGCCGCACGTGGGATCATGGGGCCTCATCCCGGCCTCATACGCACCGCGCGCGTTTGGGGCTTTGTCGGCCCGGAGGAGGATCGCATCCTCGTCCCCTTCCCGGACGTGCCTCACGAAATCGATGTACTTGGTCCCCAGCACTTCACGCGCGAATTTCTGGAGCGCGTAGTTGTCCTCGACCGTGGCGAAACCCGAGCCCAGAACGGCAATCTCGCTTCTGCGGAACACTTTCAGGTCCGATGCAACGCTTGCAAGCGCCTCGTCCCATCCCGTCTCGCGGGAAGCCTCGTCGTTCTTGAGCCGCGGGGCCTTCAGGCGCGTTTCGCCGTTCACACGCTTCGGCGTTTCCAGCCTGCCATAGTCGCACATCCAGTAGTCGTTGACGTCGGGGTTGTACCGGGGGGTCTGGCGGAGGATCTCGTTGTTTCTGACCCAGAGATGGATGTTGCATCCGCGGGCGCATCCCGGGCACACACTTTCGGTGGACGACATCTCCCACACCCGCGCCTTGAACCGAAATTCCCTGCTGGTCAGGGCGCCGACCGGACAGATGTCGATCGTGTTCATCGAGTATGCGTTGTCGAGCTGCTCCCCCGGGTAGGTCGTCAGGATCACGTGGTCGCCCCGGTCCGCGAAGGTCAGCTGGGGCTTCCCGGCGATCTCATCACAGAACCGGATGCATCGCGAGCACATGATGCACCGTTCGGCGTCGAGCATCACGTGAGGCCCGAGCGCCACCCGCTTCGGTTTGTGGACCTTGTCTTCGTCGAACCGGCTCTCACCGGTCGAGAACTTGTAGGCATAGTCCTGAAGCTTGCATTCTCCGGCCTCGTCGCAGATCGGACAGTCGAGAGGATGGTTGATCAGCAGGAACTCCATCACGGCAGCGCGGGCCTTGACGACCCTCTCGTTTGCCGTCAGCACGACCATGCCGTCGGCCACCTGAGTGGAACAGGCGATCACGAGCTTTGGCATCTTCTCCACTTCCACCAGGCACATCCGGCAATTGCCGGAGACCGAAAGCTTCGGATGCCAGCAGAAATGCGGGATCTCGATGGCGTTCTCCCGAGCGGCCTCGATAATCGTCCTGCCTGGCGCGGTCTGGTACTGCTTGCCGTCTATGGTTATGGTCACCATGCGCGTACAGTCGTGAGTTCACGGACATATCGTATATGAAAGGCCTTCAGGGCCCCGACAAGCTGCTCGATCTCATCCTGCGGAGGAAGAAACGTCGTTCGGAAATGGAGTGTTCCCGGTTCCTGGCCGAAGCCCGATCCCGGCACCACGCAGATGCCGGTCTCTTCCAGGAGTGCAAGGCAGTAGGCGGTGTCGCGCCCGGCCTCATACGCCGTCTTCTCTTCAGGTGTAAACGATGCGGCGTCCACGCCCGGCTCGTCCGGAAGCTCGAACCGGACAAACGCATACATTGCCCCTTCTGGGACATCGAGGGACATCCCGGGAATCTGCCCGATGCCCCTTCCGAGGATTTCGGCCTTGCTTTTGAGTGCGCTCAGGATGCCGTCGCGCTCTTTCAGAAACGTCTCGTAACTCTCGTCTCCCGGAGACGGCGGCGCCGCCATCAGGTAGGTGGCGATCTGCCCGTCGACGTTCGCGCAGAGACTGATGCTCTGCAGTTTCGCAAACTCCGCCATCACGTCGTCAGGGACGTTGCGGAGCTCGAGGTAACCCCCGCGGTGGCCGCACTCACCGAGGAAACCCTTCGAGACGGAGTTGATGCTGAACAGGGGTACGGTGCTCTCACCCATCTCATCCATCGCCCTCGCGAACGAGAAGAACGACTTCCCCTGAGCATAAACGTTTTCCTGATACACTTCGTCAGCGAGCAGTGCGAGGCCGCGACGCTTCGCAAACCGGATGATCTTTCCTACGTTCTCAGCCGGGAGGACCGAGCCCGTCGGGTTGCCGGGGTTGATCACCACCAGGGCAACGGGATTGGTCCCACGGGCTGCAGCCTCCGAGAAGCTCGATTCCAGGATTTCGTCGCTGAGCTGCCAGCGCTTCCGCTCGTCCAGGAAGTATCCCACCTGGCGTCCGCCGTAGAGCGCGAGGCTTGCACTGTACAGCGGGTATTGGGGAATGGGAATCATCACGCCGTCTTCCGGGTGCCGCAGCAGAGCCAGGAGCACGGCCTGCGCCCCCTTGCTCGCGCCGTCGGTCAGGATGATGTGGTTCCGGTCTGCAGGTATCCTGTCTCTGCGTGTGATAAACTCGGCGACGGCCTCTCTGATGAAAGGGATGCCCGTGCTCTGTGTGTAGGCCCCCGTCCCGTGGGGATGCCGCTCCAGGATCATCGCCGCGCGCTTCACAATGTCGGCGGGATACAGTCGTAACACGTCCGGATGGTTCAGGAGTTCGGGATATTCGAGCAGGCTCAGCGTCTGCCGGATGTAGGAGAGCGGCCTCTGTTTCAGGGCCTGCGGGTTGCCGATGTTGCAGTAGATGACTTTGCGGCCCTGCTCCTCCAGTTCCTGTGCGCGCTGAACGATCGGACCACGCACGGCGTACTCCGCACGGAGAAGGTTCGGGTTCAATTGGTCTCTTGACAGCATGCTCCTGGCATCCCCCCGCAAGAAATTGTTACGCCGGCTTCACCACGATTGTCGAGAAGCGGCCAAGATCGAAAAGATCGTGGGCCACACGGCGGACGCTTTCCGGCGTCACACTATCGATCTGGCGCAGAATGACATCTGTCGGGATATATTCTCCGAGCTGTAGTTCCGTGCCGCCGAGACGCATCATCCGGTTGGACATGCTCTCCAGGCCAAGCGTGACGTTCCCCTTGATCTGGGATTTCGCCCGGTCAATCTCTGCCAATGGCACGGCACGGTGCCTCAGCGTCTCCAGTTCATGGTGCACCAGGTCCAGGGATCGGGCGACGTTCTTCCGGTCCGTGCCGATGTAGACACCGAAGACCCCGGTATCGCTCATGAGCGAGACGAAGGAATAGACGGAATACGCAAATCCGTATCGCTCGCGGATCACCTGGTAGAGCCGGGAGCTCATCCCCTCCCCCAGGAGCCCGTTGAGCACCATGAGCGGATATCGGTCCGGGTGCGTTATGCTGAAACCGACGGTCCCGAGACAGACATGCGATTGCTGTATCGGCTTTTCATACTCCATTCTGCCCGGCTTGCCTGTTTCCCTCGGACCGTTCGCACGTGGCGGTGGAACAGCCGACGGTTTGAGGCGGCCCAGGTTCTTCTCCGCCAGCCTTACCAGCAAACGATGGTCGATATTGCCCGCCGCGGCCACGACGATATTCCCCGGAAGGTAGTGCTGCGCCACGTGCTCCTGAAGGTCGGAGCGACGGAAGTGGCGGAGGTTCTCCTCGGTGCCGATGATTGGGTTGCCCAGACTGTGGCTTGGAAAGAGGGCCTTTTCGAAATAGTCGTGGATGATGTCCTCCGGGTCATCCTCCGCGTTGCGCAGCTCCTCGATCACAACCTGTTTCTCTTTCTCAACCTCCTTGGGCTGGAAAGTGGCGTTGAGGACGAGGTCCGTCAGAACATCCAGGGCTTCAGGCACATGGACATCCAGCACCCTGGCATAGAAACAGGTCTGTTCTTTCGTCGTGAAGGCGTTCAGGTATCCGCCGAGGGACTCAAGGCTCTGAGCGATGTCGCGGATGGACCGTCTGCGTGTCCCCTTGAACACCATGTGCTCAAGGAAATGGCTTATCCCGTTCCGTTTCGACGACTCGTCTCGTGACCCCACATTCGCCCACACGCCGAGCGAAACCGATCTGACATAGGGAAGGGATTCGGAAACGACACGGATCCCGTTCTTCAGCGTTGTCTTATGATAGAGGGAATCTGCCTTGCGGGCGAGGGCGTGACTGGTTTTCTTCGTGGGCATGTATGAGGTGCGGGCCTCTATGCGGTGGCTCCCCTTGATCTGCTCCTTGAATCTCGAATATATCCAATTCGGCCCGCAGAGTCAAGAAAAGGCATAGTTGCTCATGAGGCAGAACAGAACCAAAGGATGCCACAATTCTGATCCGCTCTTGGTCGGCACAGGGAGTGATAGGATGAAGTGTTGAACGCCGGCTATTTGTTCCCGCGCCGCAGCAGCGCAATCCTCGCACCAGCATCAGAATCCGCAATCAATGTGGCCAGCCGCTTCNNCACATGCTCACGCTCGAAGGAGTATCGGTTCGATTTTTCGACATCCCTCTTTGCAAACACTTTTCGCCCGGCCTCATGCATGAGTCCAAGCTTTGCCAGTTCCCCCGCCCGCTTGATGTTCACTGCGCTCCAGATGCTGCGGGGCTTGCGGGGCGTGACGCGGACGGTATAGCTGCCGGCGTCAATGCTTCTCCGAACCCCGTCGATCCAGCCGAAGCAGAGCAGCTGGTCCACGGCTTCGGGCCAGGTGATGCTTGGCACGCCGGAGGATTTCTTGTGGAACCCGACCCAGAGCTGGTCGGCCGAGTCGTGATTGCGCTCCAGCCAGCGCCGTAACTCGGCCGGCTTGGCGAAATGTGTCGGTTTGATCCGAGCAGGCAAGTTTAGACCTCTCTGAGTTGTCAGATCACCCGCCCCTTCAGTGTTGGTAATCCCACTGGGCCGGCGGGGAGCTCCGGCCTTCACCTCAGCCTGAATGTGAATGGGAACAAGACCCACACAGTCACAGGGCCGTTATTCATGATCGCCGGGGTGAACCGGAACAAGCGGGCAGCGTCCAAGGCAGCATCATTCAGTATCTCGGCAGTGGAGTGTTCGACCACCGCCTGCCGGACCGTACCGTCTTTGCCAACCAGGAGTCGCACCACAACCTTTCCTTCGATGCCTGCCTTGATNNGCCAGGTCCGGATAGATGGGTGTTGCGCGCGCTGCGCCGGGGGCCATCAGCCGGCAGTCATTTGATAAGGGTCATCGCATGGGTTTGTCTGAAGATGCGTCCGCTCACGGTGAGAGGAGTGATTTCGATCCTGTATATGTAGACCCCCGAGGAACGCGTGGAGCCGTCGAACTTGGCCANNTCATATGCAATAGTCGTGGTTGGATTGAACGGATTCGGGAAATTCTGCGCGAGGCTTGACGATCCGGGCACGCTCGCATTGTCCCTTGCAGGGGCAGAAGTGATGAGTTCGTTCAGAGGGCGCCGCCACAACCCGTTCTTTTCGGTGACAGCGAAGAGATATCTGCCGCAGACAGCGACAGAAGTAACCGGAACTTGCTGAAGGTTCTCACTGATGTCTGTCCAGGAGGCTCCGTCGTCGTTTGACTGAAATACACCAGTGGTCGCGACAAAAAGTGTGTCACGGAAGGAGATGATCCCCGAGACGAGGTTTCGAGCCAGAATCTGATCGCACTGTGACCAGGATGCACCGCCGTCGGATGTGGAGAAAAGACCTTCAGTGAACGTTCCTATGAAGAGCCTCCGCGTGGTACTGCCGAAACATTTGATCCACGTTGCCGGACTCGAGACGGTGGTCCAGTGCGCGCCACTGTCGGCGGAGCTGACAATGAGCGAGCGGCCGTTACCCGTGGACGTCACATACATCCTTCCGCGGAACGCTCCAAATCCACTTTCCCACACCCCGACGATTCCTGTCGGCTGCCAGGTCATGCCCTCGTCTGTGGAGCGCCACAGTGTGCTAGGATCCATTGCGGCCAGGGCATTCCGGCCAAAGCCGCCCATGGAATGGATAAAACCCCAGGTCAGGCCTGATTCGGGCCGATTCCAATTCTGGCCGATATCGATTGAGCGGAAAACCCCGTCCCCGGTTCCGGCCAGGAGAGTGGATCCTGAGAATGCGAGCCTATTGATGTCCAGATTAACGAGTCCATTGTTCCTTAAGCTCCAGGTTTCTCCGTCGTCTGTCGAGAGGGACAGACCTGGGGAAGCTGCAAGGAGGGTATCGGCTCTGGAAAGGAGGGCTTTGGGGGCACCGTTGAGTATCCCACTGCCCGGTTCCCAATGAACACCGTCGTCGGAGGAGCGAAAAACACCCCAGTGTGTCACCGCGAGCAGCAGGTCTCCCATAGGTTGGATGGATGCCACCCACGCATCCCTCAGGCAGGTGTCCACGAGAGCCCAGCCGGTGTCACGTGGTGCATAGGCAATGATCCCGTCAGAGCCAGTCCCGGCTAGCACCCTTCCCTGCCTGACTGCAAGACACAGGAACATCGGATAATTGTAGTAGGTAGAGGAGATGAGGCTTGACCAGGTCCCTCCTACGTCGGTCGTGTTGAATATGCCGGTGGACGAAGCAGCCAGAAAGCCTGAGTCGGTCGCCGCATAGCCGTAGATGTCAGAGGGGGGGATCTTCTTTTTCCAGATTCCAAGACCGCCATCTTTCGAGCGGTAAAGAGCCGAGACAAGGTTGGCGGCGTAGCCGGTTCTCACAAAAAGAGTGTCGCCGAAAGCCGATATGCTATTCACGTTGAAGGTAGAAAACCCGGAATCTGATTCAACCCAGTAAGGCCTGTCGGGAGGCGACCGGAAAAGCCCGAATTCTGTGCCTGCGAAGATGTTCTGCCTGCTCGCCGCGAGCGCGGTGATCGATGCACGCGACATGCCGAAAGGGTTCCATGAAGAGCCGTTATCAGTCGATACGAACACTCCCTGGCTGCGTGTTCCGACGTAGATCCTATCCCCGAATTCTGCAAAAGCCGTTGCGACACTGTCTGTGAGCCCGACGCATGACAGATGCCAGCTCCGGCAACTGTCTTCGGAGATGTAAACTCCGCCGTAGGCCGCGGCATACACGAGCGAACCATGAACCAGAATCCCATCTACCGAGCCGCCTGTCGGGATACTCACATGCTTCCATGCGGAGAGGGAGCTTGCCGCAGGGGCGACCATGAGGACTATCCAGAGAATGTGTGGAAAAATTCGAAGGGAAAAGGATCGTGCAGAAATCGGCCGCGACGCTTCCGGAGTATGCCGGGCGGCATGTTCAGGTGAGCAGCCGGGAAACTTTGGCGAATCGGGCAGTGTCTTCTTCATGGCATCGGCGCTGGTGTCCAACGTGGTGACCGAAAAGCGAAACAGCCTTCCCTGGATACGATCCGGAGAGGAGGCTGTCGGCA
>PMBF01000037.1 GCA_003152875.1 Ignavibacteriota bacterium | reverse complement strand
GAATCGGAGCTGTTCGACTTGATGCCGAGTCGGGCTTTCCATGGCTTCCTTTCAGCAAGCTGGAGGTGCAATTCTACAATATCCGGCACATTCAGCATCACGTCGGAACTCTGTATGACCGCCTGGGATCCGTCGGAGGAACCAACCAGGTCTGGGTCCGAATGAAGCCCTGATAGGGGGACTTCATCGAACCTGGCGGCAAGATGAAACGACTGCGTCCCCACGGCCGGGGAATGGTTCCGGCGGAGTGAACACGGGATCATTGAATCCCGCCATGCAGGATTCGGCCGGGGACGGGTTCGCTCGTGGCAGTTCGTTGGCATTCCGCCCCTCTTTTCCTTACATTAGTGCGAATCCCGTTCATTTTGCTAAGGAAACGTCACTCGTCCATGGACGTCTTCTGGCTCGAACTCACCGGCATCTTTCTTCTCATCGCGCTTATCGGCTTTTTTTCGGCAAGCGAGGTCGGAGTCTTGGCGAGCCGTAAGAGCCGCATTCGCGAACTGGCGGAGGAGGGGGATAAGCGGGCTGCAAGCGTGCTGGCTTTCCAGCAGGACCCGGAACGCTTTCTGGCTACGGTCCATGTCGGCGTAGTCTTTTCGCTTGTTCTGGCGTCGGGACTGGCCGGAATGCTCGGTGTGGAGTACCTTGAGCCCGCCTTCAAGTCCAGCCTCATTCCCTGGATTCGGGACACCAGCGGTTGGTTTACCCTGGGGACAGTCGTCCTCGTGATCGGATTTCTCGTTGTCGTTCTTGGAGAGCTCGTACCGAAATCGCTCGCCCTGCATTCTCCCGTCAACGTGTCACTGGCTATCGCAGCTCCCCTGCGCCTCTTTTCGGTCGCCTTCCGTGTCCCGGCACTCGTCCTCACGTGGGCGAGCAACTTTCTCCTGGCGCCGTTCAAAGACCGCACCACCTTCACGGAGTCCCGGATCTCGGAAGAAGAATTCAAGCTGATGCTGGAGGAGGGGGCGAAGCAGGGTGTCATCGACAAGACCGAACACGATCTGATCTCCAGTGTCTTTGAATTCACCGATACGACCGCCAAGGAGGTGATGATTCCCCGGCCGGATATTGTGGCCCTCGATGTCGACATGCCCCGGGACAAGACGATCAAGGTGGTCCTGGAGGAAGGATATTCGAGGATGCCGGTGTACAGGGGCACCATCGACAATATCATCGGGATCGTGTACACGAAGGATCTTCTGGGCATTCTGGAATACCGCGATCTGATCATTCTTCACGACGTCATCCGTCCGGCGTACTTCGTTCCAGAAACCAAGAAGATCAGCCAGATCATGCGCGAACTCCAGGCGCGGCGGATCCACATAGCTGTGGTCATCGATGAGTTCGGCGGGACGGAAGGGATCATCACCATGGAGGATATCCTCGAAGAGATTGTGGGGGAGATCCATGACGAGTATGACGAGGTCCTGAAGGACATCGAGCAATCGGCGGACGGCTCATTCCTTGTCAACGCCCGCACGGGAATTCGGGATTTCAACGAGAAATTCCAGGCCGGGCTGCCAGAATCGCAGGATTACGAGACCGTAAGCGGGTTTCTGTCGAAGCTGACCGGCCGGATTCCCGAGTTGAATGAGGAGATCGTCCACGACGGCCTCTCCTTCGGGATCGTCAAGAAAAGCCAGCGCCGCGTACGCCTCGTTCGCATCAGGAAGTTGGAGCAGCCGGGAGGCCCCGAGGCGGAGTCCGCCACCTGAGCTGCGCCGGTCCCACTGTTCAACCACCAACCAGCCACGTCAATGCCGCCACGATCACTCCGTCACAAAATCCTTGTCGTTTTCGGGACCCGTCCAGAAGCCATCAAGCTCGCCCCCGTTGTCCAGGCGCTCCGGCAGCGGCGGGACCGCTTTGTCGCTCACGTGTGTGTGACGGCGCAACACCGGAAAATGCTCGATCAGGTTCTCTCCATTTTCAGGCTGCGCGTGCAGTACGACCTGAACATCATGCGGAAGGGACAGACGCTGGAGGATGTGACCTCCCGCGTTTTGCAGGGGATGCATGACGTGCTCGCGGAGGAACGGCCGGCCATGATCGTGGTCCAGGGGGACACGACGACGTCGTTTGCCACCGCTCTGGCCGCGTACTACGCGGGTATTCCCATCGCCCATGTCGAAGCGGGGCTCCGGACCTGGCAGAAGCGGAGTCCTTTCCCGGAGGAGATCAACCGGGTACTCACCTCGCACCTGGCCGACCTTCACTTCCCTCCGACCCGGCAGGCCGAGCGGAATCTCCTCCGCGAGGGTGTGGAGCCCGGGCGAGTCATCGTCACCGGGAACACCGTCATCGACGCGCTGTTCCACGTGCGCTCTGCGATCAGGCCCCATTACGCAGCCTACGCGCGCCAGTTCCCGGCAGTCGATTTCAGCAAGCGGATCATCCTGGTGACCGGGCACCGCCGCGAGAATTTCGGCGCGGGATTCGAGGATATCTGTCATGCGATCCGGACGATAGCCGAGCGCGAACCGGACGTGCAGATCATCTATCCCGTCCATCTGAACCCGAATGTGCAAAAGCCCGTGCGGTCGATCCTGNNGGCGGAGTCCAGGAAGAAGCCCCCTCGCTCGGGAAACCCGTCCTGGTGATGCGTAACCACACGGAGCGGCCCGAGGCGGTGAAGGCAGGAACCGTGCGGCTTGTAGGTACGGACACGAGGAAGATCATCCGGGAGGTGGAGCGGCTCCTCCACAACCGGAAGACGTATCTCACCATGAGCCGGGCGCACAATCCTTACGGTGACGGAAAATCAAGCGGTCGCATTGTCCGTGCGCTCGACTCGTACTTGCGCGCCTCGCATTGATGCACCTCATTTTCCTTGCTCCCATACCGTTCGACTCTCTGCACCAGCGCCCGCAGAAGCTGGCGGAAGGCTTTGTCCGTGAAACCCTTCGCGTCACCTACGTCGAGCCGTCCGGCATCAGAGAGTATCTTGACGGCAGAAGGCGGGGTCTCATCGGAGCGCTCGCTCGATCGCTCCTCTACCATGCAAGGGCCCTGACAGCGATGGCGGCCCATCCACGAAGAGGAGAGAATGAACGCGGAAGACGTTATCGACCTGGCGGGGGCACACCGGCAGAAGCGGTGATTCCTTCTTCAATGGCCGGACGGGACTCGGGGGGGATCGGGCAGTCTGTGGCTCAACCGGCGGTGCCCAGAAGGGTCCCGGCGGATTCCGGTCGTTCGATGCCGCATCCTGCAGCCGATCCAGGAGACCGCCCGGGAGTTGAGCTTGCGACGATGCCCCTGGTGATTCCCCCCAACCGGGTGAACTCGGCGTTCTTCGAGCGTCTCGCTGCTGCCGTGTACAGGGAATTCTTGATCAGGGAAGTGTACACCGGAGCGGCTCCGGGGGAAAAACCCGTGACGCTCGTCGAACACCCCCTGTACGGAGAGGCCCTCCCGGGGGACGAGATCACCGGTCCGGTCTATTACGATTGCATAGACGACCTGGCCCTCTACGCGGGGCTCGCCGAGTTGAGCCGCTATGTGACATACCAGCGGCGTCTTGTCGAACGAAGCACGGCGATCTTCGTGACCGCGAGGCGGCTTGAGGGGCAGATCCGTCCTATGGCGGGTGCACGACCTCTGGTCAGGATCCCCAATGGCGTTGACGCTGCATGGTTCATAGAGAAGGCTGCGGGGGCCGTCCGGCCTCAGGCTCTCACCGGAGTCCCAGGTCCGGTGGCCGGCTACATCGGGATGCTCTACTCCTGGATAGACTACGAACTCCTCGCCGCCGCGGCCAGGTCGCTGCCGAAAGTCACGTTTGTACTGGTCGGACCGATCGTGGACCCGGAGCGGGCAGCGGCCCTTCGGTCGCTGCCGAATGTCCTCTTCCCGGGCCGGGTCCCCTACACGGAGGTACCGGCATTCGTCGCCTCGTTCGATGTGTGCCTCATTCCATTCCGGAAGGGACCCATAGCGGACACGACGAACCCGGTGAAGGTCTTCGAGTACTTTGCACTCGGCAAGCCGGTCCTCTCCACTCAAGTCGCCGAACTGGAACCCTTTGCCGGGGAGGGGCTCTTGAGGATGGCCGGCGGGGAAGAGTTCGTCAAGGTCTTGGGGGAGATGGTCAGGGAGATGCAACCCCGGGCGGGGAATTCCGGCGGCACGACGGTCGCCCAGCGGCGGCGTGCTGTCGCCTTTGACCATTCCTGGCAGGTTCACGTGAGGCATATGCTCAACGTGATGGCCCAGAGAGGACGATGAAGAACATCCGGGAAGTTCTGGTCACTCTTCTCCGGTCGCGCAATCTGGCCGATACAATCTGGGCCGGCTCAGGAATCCTTGCCGGCGGAGCGTTCGGCGCACTCTCCTCTGCCATCCTGGCGCGTGCACTGGGCGTCGATGAGTTTGGAGTCTATACGCTCATCATGTCGCTCGTCCTGATGATTGCATCCCTTTGCGATCTGGGGATCAGCGGTTCGGTGGTGAGATTCGGATCCGAGAGCCTTGCGCTGGGGGATGGCAGGCGGCTTCGTCTGGTCGCGGGGCTTGCGGCGCAGGCGAAGGGGGTGCTTTCCATCGGGGTTGTGGCTCTTTCGGTGCTCCTCCTGAAACCGATCCTGGCGGCAGTTGGGGCGCGGCTGGACGAGCGGGTTGAAACCTACTTCCTGTACTCCCTGATCACGGTCGTTATCCTCTCACTGGCCCAGTTCTTTCCACCGGTGTATCAGGCATTCAAGGAGTTTCGGAGGCAGGCCGTCGCCTCTCTTGTCGCGCCGGCCTTCAAGGCATTGCTATTGATCGCCATCATCGCCCTTGCGATCCGCCTCACCGTCGGGATCACCCTCTGGGTCGAAGGCACTGCCGCGGTGGCAAGCCTGATCATCTACTGGTGGCGTTCGCCTGTGCGTTCGTTCGACCTGCGGGCGCGCGATCCCGCGCTCCGGTCATCAATGCTGTCGTTCAACAAGTGGCTGTCCATCTACTTCATCCTGAACACGCTCGGAGGACGGATCGACGTGATGATGCTGGGAGGAATTGCAGGAGCCCACGCGCTGGGCCTCTACGGGGCGGCCATGAAAGTCGTCTCGCTCATTCTGATGGCCTGCAACGCCTATCTCACCGTCCTCCTCCCGGATTTCGCACGTGTCCTGTCGCATGACGCGCTGAGGCGCAAGAGGCGCAACGCATTTCTCATGGCCGGCGCGGTGTGCGGTGGATTGGTGCTGGTGGCACTGGGCGCTCCCCTGCTCGTCCGCGTCCTGTTCGGGCCGTCGTACGCCGACGTCACTCCCTTGATCAGGATGATGCTCGGAGGAACGGCGGCCACAGTGCTGGGGTATCCGGTGATCGGGACACTCTACGTTCTGAACAAGTCGATCGTCTTTGCCTTCATGGCGGCCGCTTCGGCGGCGGCGCTCGCGCTGCTCTGCTGGCTCCTGATCCCTGCTGCCGGCGTTATGGGTGCCGCTGTTGCGTATGCGGGGGGGGCGGCCGCCTCGACGATCATTGCGATAGGCTACTACCTGGTGAGGGGATTACGCGTGGAGCAGGCCTATCCATGGAAGGAAGTCCCCGCATGAGCCCTTCAGCGCCCTGTTCGGTTGTCGTCCTGAACTACAACGGGCGCCATCTTTTGGAGGCGTGTCTTGGGTCGGTCCTCGGACAGGAGTACGGGGAGTTCGAGGTGCTGCTTGTCGACAACGGGTCAACTGACGGGAGTACGGATTGGGCGAGGAGCCGGTTTCCCGGTGTCCGGATCGTGGATGCCGGCTCAAACCTGGGGTTTGCCGGAGGTAACAACCTGGGTGTCCGGTGCGCTTCGCACCAGCGTATCGTCCTTCTGAACAACGATACCGTCGTCCGCCCCGGTTGGCTCCGTGAGCTCATGGCCGCTCTCGAAGATCCCGGCATGGCGGTGGTCTCTTCGCTTGTCATTACCAGGGGCATCCCGGAGAAGTACTACGAGCGGAACGGATCTTTGAATTTCCTCGGCCACAATATCATGAGGGCTTACCACGTGCCGGAGCATATTTTCTATTGCACGGGTGCCTCGCTCGCCTTCAAGAAGGATCTGCTGCGTGAGCCTTTCGACGGGGACTATTTCGCGTATTCGGAAGATGTCTACCTTTCACTCCGTGCAAGATTCATGGGATACGGCGTTGCCCATGTGGGCAGCTCCGTGGTGGACCATCTGGGAGGAGCCACCGCAGGGCGCACCCCTGCGGTCCGCGTGACGATGCTCCAGGAGCGAAACAGGCTCCTGAACCTCCTGGTATTCTTCTCGCCGTGGACCCTTGTAAGGATTTCCCCGTATCTTCTGCTGAACATCGCGGCGAAGGCGGCAGGGGCGCTGGCAGGCCGGTATTCCCCGTCGGGGATTCTCCAAGCGTACGCCTGGCTGCTCTCCCATCCGCGAGTGATCGCACGGAAGCGGGAATCAGTCCGGAAGGACCGGCGTGTGGGGGACGAGGAGGTCGTAGGGTGGATGACAGGGCGGTTGACCAACGCCGAAACAACGCTGCAGAGGTTCGTCGACTGGATTTCGCTTGCCTACTGCCGGGCCGTCGGGCTCAGGACTCTCGAGTTTTTTCCCCGGGAGACGCGATGATCAGCGTGATCCTTGTTCAACATAACGAGCTGCAGCTTACGCGGAACGCCATCGGGTCGCTGGTCTCGACCCAGGACCGCTCATTCGAGATCATCGTTGTCGACAACGCCTCCGAGGGATTCGAACCGGAGAGGCTGCGGCGGGACTATCCGACCGTCAGGATCATGCTGAACGGCGAAAATGAGGGTTTTGGCCGGGCGAACAACCGTGCCGCCGCTTTGGCAACAGGGGACATCCTCCTTTTCCTCAACACCGACACGGAATGCCGGCAGCCATTTTTCTCCCATGTCGAGAAACGCTTCAGCGCCGATCCCGGGCTTGGCATCCTGGGGCCGCGTATGTCAAATCCCGACGGTTCGTTCCAGCTCTCCGCCGGGAATCTTCCTTCGTTTGGAAGGGAGATTCTGGACAAAGGAGTCTCCCGTCTGATCAGGCGGAGAGGATCGAAGGTGAACACCCTCCTCGAACGAAGGTACAGTGAACCGAGGTATGCGGGCTGGGTGACCGGAGCGGCTTTGTTCATCCGAGGCGAGCTCTTCAGGAAGCTCGGGGGTTTTGATCCGGGCATGTTCATGTATTTTGAGGACAAGGATCTCTGCAAGCGGGCGCGGGATGCCGGGTTTCGGGTGGAGTTCGATCCGTCCTTCTCTGTCGTCCACCTGAAGGGGGGAAGCTCGTCGACATCCCTCTCGCCATTCCTGGCCGGGGCCTACCGGACAAGTCAGAAACGGTATTACGCTCTTCATCGTCCGGCCTGGGAACGCGCGCTCCTTGCGGTATATCATCTCCTCCTCGGCGCGCGGTCCGAACGCCGTCGACAAACCTCAGGTACGACGTGAAACAGGCGAGGCACGAACACAGAAAAGCTACGAGGAAGAAGATCCTCCTGGTGATTGATGAGGCGACGATCGGGGGAGGGCAGCAGCACGTCCTCCTGGTGGCCCGGCACCTCGACGGGAACCGCTTTGAGGCCGCAGTGGCATGCGAAGGAAGAGGACCCCTCGTGGACGAGCTCCGCCGCGCGTCGGTGCCGGTCTATGCGGTGCATCTCACGAATTTCCCGAGCCCGCGGGCGGTCCGCCGCCTTGCCTCCATTATGCGGGATTTCAGGCCGGACATCGTGCACACGCATGGAGGCACAGCGGGGTTTGCCGGGAGGATCGCCGGCCGGATTCGAGGCTGCCGCGTTGTCCACACGTACCACGCGATCCACTATCTGCATGCTGCTTTCCCCAAGAAGTTCCTCCTGACGGCGGTGGACAGGTTGCTCGCGCGCATTACGCACAGGCTGATCTGTGTGGCGCGAAGGGACTACGATGCCGGCCTTCATGCCGGTGTTGTCGATCCCAGGAAGACTGTTGTCATCAGAAACGGCATCGAGATCGAAGCATTCGGCCGGATAGCCCGCAGCCGGGCAAGGCGCGACAAGGAAGAGAGGGTACCGGTTATCGGCACCGTGGGGCGGCTCCACGCACAAAAGGGACACCGGCATCTCATCGACGCTGCGAGGATACTGCGTGAGAGGGGCCGATCCTTCAAAGTCGATGTGATCGGCGAGGGGGATCTCCGTTCAGAGCTGGAGGCGATGGTGCACGATGCAGGACTTGAGGGCATCGTCCGTCTGCAGGGGAGCAGGACGGACATTGGCTCGTGCCTTGCCCGGTTCGACATCTTCGTCCTCCCCTCGTTATGGGAGGGCCTCCCGCTTGCCCTGCTGGAGGCGATGGCTGCCGGGGTTCCTGTGGTGGCGAGCGCCGTTGACGGCGTGCCGGAGGTTGTGGAGGATGGAGTGAACGGGATTCTTGTCCCCAGGGGCGATGCCGGAGCGCTGGCGGGTGCTCTGGAGCGCCTGCTCGATAACCCCGGCGAGGGAAGGGTGCTTGCTGCGGCCGCCGAGGGGACTATCCGCGAGCGGTTCGGTGTGAGGACGATGATGGATTCGCTGCAGCGTCTCTATGCGGAGGCCGCGCAATGAAGGAAGGGATCTTCGGAGGAACATTCGATCCGCCCCACATCGGGCACCTCATTGCAGCCGAGAGCGCCCGGGAGTCGCTGGGGCTGGACCGGATTCGTTTCATCCCCGCCGCGGTTCCGCCTCACAAACGGCGGCCGGACATTACCTCGGGCGAGAAGCGGCTGGAGATGGTGCGCCTTGCCATCCAGGGGAATCCGGCATTCATCGCCGATGAAAGGGAGTTGAGGCGCAAGGGGACGTCGTATACGATTGAGACGATCCGCGAGCTGCGGGAGGAGCTGCCGGGAATCGAGTTCACCCTCCTCATCGGTATGGACAACCTTCAGGAGTTCCGCCTCTGGAAGGAGCCGGAGAAGATCAGAACTCTCGCCGAGGTGGTAGCGCTTTCACGGCCGGGAGCCGTTGCCCTTGGCGTCGTGGAGAATGGCAGAGGGTTTCGCGTGGTGACAATACCGTTGATTGAAGTCTCCTCCTCCGCCATCCGGCGGCTGGTGAGGGAAGGGCGATCTATCCGCTATCTTGTGCCACAGGAGGTCGAGGAGATGATCATGCGGGAGGGTCTGTACGTTCACTCCCCGATCTGAGCTTGTGCAGCATTGGCGCGAAGGTACTCGGAGACGAAATGGTCGAATGCGTTCCGGAGGCCGGGCTGGACGATGTCGAGGCTGTTGCGTGTCTCTCCAACGATGCTGTCCGTCCAGGTTGTGGTGCGGCGAAGGAATTTCTCGGAGCCGATGGCGGTGACGACAAGCTTGGCAAAGGCCATTGTGATGGCGACGGAATCCTGGGAGACGTTGACGTTGAAGTAGAGCGTATTCGTCTGCGCTGTTGAGGAGTCGGACATGACCGGGATTCCGGCCTCGATGAGGCGGGCGGCGCACATCTGGCGTATCCCCCTCTCGGTCAGGCCGATTTCGTTGGTCTGCACCAGGTCGACTTCCACTTTCAGAGGCGCGTTGGGTTCGACCCTGAGACCCGGATCAGGTGAATACTGGCCGAGAATGCGACCGGTTCGTGCTTGGGCGGCTGCAGGAGAGATCAGGACCGTGGATGCTACGAGAGAACAAAGGAGGAGGCCGACAGCCAAGCGCAGACCGGACAGATCTTCTCTTGCTTTCATGAGTCTGACGTCATCCTTGTTGGTGTGTGGGGAAATCCCCTTCCTATTCTAGAATACAAAATGCCGCAAAGAACTTCAATAAACGGGGAGATTTGCCTGAGGACAGTACTCCCAGACGACGACAACCCCGGCCGGATGCGCAATTTCCGGGGTAATTAGCGGAAATCCGTCGGGGCGACAGTCGGCAATCATCCCCCCAAGGCGGTTACCTGATTGCATCCATAGGGGCAGTCCCTTTTGCCGGGCGGTGGAGAAGCGCAAACCATCATTCCAAGTCGCCCTCGACGGCTGGCGATCGTGTGTTTCGCCCTGTGAAGCTTTCTTCTAACCGCATGAAGAGCAGGGGCTGTCTCAGCGGGGAAGGGCGGCCTGGAAAGGCATCTCGTTCGGCTGAAGCCGGGCCGGGCTGTCAGTGAAGCAGAAAAACAAGTCTTATCACCGTCCACAAGGAGGAGAACCGTGATTGACGACCCAAGGTACCCTGTTGGAAAATTCTTGAAGCCGAATTCCGTGAGTCTGGAGCAGCTGGAGCAATACATCCAAGAGATATCGATGGCCCCGGGTCAACTCCGGGAGGCGGTCCGGGGTCTGGATGATCCCAGGCTCGACACCCCGTATCGTCAAGGAGGATGGACTGTGCGCCAGGTTGTGCACCATCTCCCGGACAGTCATGCAAATGCCTACGTGCGGTTCAAGCTTGCCCTGACGGAGCATGAGCCGCTGGTCCGCACCTATGAAGAAAAGCTGTGGGCCGAGCTGCCCGAGGCGAAGTCCGCTCCCGTGGAAATCTCCCTGGCTCTTTTGGAAGCACTCCATGCACGATGGCTGAGCTGCATACGGGGCCTCTCGCCGGAGGCCTTCAAGCGGACGTATCGTCATCCCGTATCGGGGTTGACATCGCTCAATGAACTTCTGGCCCTGTATTCATGGCATGGCCGCCACCATGTCGCCCAGATCACGAGCCTTTGCCGCCGCAACGGCTGGAAGTGATCTAGGGCGGGCTCCGAGCCACCATCACAGCAATGAACATCAGGGAGGTCATCATGCGCTGTATCCTGGTCATCGTCTTTGCAGCTCTCTTTTCGATTCAATCAATCTGTCAGGAGAGGCAGGCGGAGGAAAAAACGGGAGGCCGGGATCGGCTGCTGATGGATTTCGGATGGCTTTTTGCCCTGGGTCATGCAACGGAGGCCCGCAAGGACTTCAATCACGGGACCGGCTACTTTTCGTATTTTGCGAAAGCAGGCTATGGTGACGGGGCTGCAGCCAGGAACTTTGATGACCGGGCCTGGCGAAAACTCGACGTGCCCCACGACTGGTGCGTTGAGCTTCCCTTCGATTCGCGCGGAGGTCACAGTCACGGCTACAAAGCCATCGGCCGTGATTTTCCAGAAAACAGTGTGGGGTGGTACCGGAAGAGCTTCTTCATCCCGGCGGATGACCAGGGGAGGCGTATCTCCATTGAGTTCGACGGGGTGCACCGCAATTCGATCGTCTGGGTGAACGGGTTTTATCTCGGCACCGAACACAGCGGGTACGCGGGATTCAGCTACGACATTTCCGATTACCTCAACTATGGCGGGAACAATGTTGTTGCCGTCCGCGTCGACGCCACCATGGAGGAGGGCTGGTTCTATGAAGGTGCGGGAATCTACCGCCATGTTTGGCTCCTGAAAACGACGCCGCTGCACGTTGCCCGCTACGGGACATTCGTCACGACAGAGCTAAAGGGGACCGGGGCGGCCATTACCGCGCGGACGACCGTCGTGAACGAGTCGAAAGAAAAGTCCGTGTTCGACATCGAAGGGACCATCGTCGATCCCGGAGGGAGAGGAGTTGCCTCGGGCGCGCAGAGGCGGCTGACGCTAGGTCCCGGGGAGCGGCACGAGTTTTCCGGCTCTTACCTCGTTTCCAGGCCCATGCTTTGGTCTCTCGAAACGCCCACACTCCACACGCTGAAGACCGTCATCCGATCGGGCGGAAAGGCAATCGATGCCTACGAAACCCCCTTCGGCATCCGCACCGTCCGTTTCGATCCGAACAAGGGGTTCTTCCTCAACGGGAAGCGGGTGGAAATCCTGGGAACCTGCCTCCATCAGGATCACGCAGGTGTTGGAACCGCCATTCCCGACGCGCTGCAGGAGTACCGCGTGAAGCAGCTGAAGGAAATGGGGAGCAACGGCATCAGGACATCCCATAACCCCCCGACTCCCGAACTCCTGGATGCCTGCGACCGACTTGGCATCCTCGTGCTGGATGAGAACAGGCTCATGGGAAGCAACGAGGAGCACCTGAGCTGTCTTGAGCGCCTGATCAAGAGGGACAGGAACCACCCGTGCGTGGTCCTCTGGTCGCTTGGGAACGAGGAATGGGCAATCGAGGGGAATGTGACGGGGGCGCGCATAACGACCACGATGCAGGCTTTCGCCCGGAGTCTTGACTCGTCGCGGGCCATCACTGCCGCAATCAGCGGCGGCTGGGAAGGGGGCACGGGAACGGCGGCTCAGGTGATGGGATACAACTACATCGTGCAGGGAAACATCGACGAACACCATGCCCGGTTCACCTGGCAGGCCGGGGTCGGTACCGAAGAAACCAACACTCATCAGACCCGGGGAGTCTACGACACCGACGACCGGCTGGCCCACGTGGCGCCGACGAGCCGGATGCCCGGGAATGTCGGGACGGAATCGGGCTGGCAATTCTACGCGGCCCGCCCGTTCCTCGCCGGACTCTTTTATTGGACCGGCTTCGACTATCGCGGCGAATCCAATCCGTACAACTGGCCTGCAGTGATCAACCAGTCCGGAAACCTGGACCTGTGCGGGTTCCCCAAAGACAGCTATTACTATCTGCAATCCTGGTGGGGAAAGGCGCCTGTGCTCCACATTGCCTCGCATTGGAATTGGAAGGAGGGGGAGGAACGCAATGTCCTGTTGTACGGCAACTGCGAGCAGGTGGAGCTTTCCCTCAACGGCCGGAGCCTTGGAAGGCGGGCGATGCCGCCCAACGGGCATCTCGAATGGAAGGTGAAATTCGAGCCGGGCGTCCTTCAGGCGCGCGGATACACGGACGGCAAGGAGACCCTTACGAAGAGTTTGGAGACCGCAGGGGACGCAGCAGCAGTCCAGCTCACCGCCGGCAGGAATGTCATGGATGCCGATGGTGCGGATGTCTCGGTCATTACGGTGCAGGTGAACGACGCCAGGGGGTTGATGGGGCCTGCCGCCAGAAATGAAATCAGCCTGAGCCTGGAAGGGGCGGGAAGAATCATCGGCGTGGGGAACGGCGATCCTACAAGTCACGAAGCAGACAGGTTTTTCGAGACGGTACAAACCGCGAAGATCGACAGCTTGAAGGCGCTGCCTGTCAACAACCTCGACGAACGGCCTGAAGCGGCTGACGGCTACGATGACTCCGGGTGGAAGGCGGCCTTCATCTTCAGCCGCGACGACGACTGGCGGGCTTACACCGACACGCTTGTCGTGATTCGAGGCAGCTTTGAGCTGCCCGACCTGGCCCAAGGCGCCGAAGTCCATCTGTTCACCAAGAGCATCACCGACAGACAGTCCGTGTACGTCAACGGGCATCTGGTCGCCGCCCATCTCAGGCGCGATGATCCGAATCAATCGTTCCGGCTGGACCGGAGTCTGATCAGGCCCGGGCGAAATGTCTATGCCGTGGTGGGACAGCGTTTCCGGAAGCGGAGCCAATGGGACGAACCGAACACCGACCCGGGCAACGTACAGGTCGTGACACCAGCGGCGCAATGGAAGCGGAGTGTGTTCAACGGACTGGCGCAGGTTCTTGTCCAGTCGGCCAGGCAACCGGGCGAAATCACGCTCTCCGCCTCGTCTCCGGGGTTGAAACCCGCTGTCATCAAGCTGAAAACCCGGGCCGTGGCCCTGAGGCCTGAGGCGGTAGCGCACTAGCCGGGCATTGGCCGGGATTCCCTTCAACGCATATCCGGGAATGAATCATGAAATCACGAAGCAAACTCGCTTTTGGGAGCAGGGACATCCAGAACCGCAGAGACCGCACAGGAGGATGCGAGGACCGTCAGCCGGATGGACGTTTCCCAAGGGGATGTATCGCCGTCGTCCTTGCAGCGATGGCCTTGGGACTGCTGGGGGGCCCGATCGAGACGGTCCTCGCTCAGGGCTCGGCGACAACGGCGCCGGAAGCCGGGATCTTTAGCGTAAGGGCATTTGGCGCTGCCGGCAACGGGAAAACGCTCGACACGGCCCCGATCAATCGGGCGATCGACGCCGCAAGCCAGGCAGGAGGCGGTACTGTGCGTTTTCCCGCCGGCACATATCTTTCCGCGTCAATCCACCTCAAGAGCGACGTCGCGCTTGAGCTTGACCATGGAGCGGTGATTGAGGCAGTTTCGGAGACCGTGGCGCCTTACGACCCTCCCGAGGACAACGCCTGGTCTGCGTATCAGGATTTCGGGCACAGCCACTGGCACAATAGCCTCATATGGGGTGAGAACCTCCGGAATGTCTCCATCGTGGGCCCAGGTCTCATTCATGGCAAGGGGCTGCACAGCAGTCTGTATGACAGCGGCTCGCATGGGAAAGTCTATCACGATCCGCCCAAGGATGCCGGCAACAAGGCGATCAGCCTCAAGAACTGCCATAACGTCATCCTCCGGGACGTCTCCATCCTTCATGGCGGCCACTTCGCGATCCTGGCCACCGGGGTGGACAACCTCACGATCGACAACCTCACGATCGACACGAATCGTGACGGCATGGACATCGATTGCTGCCGCAACGTTCGGGTCGTGAACTGCAGCGTGAATTCTCCCTGGGACGACGGCATCTGCCTGAAGAGCTCGTATGGGCTCGGTCTTTTGCGCGCGACGGAAAACGTCACGATCAGCAACTGCTATGTGACCGGNNGGCACCGAGTCCAACGGCGGTTTCAAAACCATCACGATATCCAACTGCGTGTTTGAGGACTGCGGTGGCCTTGCCATCGAAAGCGTGGACGGGGGGGTGATCGAGGATGTCACCATCACCAACATCGCCATGCGGGCCATTGTAAACTGCCCGATCTTCATCCGTCTCGGGAACCGTTCGCGCGGTCCCGGAAATCCTGCCGTCGGCGCTATTCGCCGCATCAACATCAGCGACATTGTCGTCTCGGGCGCGCGTGCGGCCTCGACCATCAGCGGCATCCCCGGCCATCCTGTTCAGGACGTCCGCATGAGCAACATGCACATCCTGCAGGAGGGGGGAGGCTCTGCCGGGGACGCGGACCTGCGGCCGCCTGAGGCGGAGGCCTCGTACCCCGAACCCGGCATGTTCGGCCCGGTGCCGTCCTACGCTTTCTTTGTCCGGCATGCCTCGGGAATTGACTTCAGCAACATGGAGATCGGCGCACAGAAAGAGGATCTGCGGCCGGCGTTTGTGCTCGACGATGTCAAGGGGACGGACTTTCAGCATGTCTGGTGGCGTAGAGTTGCCGGAGCGCCTTCGCTCATCCTGAGAAATGTCGAGGGATTCAACATACACCTGAGCCCTCCGGCTCCTGACACGATTCTGGAGCGGGTGGAAATCAAACGGTTCTAATGCGTTGGGGAAGAGTCGCTGGCTTGTACAATGAGTGTCTTGAGACATTTCTGCCGGTGAACAGAACCTCACAGTTCTTCTGTGCGAGATGCGCGAGTGATGGCCGGCGATGGGCATAAGGCATTCGTACACCGAAGCCGGTTTCATTGGGTTTTCAGAAGACACCGCATGTGATTTTCCAGGATCAGAACGCCATGAACAAGGACGACAGGCTCAAGATAGAGAAGATCATTCAGGACCGGGCAGCCGCTCAGCTGACTCTCGCGAAGAAGAGATCGAAGGTTTACCGGGCATTCCAGGAGCTGGAAAGGGCGGCTTTTTCTGACGGAAAACTCCCGAAGGTGCAGAAGGAGTTGATCGCCGTCGGCATCTCCATTGTCATCAACTGTGAATCGTGCATGGAATGGCACATCCACCAGGCATTGTCGTCCGGAGCAACGGAGGATCAGGTGCTGGAGGCCATCGAAGTTGGGATTGAAATGGGCGGAGGACCTGCCACGGTGTCCTCGAGGTTTGCCCTGAAAGCACTCGAGTACCACCAGACACCAAAGAGTGACTGAGAAGTTCCGGCAGTGCATGCGCTGAAGGCAGAATGGGAGAGGCTGCTCCTCGCATTGCCCGAAAAGGAGTGTTGAGCGTCTGTTCCGCGGCGGGTGGAATATGTGAGGATTTGTCAAAGACAATTGTCAGGAGATAACTCCATGAAACAACAATGCCATGTCTCTTTTGTGTACCTGAGCTGGCTCATCCTCGCCTGCGGGATGATCTTCTATCTCTTCCGCGGAAACTACCTGCAGGCAGGGCTGTGGGTCTTCTTTGTTGCGCTTTTTCTCTGGCTGTACGTCCGCAATTTCCCGTCCCTTTCAAAACTCATGGGCTACGGGTCTGTTGCGGATCATCCGGCGACAGAGGTCATCAGGACTCCTGGGAGCGTGGCCCTGTATACCGGTTTGGGATGCCCGTTCTGTCCTCTGGTCAGGAAGAGGCTGAAGGAGCTCCAGGCGAGAATGGGTTTCGAATTGCGGGAAGTCGACGTCACGTTCAAGCCGGACGTGCTGATCTCCAAAGGGATCCGCGCATTGCCGGTTGTGGAGGTTGGCGAAGGCCTGTGGGTGGGAAACGCCACGAGTGAAGAACTGGCGAAGTTCATTGCAGAGCACGCCGGTGCGGCTGCTCATACCGCCCCCGCCTAGAGCGATATCTTCTGCTCATCCACCGGGGTGTGTACTCCGTCCCTTCACATGCATCACGGAGAAGCACGGCATGAAATCGATGAAGACTCTCTATGGGTCGAGGGTCACAAACACATGGCTGATGGAAGAGCTGGCAGAAAGAATCGTCCGCCGGGGCATCCATCCGGTAGCCCTTGCGACGCACCGCTTCGGTCTGACACGGGTTGCCGAGGCGTACAGGTTCATGCACGAGGGCAAGTGCGAAAAAGTAGCCGTGGTTCCTGAAGAGGATTGAACCCGGAGACGCCCGGCTTTCAGAGTCCCTTCACCGAACGATGGGAGAGTAACGGGAACGAGCCAGAAAAAAGAAAGCCCGGCCTAACAGAGCCGGGCTCGTGAAATCATTCGTCGTTCCTTGAGGCTATATTCTCCGGTGCCAGGCGGCACTATCTCATAAGGATCATCTTTCGTGAACCCTCGAGGTTCGAGCCAAGCCTCAAGCGGTAGAAATACACACCGCTTCCGACGGAGAACCCTCGCTCGTCCCTCCCATCCCATTTCACTGAATGATCACCTGCGGCCATTTCACTGCTGATCAACGTGCGGACGACCCGGCCCGTCAGATCGTAGATCTCGAGCGTGGCAAAGCCCCTCTCCGCAACGGTGAGGTTGATGGTGGTTGAAGGGTTGAACGGGTTCGGATAGTTCTGCTGGAGGACGAATGCAGCCGGTGTTCCCACTCTGGCGTTCACAGAGGTCAGGGCCCCAGGTTGCAGTTTGACCAGTTCTATGCCGTTGCCGGAGCCGAGATTGCGCGAATACTGCTTATCGGCGGCGTTGTTCCAATGTTCGTGCACTCCCAGGCTCTGCAACCTTACACTGTCGCCCGAGGGAGCGTAGTACGTTCCCGACGGGGGATTGTTCGCCTGTGCGGCTTCATGGAGGTAATTGTCGGCGGCTCCATTGGTTAATGTGTAGGTCGTGTTGACTGCCTGTTCCGTGCGCAGGAAATCGAGGCAGACAGATTCGATCGCCACGTTGTCCTGGGAGAGAAACATGCTCGATGTCCAGCCGTTATTGAAAGGCGCAGAGAGCCACTTGCTCTTGTAGTTAAACGCCGTTCCGTGCTCATCCGGCACCGCATAGAGTGCATCCACGATGAAGAGGAGCGTTTTACCCCCAAGGTCCTT
>PMBF01000062.1 GCA_003152875.1 Ignavibacteriota bacterium | reverse complement strand
CCGGCCACTGCCTCGATGTCGGAGACGATGTGGGTCGAGAGGATCACCAGGGCGTTCCGGCCGAGGTCCGAAAGAAGCGTGCGGAACCGGACGCGCTCTTCCGGATCGAGCCCGGCGGTGGGCTCGTCGACGATCAGGATCTCCGGGTCGTTGACCAGGGCCTGCGCGATCCCGAGCCTTTGCTTCATCCCGCCCGAAAAGGTACGCACGAGCTTGTGGGCCGCGGCGTGCAGGTTGACCGCTTCAAGCACCTGCATGGCGCGCCCTCTGGACCGGACGCCCTTCAGCCCTGCGAGAAATGAGACAAACTCCAACGCGGTCACGTTGTCATAGACCCCGAAATCCTGCGGGAGATACCCGAGACGTGAGCGGAGCAGATCGGGCTCGCGATGGACGTCATGTCCCCGGAACAGGATCCTGCCTTCGGTCGGCCGGGTGAGGGTGGCAACCATCTGCATCAAGGTCGTCTTCCCCGCGCCATTGGGCCCGAGAAGGCCGACGATGCCGCGATCAAGAGCGAGCGAGATGTTGTTGACCGCGACGGTTCCGGAGCGGTATTTTTTTGTGACAGACTCGAGGATAAGCACAAAGGATTCCGATGGTTTGACCGGCAGGAGTCGACAGCCCCAGATGGGCCTTCCCTCTTGACGTGCAGGCGGTGCCTTCCAGTGTAGCAATTCCATTCTGTCTTGTCAACCCCCCGGGACTCCCTCCGTAACCCCTCCGCAACCCAGTGGGAGGGAATTCGTATATTGAAGCTCGACACCAAGACCCGTCACCTGTACTCAATCTTCCTTCACTCCAGCCATGACACCCGCATGCTATCTGCAGACCACCGATCTCTGCCGTCACTATGAGCGGGGACATCGAGTGGTTAAGGCACTGGACAACGTTACGATCAGCATCGCCCGGGGGGAATTTGTAGGCATCGTCGGGTCTTCCGGTTCGGGAAAGACCACACTGCTGAACCTTCTGGCGGGACTCGACACGCCGACGTCGGGAGTCGTCGACCTTGACGGCGTCCCATTGAGCAGCATGTCGCGCAGGCAGCTTGCTGCGTACCGTGCCGCCAAAGTTGGGATGGTCTTCCAGTCGTTCAATCTGATTGCACATTACACAGCGCTCCAGAACGTCGAGACGGCCTTCTATTTCACAGGAACTCAGCCGGTTGAGAGGCGCCGCCTGGCCGCAGAGATGCTGGAGCGATTGGGACTGGCCGACCGTGCCACGCACAGGCCATCGGATCTGTCGGGGGGAGAACAGCAGCGTGTCGCCGTGGCACGGGCGATTGTGAAGAAGCCTGAGCTTCTGTTCGCCGACGAGCCGACAGGAAATCTCGACCTGGAGAACGCCGGGCAGATCGCTTCGCTGCTGACGATGCTGCACGGCGAGGGTCTCACGATCATCATGGTGACCCATAACCTGGAGCTCGCCGGTCAGCGCACACAGCGGATCATCCGTATGCAGTATGGCCGTCTCGACAGGGGTGATCATTCCGATGCCCGGGCCGATGCCCGACCCGATGCGCGGGAAGGAGCCATACCATGACCGGACGCGATCTCTTCGTCATCTCGACAGGCAACCTGCTCCGGATGAAACTCAGGACATTCCTGACGACCTCGGGTGTCCTGATCGCTATCGCCGCCTTTGTCGCCATGTTGTCGTTCGCCGCGGGCAATCAGAAGTACGTCGAAGAAGAATACCTCCGGTTTGGGCTCTTCACCACCATCCAGGTCTCTCCTCGCGGAGGGAGTGAAGGGGCCGATTCGTCACGGGGGCCAAGGCTCGACCGGGCAGCCCTCGATCGGCTTGCCGCAATACCGGGTGTGAATCTGGTGTATCCGTACGAGGCGTTCACCGTAAGGGTGAAGCTGGGCGACACGGTACTGGCCTCCAAAGCGCAGGCTCTGCCCGCTACGGCCCTCAGAACCAGGTTCTTTGCAACGCTCACATCGGGGCGACCGTTCGGGAGCGACAGCTCGCGGCAGATTCTTGTGTCCGATGAATTGATGAAAAAGGCCGGGAGGCCCGATTCCGTTCTGGGGCTCCGGGCAGTGGTCTCTGTGCGGGTTTCCACCCCCGACAGCGGGCTTGCCCACGTGTTGATGAACCGGGGAGAGTCGATCATCGACAGGCTCAGGAGGATTCGCACGGATTCACTGGGAAACCGCGGGTACCGTTCCAGAACGATCAGGTCCGAGATCCATGCCGCGATGCAGCGATTCATGGAGGGATTTCTTCAGGCCCAGGAGACGCTGACTGACACGCTGACCGTCTGCGGAGTGTACCACGTCAATCGTTCCGGCCGTCTGAGGACCGAGGAGATGGTCATTCCGCTCGTAACGGCGGCGAGGTTCAATAACGCCGGGATGAGCGGGAGCCCCTCGGAGATGATGGCGTCATTGAGCAGCGGCTCCCCGTTCGGAGAGTCCCGGGACGCAAGCGGGAAGACGTTTTCGCTGGTGACGATCAGTTTCGACCCGGGGGTGCTTTCGACTACGATACGGGACTCCGTGGAGGCCCTGGGGTTCCGGGCGTTTAGTTTTGCGGCTCAGTTCGAGCAGATCCAGCGGTTTTTTCTGGCCTTTGACATGGCGATTGGAGTGATCGGGCTGATAGCTCTTGTCACGGCCTCGCTGGGCATTGTGAATACGATGGTCATGTCCATCACTGAACGGCGGAAGGAGATCGGCGTGCTGAGGGCGCTGGGAGCCAACGACCTGGACATCCGTGCCCTGTTTATCGTGGAATCGGGGGCCATCGGACTGCTGGGAACGTCGCTCGGAATTTTCTGCGGGTGGGCACTCACCCGCATAGTGTCGATGGTGGCAAGAGGGTACATGAAGGGGCAGGGGCTGCCCGAGATAGAGCTGTTCGCGCTGCCCGTCTGGCTCATCCTGATTGCTCTCGGCATCGGCATCGGCGTGAGCGTGCTGGCGGGAATTTATCCCGCGGGCCGGGCGGCGAGGGTCGACCCCGTGGAGGCGTTGAGAAACGAATGAGAGAGCCGGCGGCGGCAGGATTCCTGGCCGGGTCCGGCAACACTGCGGGCCGGCGGATGAGAGGAGCAGCAGGAGAGTCAGAGAGCCGCGGGGGCGGCTTCTTGCCCGCCCGCACAGGCCCAGGCGACGTGCACGGGGGTACCTCCTCCGGTGCGCCGGGCGTCATCGGAACGGGAGGCCGGGACGTGGCAGGAATGAATATCAATGCCAGGCTGGTCAGGACGAATGGTCTGACCGGGCAGTCTGACTCAACGGTCGCAGGAGCCAGGCCACTCGGCGAGAACGGTTTGACTTTCTATTCGTAGCGAAGGGCGTCGATCGGGTTGAGCATCGCAGCTTTTTTCGCCGGATAGAATCCAAAGAAGACGCCGATCGCGATTGAGAATCCGAACGACAGGATGATCGAGAAGACCGTGATGATGATCGGCCATTTGGCGAAGCTCGAGATGGCCACCGAGCCTCCCACACCCGTGAGGATCCCCGCAATTCCTCCGAGCAGGCTCAACACAAGCGCCTCGATCAGGAATTGCATCAGGATATCTCTTCCACGGGCGCCGACCGACATCCGGATGCCGATCTCGCGTGTCCGCTCGGTCACCGACACCAGCATNNCATGATGTTCATGATGCCGATCCCTCCCACCAGCAGTGAGACCGAGGCGATGCTGGCCAGCAGAACCGTCAGGATCTGGGTTGTGGCTGTGGCCGCAGTCGCCAGGTCGGCCTGATTGCGGATCGTGAAATCGTCGGGATCGTACGGCAGGGTTTTGTGTCTCATCCTCAACAGCTCGGAAATCTGGCTCTGCGCCACCGGGATGTTGGCCGGTGACGTGGCGGAGACGAGGATCTGGCGAAGGTAGGGGTACCAGGTGAGCCGCCGCGTGACCGTGGTGTAGGGAGCGAGGATGATATCGTCCTGATCCTGTCCCATGGCATTCTGTCCTTTCTTCGCCAGGACGCCGATCACCCTGAAGGGCACGTTGCGGATGCGGATGTTCTGACCCACGGGGCTGGCATCCGGGAACAGGTTGTCGGCCACAGTCTTTCCCAGCACGCAGACTTTCGACGCCGCCTTCACATCCTGGTCGGTGAAGTATTCGCCGTATTCGACGCCCCATTTCCTGATCTCCAGGTAATCGGGACCCGTCCCTTCAGAGCTCGTAGCCCAGTTCAGGTTGCCTGCGATGACCTGCCCCCCCGAACGGGTACCCGGCGAGATGAGCGCGACGGCGGGACATTCGCGCTGGATCGCATTGGCATCGTCTTCGGTGAGTGTCGTAGCGGAGCCGGCTCCCACTCTGACTCCTCCGGTTTGTTGGCTTCCCGGCAGCACGACCAGGACGTTGGTGCCCAGGGCCGAGATCTGCTGCTCCACCGAGTACTGGGCGCCCTGTCCGATAGCCAGCATGATGATCACGGCACCCACCCCGATGATGATGCCGAGCATCGTCAGGAACGAGCGCATCTTGTTCCGCTGCAGCGCCCTGAACGCAGACAAGAGAATATTCAGGATCTTCATGCCGCCACCTCTTCATCATCGATCAGGGGCATCTCTTTGATGACTTCGGAGGCGGCCCGCGGCGCGGAGACCTGCCGGTCGGAACTGATCCGGCCGTCGCGGAAGACGATGTTTCGCTTGGAAAAGGAGGCTATGTCCGGCTCGTGAGTCACCAGGATCACCGTAATCCCCTTTTCGTTCAGCTGCTGGAATATCCCCATCACTTCCACGCTGGTCCTGCTGTCCAGGTTTCCCGTCGGCTCGTCGGCAAGCACGATGCTGGGATTGTTGACAAGCGCCCTTGCGATCGCCACGCGCTGCTGCTGTCCACCCGAGAGCTGGTTGGGGAAGTGGTGCACCCGGTCGCTGAGCCCCACCAGGTTCAGCGCTTCCACGGCCCTCTCGTGCCTGGTCTTGTTGGTGACACTGCTGTAGAGGAGCGGAAGCTCCACGTTCTCGATCGCCGATGTCCTCGAAAGAAGGTTGAAGCCCTGAAAGACGAATCCGATCTTCTGGTTTCTGATATGGGCAAGCTCGTCGCGGGAGAGCCCGCCGACGTCGATGTTCTCGAGGATGTAAGTCCCTTTAGTGGGCTTGTCGAGACACCCCAGGATATTCATGAATGTCGATTTGCCTGACCCGGAGGCGCCCATGATGGCCACGAATTCACCCCGGGAGACCTCGATGGAGACGCCGCGGAGGGCATGCACCTCGACTTCGCCAAGCAGATAGGTCTTGACCAGGTGGTCGATCCGGATGAGCCGCTCGGCCTCATCTCCGTTGCGCGCTCCAGGACCGCTCATCGCATCCCTCCCGGACCGCCCCGCTGTCCCTGTCCCTGTCCGGTCAGCGGACTTCGGGCCTGATCGGCTCCTGTGTCATTCGATGTGGCTCCCAACACGAGCTGGTCGCCGGCCTTCAGAGTCTGGCTTGTGACCTCGGTGAACCGGCCGTCGGTCACTCCCGTCCGAACGAACACCGGGTCCAGTTTCCCCTGGGCATTCATGATCCAAACCCTCGCGCGGCCGGACTGGTGGGACACGACGTAGGCACTCTTCTGGTATTCGGGAAACACCTGGGTAATGCCGAATCTGCTGTTGTCCTTCGGTGGAGGCGCCACAGGGGCCGGAGGAGCGGTTGCCCCGGTGTTGTTAGCCCACCCGGCCGCCGGACCCCTCATTCCCATCACCTTCCGCACTTCAGCCACCAGCTCGTCGCTGTCCAGGGTTCCGCCGTGCGCCTTCATGATCGAGTCACGGACCACCTGGAACCTCTGGCGGCGCTCATCGGAGCCCTGGCCTCCAGCTCCCGTCTGGCCCTGCGCAGTGTCGCCTCCCGCTCCTCCCCGCGTCGCGAAGGACTCACGCGTCCGTGCCAGGTCTGCCGAGTCGATCAGGTCGGGCGGCGGCTGGAAGCGAAGTGCGAGGTTCGGCACCCTGAGAACATTGATGACGTTGGAGACCATGACCTTCACATTGGCGGTCATGCCGGGCATCAGTTTCAGATCCGAATTGTCGACGTTGATGATGACGGTGTAGTTGATCACGTTCTGCACCGAGACCGGTGCCAGGCGGATCTGGGAGACCACACCCGAGAATTTGTCGTCAGGGTACGCATCGACGCCGAACGTGACTCCCTGGCCGATCGAGATCCGGCCGATGTCCGATTCATCGACGGTGGTCTGGACCTGCATTTTCTTCAGGTCGTTGGCGATGGTGTAGAGGGTGGGAGAAGAGAAGCTCGCAGCAACGGTCTGTCCGACATTCACTGCACGGTTGATCACCACACCGCTGATGGGGGCATAGATGGTTGCATAGGCCAGGTTGATCTTCGCCCTGTCGAGGGCTGCCTCAGCCGATTTCACGGTTGCCGCATTGGACTCGAAGGCTGTGACAGCAGCGTCGTAATTCAGCTGGCTTTCCAGGCTTTTGTCGAAGAGTGTCTTCGTCCGGTCCAGCGAGCGCTTGCTGTCGGCAAATTGAGCCCTGGCCTTATCCAGGTTCGCCCCGGCGTCTTTCACCGCCTGCTGCAGAAATGTCGGATCGATTTGGGCGATGACCTGACCCTCTTTCACAACCGAGTTGAAGTCGGCGTACAGTTTGTTGATAATCCCCGAGACCTGAGTCCCCACGTCGACGGAGATCACCGGGTTGACCGTCCCTGTGGCGGTCACAACCATGCTGATATCGCCTGTGGACACCTTGTCGTACCGGAAGTCATACTTATGGCCGTTGCCCCTGAAGAATGTGAAGTAGCAGGCAACGATGACCACCAGGATACCCCCACCCAGAAGCGAAAGCTTTTTCTTCATTCCTTTTTCCCATATGAGTCGTGGAGCATCGAACACCTGTGGATTGGCCTTCAATGGGCCATTCCACACCGTTTGACACACGATCGGGGGGAAGGGTTTAGTGTCATCGTGAAAAAGAGGCGTGCAGGACCCTCCCTCGCNNCGGAGGAGGAGTCTTCACAGCCTCGCGGCGTTCTTCGCCGAATCCTCCGAGCTCCTTGCGCTGCTTGGCGGCAAAGGGATCATCCCGGGGATCAGCGGGGGCAGGGCGCATCCAGCCGGTCTACAGCCTTCCAACGAGCCCGGTCACGATCCGGTGGAATCTGTGAAACCCGGCGACCGGAGGGGCGTACATCAGGATGCACTTTCGGGCAACGATATTCAGACCAAGCTCACCTGCGAGCGCCAGAACCTCGGCCGATTCCGTCCCCTGCTGAAGCCAGACGTTTTTCATGCCTGCGGCGGCCGCGTCGCGCAACACACCGAGGGCTTTCTCTGGAGGCACCATAATAAGCACACCATCCACACCATTGTGGATCATCCTGAGGTTTTCTGAACACGGGATCCCCGCGATCTCCGCGGCGGAAGGATGCACCGGGATCATTTCGTAGCCACGCGCCACCAGCTCCACGAATGCCCGGTGGCCGAATTTCCGGGGATTGGTCGACGCTCCGACGGCCGCAATACGGCGGCAGCGGATGAAACTCTCAATGTTCTTGTTCATGACCGTTCTCCTCAAGGGGGAATGCATTCCTGATCACACACGCATGTGCAGACGACGGCCTTGCGGAAAGTCTGACGGCGCCTCGCCGAAGGACCCCTCTATGCCGGGACGGCTGCCGCGGCTGCGGTTGGCTGTTCGGATGGCACACACACCCTTACCGTGAAATCAAGGGCAGCGCCAAGATCTTCCAGGATATCGTCGATGTGCTCGATGCCCACCGAAAGCCGGATGACCCGCTCGGTGATTCCGGCCTTAGCGCGAAGCTCAGGGTGCATGGAGGCGTGCGTCATGCTGGCCGGGTGATCGATGAGCGACTCGATGCCTCCGAGCGATTCCGCGAGCGAGAAGACCCGGACGCTCCGGAGCACATGGTTGACCTCTCCGATCCCTCCGTTCACTTCGAACGACACCATGCCGCCGAATCCGTCCTGCTGTCTGCGTGCCAGCTCGTGCTGGGGGTGGCTTTTCAGCCCGGGGTAGTAGACGCGGCCGACAGAGGAATTCCCGGCGAGAAATTCCGCCACTGCTCTGGCGTTTTCCTCGTGAAGGCGCATCCGCGGCACAAGGGTTTTGATTCCCCGGAGGACGAGCCAGGAGTCGAAGGGTGAAGCCCCCTGGCCCAGAGCGTTTGCGAGGTAGGAGAGCCGTTCGAACAGGGCCGCACCCCTGGCGATGACAGCCCCTCCCACCACATCGCTGTGGCCGTTCAGGTATTTGGTGGTGGAATGGACGATGAGGTCCGCTTCGTGCTCGAACGGCCGCTGGTTGATAGGGGAAAGAAATGTATTGTCGACGATGGCGAGAGCGNNGCGAAGGATGCGCTCCGTGCCGCCGTAGCAGTCGTGAGTACAGATGATGTGGTCCCCCGCGCGGAAGAGGTGGAGGACGGTGGCGATGGCCGCCACGCCCGTTGCCACAGCAACGCATCCGGCTCCCCCCTCCAGGGCGGCGAGATTTTCTTCGAGGGCTCTGCGAGTCGGGTTTGCCGTCCGGCTGTAGTCGTACCCCTTCGTCACCCCGACATCTTCGAAACGGAATGTGGAGGTCTGGTAGATCGGTGTGATGATGCTGTTGTAGGCGGTGTCCTTGTCGACACCTGTGTGGATGGTTTGTGTTTGAAGACGCACGTGACACCTCCCTCTGTGGGTTGAAGGAAAACGTAAAAGCCTCTTCGATGAAGAGTGAAGAGGCTACGTTGGTCACGTATGCGTCTCCCTCTCATCTCTCCCAGCAATGTCCTGCCGGGCAGGAGTTAGCACCTGGCACTCCGCGTGTTGCGGAATCGGTTGCTACGGCGTCAGCGGGCCTGATCCCTCGGCCGTTCTTGATAAGTGAAGGCTTTTGCGTATGAGAAAGAACTCGTAGGTAATATAGCATTGAAGAGGGAACGAGTCAAGTACCGGGGGGAGGGGTGACGTCACGCATCCCGGGACCCGGTGGTGACCCGCTGCTGCATCTCCTTCATGTATGAAAGCCTCACTGGTGCGCCCGCCTCCAGCGCCTGCCGAAAGGAGCTGCTGAATCGTCCGTCGTCTTTTGCCACCGAGAGCTGGATTTGCAGGATGCAGCTTCGTTCGACGAGGCTGCGCATCGATTGATCACGTCCGGGGTCGGGCCCCTTTATGCTGCTGGCCACCGCCGAGGCGAACCTCAGCAGCCGCTTCGTGAGATCCTCGAGTACCGGACCTTCACCTGCGCGTACGAAGGGAGTGGAATGACTGGCGGCGGTGTCTTCCCGGAGATCCTGCAGGTCGTCGACAAGCTGCAGGAGCACCCCATAGCCGAACAATTGGTCCATGGTGGCCCAGTCCAGCGCCCCCCCCACCAGAAAACCATCCGCCAGCACGGAAGTTCCCCCTTTTTCAATCGTCCGCGCAAGGAGACAGCTTTCATCCCCGGATCCGGGGACCCCATGGAGGAGGAGGCTGTTCTCCTGAGCGCGATGGATGGAAACCAGGCTCTCATGGACCAATGGGAACCTGGAGCGGGGATACTCCTCGGCGATCATGCGGAGGAGCCAGGACACTTTTCTCGCATGCGGGTCAGGAGCGACGGCGGGGAGTCCCTGCAACCGGAGGGACAGCCAATGGAGAAAGGACTCTTTTGCCCCGGCGGTCTGTCCGAGTGCGTCCAGCCTGTTGTCTGTATACGGATAGAGGAGGCTGTACGCAAATGACGAGGGGCTCAGGGAGACCGGAAGGGAGAGGAAAAACTGTATGCTGTTGAAGACCCATTGATTCCTGAGGGCCTGGTGAATGTCGGGCCTGGAGAGGGACGGGTCGAACTTCTCCGCCAGTATGACGAACTCTTCGGCGACTCCATCGCATTCATCGAAAAAAGGCCTGACAAGAGGGTCCGCCGTGGAGGCCAGGAGCCTGATGACCGCGGATTTTGCCCGGGAGCGGAGGACAGCGCGCTCTTCCGGGCTGAGGCGCCGGACATGCTCGTCCGGGAGGATACCACCGGGGATCGCGGAGTCAAACTCCACTTCTCTCTTCGCCTGTTGAGCCGGCGTATAGAGCCGGGGAAAGACGGGGTGGCTTGCCGGAGTGCCGAGCCACTGGGAGAGGTATTTCGTGGTAAGCAGGCGCACCGAGGCGGCCAGGTCGTCGACCGGCTGTGCAGGATTGAGGGGATCGGCCACGTTCAGAGATGCCTGGATGAGGGGGCCGGCGGTGTGTCCGGCGGCTGTGAGAGTCTTCTCTTCAAGCTACTCCAAGATAAGCGAAATGTCAATCTGGCGATTCAGTCCCCGACCACAGTCACCGACCGGTCAGCCATGGACGTCGAGCCGCTGACCCAGAAGATCGCGAGTCCTGAAGGCAACCCAGGCGACAATGAGGAGGGTCATGACGCCTCCGAAGACCGCTGAGGGGACGGCACCCATCAGGCGCGCGGCCGCGCCCGACTCGAACGCGCCCAGCTCGTTGGAAGAGGAAATGAAGATCCCGTTCACCGCCATGACCCGGCCCCGCATGGCGTCCGGGGTCCGAAGCTGCAACAGAGTCTGCCGGATCACCACGCTGATGCTGTCGAAGGCCCCGCTCAGGAAGAGGGCGCAGACGGAGAGCGCCATCCAGGACGAGACGGCAAAAACCAGGATGGAGACCCCGAACCCGAAAACGGCGATGAGGAGGTTCCGCCACCCGTGGCGCATCGGGGAGACCCGCGAGAGCACCATGAGGGTCAGCACCGCACCCGCGGAGGGAGCGGCGCGCAGAATACCGAGGCCCTGGGCGCCGACGTTGAGGATGTCCTTTGCGAAGACCGGCAGGATCGCCACCACTCCGCCGAAGAGCACCGAAAAAAGGTCGAGCGAGATTGCATAGAGGATCGGCTTCGTGTTCCAGACGAACCGTATCCCTTCAGCGAGGCTTTCCCACAGGTTTACCGCCGCTGTCACCTCCGTGACACCCCTATCCTTGATCCGGAAATAGAGGAACATCGCAAGGCAGAAGATACCGACCACCGCGAAGAGCGTGTCCGCGAATCCAAGGAGGGCGAAGAGGAAACCCCCGGCGGCAGGACCGATGATGGCCCCAGCCTGCCAGGCTGAGCTGCTCCACGTCGCGGCGTTTTCGTAGACGGTCACCGGGACGAGAAACGCCCGGAGCGAGGATGCGGCCGGCGACTGGAAAGCGCGGGCTAGCCCGATAAGGAACACCGTAGCGTAGATCACCCCGACGAGAACAGCGGAGGAGATCGTCCCTGCCGCAGCCGCGCGTGCCGAAACAAGAAGGGCGGCGGAACCTGCAATAATGGCACTCAGGCTCAGGAGGATGAGGCGGCGCTTGCTCCTGCGGTCGGCCACGTGCCCGCCGAAGAGGGAGAGCCCGATGAAGGGCACCGCCTCCGCAAGTCCGACGAGCCCGAGAGCGAGCGGATCGTTCGTGATGATATACAACTCATAGCCCAGTGCGACTTCCTGGACGAGGAGGGCAATCGTGAGGAGGAAGGACGCAAGGATGAAATCGCGGTATTCCGGGTAGCGCAGCGCGGCATAGGGGTCTCGCACGGCCTGAGAACGGTGGGGCGTCATACCTTGTCGGCTGCCTCTGATCGGGTACAACGAAATGAGGGGGGGGCGGAGGTCCAGAGCGCATCGAGCCCGGCCGGAACTTGCCGGCCGGGCTCGCACCATACGTCAGTTCGTCATCATGAGATGAGGCGCCCTTCAGGCCCTCCTCCCCTGGTGGTCAGGGACGTGATTCCCCCCGCCGTTTCTTTCTCACATGCCTGAACCTCACGCCCCGCCCCGAATCTCCTCTCACGACACAACTACGTACAGCTGCCTTCTGGCACTCACTTGACCAGCATCATCCGTCTCGTCTCCACGAAGGAGCCCGCGGAGAGACGATAGAAGTACATGCCCGACGGTAACGCACCGGCATCAAATTTTACCTCGTAGGATCCCCGTTCCCGGTCACCGAGCACGAGCTGCGCCACCTGCTGTCCGAGCAGGTTGTAGACGCTCAGCGCCACCGTCGAACGCTCCGGAACCGAGTAGCGGATGGTGGTGGACGGATTGAATGGGTTGGGATAGTTCTGCTGCAGGGCAAATTCGGACGGCACTGCCGAGGCAAGCGGAACGCCGGTGGCTATGGAGGCAATATCCCACTGGATGGCGTCGTTGATGGAGTGCGGGAGCGCGATCATGCCGCTGTCGGCCTGTGTGGTATCTTTGGCATTCAACTTTACGCGGCTTCCGTCCCCCGAGACGAACGTGTAGCTGATCATCGTGGTGGTCGCGCCGTTGCTGCCGTCAGAGGTGAGCGTGGTGACGTGATCGATCGTCCGGATCCGGAGGGCGTCATGAATCGTCCCCCCCGGCAGGGTCATTTTTCCCCAGGCGTCGACCATGGATGTATCGACATGGTTCTTTTCCAGTTTCAGATCGATGAGAGGAGGGAGCGTCCCCCGCAGCGTCTCCTTGTATCTCGATGTCCAGGTCGACCCCATGGCCATCGGCAGGGCGTAGGACGTGTCGCCGGGGGTTCTGACCCACCGGCCGATCGCCCCCGAGAATTCAACGACGGATCCTCTCAGCCCCTGATCTGTGTAGAACGGTCCAACCCCGGAATAGAACACGACATCCTTCAGCGTCACGGCGCCGATAGTGGGAATCTGGATGGCCACTACGTTTTGCAGCTGCAGGGCGACAGTCGCACCCGGGAATTCCGCCGCATACAGCGATGTGGCGACAGGGACGCTGAGCAGGACAAACGTGCCGTTGGTCTTCAGGGAGTCGAAGCGCCACGAGGTCGCTCCGGGCTTCCCGATATCGATGCTTGTCGTGACCGAATCCGTCCGCCGTGTGATCGTGCTGCCCAGAGACGTCACCGCCTGAAGATCGGCGGTGGTGACCGTGATCGCCTGGGCCAGGAGCCGGGCTTCCGGCATGGCAAATATGAGAAGTAATAGTAAAGCAGTACCTGTTCGTGTTTTCATGCTGCCTCCCCTTAATGAAACCGTGTGTGCCTACCCCTATAACACCGCGACGCGGCGCTTTATTCCCGCACCGTCTGCCACGGGGTTGTTTCCCCCGCAAACCGCCGCTAGGGGTGCATTTCGAGCACAAGAACGTATGTGCGCGGCGGCATGATATTGCCGATCAGTTCGACGTAATTGCGCTGGAATGCGTTATTCAGGAGAAGGCTTGCGGTAAGCGGGAATCCCGCGAACGAGAAATCGGCCCCCAGCCTGAAATCCGCCACAATGATGTCGGTGCGCTCGTCCCCGTCGGGAATGATCCCGAGGTTGACAAGCTCCACGTCGATCCTGTCCACCTTGCTGATAAAGCGGAAGTCGGCTCCGGCCCTCAGCGGTCCCGCGCGCATCATCGCGCTCGTGGTCAGCACGTGACGGGGGCGGTACTTCAGAAGATCATGCAGGGTCAGATCCTGGGGATACACATAGGTATACCCGAGACTGTACAGGAACCCGCCGTCGAACGCCCCTAGATTGTACGTCGTCTCGAACCCCTGCACACGTGCCCGCGTGACGTTCCTCCACTGGATGATGGGGATGTTTTTCGACGTTTGCGCGAGACCTGCCTCGATGAGGTTGTCGAAATCGGACCGGAACGCGGAGACATCGAACTTACCCCATGTCCCCAGCGCCTGCGACAGGCCCACCTCGTAGGAGTAGCTCCTTTCCGGTTTCAGGTCCTTGTTCGGAACTGCCGCGAGGTTGCTCACCTGGCCGGTCAGGAATGCCTCGGCAATCGACGGAACCCGGAAACCCATGCCGAATGAGGCGCGCAGCGTCGTACCGGAGACGGGGTTATAGGCCACGGCAAGCTTGGGATTGAGCTGACTGCCGGCTGTGGTGAGCCCTCTTGAGGCGTAATCGTACCGCGCCCCGAGGGTAACGGTCAGGTCGCTCGTGAACTTGAAGTCGTCCTGCGCGTAGGCTGCGAAACCGCCCACCTGATGATCGCCNNGGGAGGATCAGCGTCGACTGGCCCTCAAGATCGATGTCGTCGGACAGCGATTCGGTTCTCCCGATGGCATTGATCGTTTCATAGCCCCAATCGTTATGGTACCAGATCGCTTTCCCCGTGAAGAGCCAGTTGTCGGCAAGCGCCGCGTTGTACAGTCCGGTGATATAGTAGCGCATGGACTTCACATTGTCCGTCTGCTGGAGCGTCGGGGGGATCAGGGCCGAGTCCAGATTGCGCCAGTACACGAACTGTCCTCCGTACTGGTAGAGCATGCTGAAGGTCATCGTCAGGGAATTCGAACTGGAGAAATCCTCCCTGGTTTTCATGAAGACGTTGTACCTGCGGCGGTAGTCGTTCTGCCGGTAGCCGTCGTCCAGGTAGCGGGAGAAGTAGAGCGCAACGCCGAGATTGCCGACTTTCAGCATGTGGCTGAAAGATTCACCATTGAAATACCGGTCCTTGGTGAACCATCTCCACTGGGGGGACGAAGGTTGGTTATAGACCCCTGCATAGCCCTTGATGTCCGTTTCGGCCACCTCGGGGATCGGCTTGGTGATGATGTTGACAACCCCTCCCAGCGCGCTTGAGCCATAGAGGGCTGAGCTGGCGCCTTTGACGACTTCGATCCTGTCGATCATGCCCACAGGGATCGATTCGAAGTTCAGCTCCCCCGTATCCCCCGTGATGAAGGGGATGCCGTCAAGCAGCATCAGGACCCTGCTGCCCGCCCCTCGGCTGTAGCCGCTGGAGCCGCGGATATTCAACTGGCCCCCCGTGCTGTTGACGCCGGGGATGTACCGCAGGGCATCCTCCACCGTGTAGGGGTTCCGCTGCTCGATCTCCCGGGCCTCCATGATGGACATGCTGATCGGCACTTCCTGGAGAGACTGCGGGCGCTTGCTGGCCGTGACCACGATCTGCTCGGTCTGGACCGGCGTCGAAAGGAGCGAAACGTTAACGACGGTTTCCTTCCCCTCTTCGACCAACACACCCTGCCGGGTCTCCCGCTGGTACCCGACAATGGAGACGACCAGGGTATAGGTGCCCGGGGCGATGTCCGGAATGCGGAACTCCCCTCTGGCATTGGTTGTGGTCCCCCGCACCGTGCCTTGGAGAAAAGCCGTGGCACCGACGAGCCCTTCTCCATCTCCTCTGGACGTCACACGGCCTGCGATGGAGCCATTCGCGGCCAGGCCGGCCGAAGGCACCATGCACAGGAGCAGGAGGAAGCGAATGGTTATCGCCATGGTCTGGGCGGAAGGTTGTGGAAATCTACCAGGATATCAACATCAGGCTGAATGCGATGGAGGAGCACTCTCACCGGCGAGGGCGTATTCGCTCCGGGGAGCAGCGAATAGACCCCCCCCGGCCTCCAGTCGGTAAGAAAGTTCGACCCATATCTCCAGGCGAGAACGACATAGCCATAGCTGCTCACCTGGAGAGAGGTCCCGGTGGTGGCAAAGGTATATTGCAGGGAATCACGGAGCTTCTGAACTCCGCCATCAGTCACGAACCAGCGGAATCCGCTTGCCCCGATCGGCGGATAGATCGCCGCATTTCCGTTTGCCAGCGCGATGAGGATGCTGGCGCTGTCAGTCGGGTAGGTGGAGAATGCAATGATCCGGAGTTCCCACACGCTGTCAGCCGACGGCCAGTTCTTGAAGTGGATGACGCCGCTGAAGCCGGACGGCGCGTTCAGCGGGGCCAGACCCTGGTCGCACCCGGAACAGGCGAGAAGAAGTGCGAGGAATACGAAACCGAAGCGTGTCAGGTTCATGGGCAGTCGGGCACTCTGTTGACCTGGATGCAACTCTTGCCGGCGTTTTTCCTTCACACTGTTGAGGGACGCCGGTCTGGAGGAGCCTAGGACGCGCACCCCCTCCTTCGCGGGACCGGGAAGGCGTCTTTACACCATGCGGAACGGCGCGTGCAAACGATGATCGCGAAGCCCAAGCTCCCCGATCAGAACGTCAATCCTACGATCGCGACGGGGATCTGGGCGGTCGTCTTGGGGTCGGTGAAGACAAAATTCAACCGAACCTCACCGTAGAGTGTCACTCCACCAAATTTCAGGTCAACACCGGCGCCTGCGTTGACGGCTGTTTTGGTCTGGGACTGGATCGGTTGCAGCTTGTAGACCGGGTTCCCGTCAAGGGCGATCGTGGCCTCGGTGGTGGAGAGGCTGGCGAGCCCGACTCCTCCGGTCACATAGGGCTGGAAGAAGGGCAAGGGAAGGATCGTAAGCTTCGCATTCAGCGTCGCGGAATAGATGTTTATTTTGCCTCCGCTGACCGAAAATCGGGAAGCAAAAGCGGCATTGTTGACGATGGCAGCGATGGTGTTCTGCAGCTTCGTGTTGTCCGGAGAGAGCGTGATGTAGTCGCCCTGCAGCCGGAGGCTCAGGAGTCCGGCGTTGAGATCGACATGAATGCCGCCGCCATAGCCGATACCGAACAGGTCCTGCACGTTTCCTCCAATGCCGGCGATTCCACCAGTGCTGATTTGAATCGCCGTCATCGACCCACCTCCCACATTCACGTTGGTGAGGTCCCCCTGAATGCCGAAGCTGAGCGGAGACCCGGGAACCTGGGCAGTTGCAGGGATGGCCACCACGAGAAGCAGACATAAAAGTGCGAGCGGTCTCATACGTACCTCCAGGAGGTGATTGCGCAGGAATCGGAAAGGGTATTCCCGGGAAAGTTTACAATGATAGAACATCTGATGCAAGTGGCTCGTTCCGAGAATGGACTGTTTCCGGGACAAAAGGGCTAAACGAAGTCATCTGCGGACAGTAAAAATCTTATAATATTGTTACCCCTTCGCTCGGGTGTCCCCTCCCCCACCCGCCGAACGAAGAGAGGGCAGGACGAAGGAGCAACTGTGACCGGGATGACTCCCCGATGACCGGTAAAAGGGAGTCATCAAGAGGCAGGAACGAATCGATGAGCCCTCACTGCTTCCGGGGATTCCGGGGGGGCCACTCCGAAGGCTCCGGGTGGATCTGGACCGACTTGATTTCCGGAAGCTCGACCATGATCCGGTTCTCCACCGAGGTGGACACTTCATGAACCTCTTCCAGCGTGAGGTCCTTATCCACCTGGATATTCATGGAGAGGTAGAATTTTCCTCCCGCATCGAGGACGGAGAGGATGGTGCAACCGTGCACGTGAGGGGCTCCCATGACAACATCCCGGACTCTGGAGATCAGCGCCTCTGAACCCCGGGTGATATCCACCGACTCGACCACTTTCTCCCTGGAATCCTCGATGTGAATGACGACGAGACCGATATCCGGCAACGCGGCCTTGATCCTGTTCTCTATCTTTGTCACGGCCTCGTGCACCCGGAGGAAATCTTCCTGATCGAACTCCAGCTGGAACTCGACCTGGGATTTCCCGTTGACCTTGAACACCTGCACGTCGTGTGCAATGAGTCCTTCTTCCGACATCATCAGCTTGATTTTTTCGGCCATGGTCTCATCTGCGGTCTCCACCGGCTCCGGGTGGATCAGGATGTCGGCGTCCGGAATCGCTGCATGGAGGGCCGCTTCGACCCGGTGTACAAGCCCATCGGCAAGCTGGAAGGGGGTCATCCGCCTGATGCCGATGCGAAGATTGACAAACATGCGGGGGCCGGAGTTCCGGACCCGGATCTGCTCGACATCGCGAACGCCCTCGACACCCCTGACCACTTCCAGAATGCGCCTCTCCACCCCCGCGGGTGCCCTGTCGAGCAGATCGTCGATGGTCCGCTTTCCGAGCGAGATGCTGACATACACGACAATCAACGCCACGACGATGGCCGCAACCGAGTCGGCGACCGTGAAGCTGAGCAGGGTGAGCATGAGGCCAACCAGCACCACACTGGAGCTCCAGATGTCCGTTCTGAAATGCAGAGCATCGGCCTCCAGCGCCTGACTGCGGTGTTTGCGGGCCGCCTTCATGAGCGCCTTGGAGCGGGAGTAGTCCACCGCGATGGAGGCCACAATGACGAAGAAGCTCCAGAAATTGACCTCGATTTCGCGCGTGTGATGAAGGAGCCGGTCGATAGCTTCCGAGATGATCCAGAAACACGTTACAAGCAGGAGCAGGGTTTCGATCAGCGCCGAGAAGTTCTCGATCTTGCCATGGCCATAGGTGTGACTCGTATCTGCGGGGACGGCGGAAAAGCGGATGGCAAAGAAGGTGATGATGGCGGCAATCAAGTCGAGTCCCGAATGCATGGCTTCCGACAGGATGCCGAGGCTGGCCGTGGAGAGACCGACCACCAGCTTGAGCGAGGTAATGACCACCGCGCCCGCTATGGAGCTGAGGGCGACAGACCGTTTTTCTCGTTCTGCCAGTGAATGGTATTCCATGGAAAGACTCCGATACACAAAGATACGATCCTGCGGCGAGGAGGGCAAGTCTGGAACAGCGCCGGCGCACGGACGGCTATGTCCTGTCTTCGGTGAGCCTCTTCTGGGCTCTCACCGTTGATGCAGCATGCCACAAGGGCGAGAGGATGCTCGGATCAAGGGACCATTGCTTTGTACGCCTTGATAGTTCCGTCGATGTCGATGGCGGGAACGACCGTCCTTAACGAGTCGGCGGCGATGGCGCGCCGCTCCCCAGTTTTGACCCGCAGATGACGGGGATTCGTCCCACACCCTGGCGCTGCTTGTTCTCCTCGACGACAAGGACTTCCGCGTGGAATCCTGGCCGCGAATCATGAGGTTTACATCAAGACAGCAATCCTGGAGAGGTCTTACGGAGATTAGGTCTTTGAAAGGAGGTTGTCAAGGGGGTCTGCGATTTTGAGTATATTTGAAATTCCGTGGTTTCCTGTCAGGGCGCCCCCTTCGCGGGATACCGGGCGTACAAACAGCAAAGCCCGGGTCTATCATCCGGGCTCTGATGCGCAACTCACACCGATGTTATTTCATCAAAAGAAGCTTGTTGGTCTTTGAATAGAGCGCCTTGCCGAACCCGTCGGTGACGACGAGATGCGCATAGTAGAGGCCGCTTGAGACCGGAAGGTTTGCCGCGGTCCGTGCGTCCCATGTGATACTATGGTAGCCTGCTTCGAAGTACCCCTGCGACACGACCTTCACGACATGCCCTAACAGGTCGGAGACGACGAAGCGCACATGCGCACCCACCGGGAGCGCCAGCCCCACGCAGGTCGAGGGCTTGAAGGGATTGGGAAAGGCCTCGCTCAGTGCAAACTGGGCAGGCACTTCCCGCTGCTCCAGCNNTGGTTCATAAGGGGTCCTGAGCACTTCCGTTCAGTATTCCTGAGTGCGTTTGTCACCTCTTCTGCGGTTCCCGCATCGGAGATCATGCCGGTCCTGCCGGCTTCCTGGGGAGACTTTACACAGTGTTCTACATCACAAACTCCGTGCCGCGGCGAAAAAGGAGAAAGTCGGCGGAGAATCGCAGAAACCTCGCCCCTGTGCTTGTAATATGTGGAAACCACACCCGGCAGCCTGGCTGGAAGTGTGAGTCTTCATGATAAAAAAAGAGGCTCCGTTTCCGAAGCCTCATTCCTATCTTTCAGCGTAAGGAGAGCGTTTTTGGGGTCAGTAGTTCGACCAGGCGCTTCCATCGCGATCCGAGGAGAAGGAGTCCAGTTTGCCGGTGGAACCCTTCCTTTTGCGGGTCGCCAGGATAGTTTGCTTCTTCACGCGCGCGGGGCGCTGCCTGAACGGGACGCCCATCGGGCTCCCCCCCTGTACAGGTTTTGGCCTTTGCGGGCTCAGAACCACCTTTGCATGGGGGGTTCGCCGGGGTGCCGAATCGGGTACGGACGCGGGGCCCGGGAGCGCCGGAACTCCACCCGGATACTTCTTCACGGTGAATCTCTTCCCCGTATACTTCTCGATCCGGCGCAGATACTGCTGGTCGTCGCTCCCCACGAATGTCACGGCATCTCCCGATGCTCCCGCCCGGCCCGTACGGCCGATCCGATGGATGTAATCCTCGGGAAACTGCGGGATGTCGAAGTTGATGACGTGCGAGATACCCGAGACGTCGATGCCGCGCGCGGCAATATCGGTCGCCACCAGCACGCGGAACCTCCCCTGCTTGAACCCTTCAAGGGCGCGCTCGCGCTGGGGCTGTGAACGGTTGGAGTGGAGCGCCGCCGCGGCGATCCCCTGCCGTTCGAGCCGCCTGCAGATTTTGTCCGCCCCGTGCTTGGTGCGGGAAAAGACAAGCACGCTCTCCATCTTCTCCGACTCGAGCGAGTGGATCAGCAGATCGAATTTCCCACCTTGCGGTGCTTCATAGAAGTGCTGAACGATGGTTTCGGCCGGGTTCGTCCTTCCCCCGGCGTCGACAGAGACCGGGTTTTTCAGGATACCGCGGGCGAGGTCATTGACATCAGGAGAAACGGTCGCCGAAAAGAACATGGTCTGCCGGTCCTTGGGAACGGCTCCAATGATTTTCCGGACGTCGTGGATGAATCCCATATCAAGCATCCTGTCGGCCTCGTCGAGGACGAGCACTTGAACCAGGGAGAGGTCAATCGTCCCGCGCTGCAAGTGGTCCAGCAGCCTGCCCGGCGTGGCGACAACGATGTCGGCCCCGCGGCGGAGCAGCGCAACCTGCTTTGACATGTCCGCCCCGCCGACAATGGCGACAGTGCAGATGGAAAGGGACTTGCCGTACCCGTTCGCCGCGTCCTGCACCTGCTGTGCAAGCTCCCGCGTCGGTGCGAGGATCAGGGCCCGGGCGCCCCGCTTTGCGTCCCCGGACGGTCCGCTCTTGGCGAGCCGGTGGAGAATCGGGAGCACGAACGCCGCCGTCTTCCCCGTGCCTGTTTGCGCACAGCCGATAACATCCTTCCCCTCGAGCGCCGGCGGAATCGCAAGCGTCTGGATGGGAGTTGGTCCTGTATACCCTGTGGCAGCAATGCCCTGCATAACGTGATCATGCAGGCCAAACGTGGTGAAACCCATAAGAACAACCTTTGTAAAATAGTGGAATAAACGTTGAGCACGCTCAGGTAGTCCCGAAAGGGAACCGGGGCGGCCTACAATACCATGAAACGCGCTGGCAGGGGTGAGGGCAGGAATTCAGGAGGAGGTAACTCTCGCGTGGCACTATCCGGTGATCATCAGCGGACCGTAATCACAGCAAATCTTCCCGAAAAAACCTTTCATACCGTCATCGAAGACCGGGTACCCGCTTCCGGTACTTGACCGGTCGCAGGATGTCGCTGGTTTTGCAGTGCTGGAAGTATACGGAGGAATTTCGTCAAATCCAAGCGTTTAATTGCGTCATTTTGTGGCGTTCAGTTCTGGAAGTGATTATGCCATTTCGCGATGTTCGGTCCGGGAGATGATTTCATCCTGCAGATCCTTCCCCAGGTCGCAGAAGTAGTCGCTGTAGCCCGCAACGCGAACGATCAGGTCCCTATTCTCCCCCGGTTCCTGCTGGGCCCTCCGGAGGGTCGCAGCGTCGACGACATTGAACTGCAGATGGTGCCCGCCGAGCATGAAATAGGTCCTGACGAGATGGGACAATGCCTCGATTCCCGCCTCATCCTGAAGGAGTTGAGGCGTGAACTTCTGGTTGAGCAGCGTTCCTCCCGTGCGTGCATGGTCAATTTTGGCGGCTGATTTGAGGACCGCTGTCGGCCCTTTCCGGTCGGCCCCCTGGACAGGCGAGATCCCTTCGGAGAGGGGTTTGCACGCATTCCTCCCGTCGGGGGTTGCCCCTGTCACCGACCCGAAATAGATATGGCAGGTTGTGGGAAGAAGGTTGATCCTGTAGAGGCCCCCCCTGGTGTTTCTTCTGCCGTTCACGGCCTCGTAGAAGATCTCAAAGGCGGCGCGCATGAGCGAGTCTGCGTAGTCGTCGTCGTTGCCGTATCGCGGCGTGCGGCGAGCGAGCATCAGGCGGAGCTTCTCCTGTCCGGCAAAATCGGCATGAAGCGCCGCAAGGAGACTCTTGAGCGTCAGGGTGTGCCGGTCGTACACATGTAACCGGATCGCCGAGAGGCAATCGGCCAGTGTCCCGAGGCCGACCCCCTGGATGTAGCTGGTGTTGTACCGGGCACCTCCATCGGCATAGTCTCTTCCNNCCGAGGAGCAGATCGAACGAGGCCAGGGAACCGGGGCCGCCGGTGGCCAGTCCGATGGTTTTCCCCGTCCGCGGGTCCACGCCGTTGTTCAATGTGACTTCGAGGATCTTCGGAAGGTTGAAGTACCCGGTGAGGATATAGCTTTCCTTGCCGAACGCCCCCGCTTCGACGCAGCCGCTGGTGCCGCCATTGCGGGCATCTTCGATCGACTTTCCCTGCCTCAGCAGCTCCTCGACGACCATGTCGGCGTTGAAGAGCGAAGGCTGTCCCCACCCCTTGCTCACGACGCAGAGAGCCTTCTTCAGGAACTCGTCCGGATTCCTGCGGCTGAGCTGGATGTTCGAGCTCGGCTGGACGAGGCGCATTTCATCGATCACCTCCAGAACCAGATAGGAAAGATCGTTGACGCCGTCAGTGCCGTCGGCCCTCATGCCTCCGCTGTTGATGGTGGCAAAATCCGTGTATGTGGCGCTCTCCGCCGCCGTCACACCGACCTTGGGCGGAGCGGGTTGGTTATTGAACTTGATCCAGAAGCATTGAAGGAGCTCGCGCGCCTGATCGCGGGNNCGCGGGAGCAGATCTCCGCGATGGCTTTCAACTCGTTGCGGCGCTCCGGGCTCTCTTCCTGTTCCGTCATCTTCAGCGCGAGGCCGGCATACCGCCCGGCGAAGGTGATCAACGCCCCGGTACAGAGCAGCATCGCCCGCAGCTCTTCCGCCTTGAGGTGTGCTCCGGGGTCGTTTTCGAAGTCGAGCAACGCCAGCGCTGCGCGGATGTCCCCCTGGAAATCCAGCATGCCTTTCCGGTAGATCTTGTCGTCGAGGACCGTATGTCCGGGCGCTCTCTGCTCCATGAACTCCGTGAAGATCCCCGCGTCGTATGCGTCCTTCCATTCGACGGTCATCTCTTCGAACAATTTCTCGCGCAGGCTCCTCCCCTTCCAGAACGGGATCACGGTCCGCTCGTAGGCGCGGCGGGCCTCCACGCTAACCCTGTACGGTATCCGCGCGCGCGAATTCAGGATGTCCAGGTCCTGCAGGCTGTGGCAGCAGATCTCGGGGTAGGTGCTGACGGCCTTGGGGGCGGGGCCGCGCTCGCCGACGATCAGCTCGCCAGCATTGATCACTATGGCCATCTGTTGCAGGAGGTGTGTAAAGACCAGGGCCCGCTGCACCGGGGGGGACTGAAGTCCCGCACTTCGCCGGGCCTCCGTCACGAGCAGGGCACGCTCATGCGAGATGTGGGGGACGGCGTCGATGCTNNCGGCAGCCTCCCTGACCCTGTCGTCCGAGGGCGGGTCGAGTCCAATGGGCAGGGCTTCCCGGCCCAGGCGGAACGACTTCTCGTCACCGGTCTGGTGAAACGGGAGCAGATGGACCTCCCTGATCCTCGTGTGCGAGGTCAGGAAGCCTGCCGCCGCCTCCAGGTTGGTATCGTGGTCATTGATCCCGGGGATGAGGGGGATCCGGGCGATCACCGCTGCGCCGGCGCCTGAAAGGCGGGCGAGGTTTTCCAGGATAAGTTGGCTGCCAACCCCGGTAAAGCGCCTGTGGACTTCATCGTCCATGAGTTTCAGATCGTACAGGAACAGGTTGGTGAAGCAAGCGGTCTTTGCGAGGTCCTCCCACCGGCAGAAACCGCTGGTCTCGATGGCGGTATGGAGTCCAGATTCCCGGCATGACCGCAGCGCAGACTCCAGGAACGCGGGCCAGAAAAGAGGTTCCCCGCCCGAAAAGGTGACCCCGCCGCCGGAATCCTCAAAAAAGGCCCTGTCCTTCAGCACTTCATCCACCACCTCCAGAGCCGTCATTTCTTTGCCCACCAGTTCGCGGGCTTCGGCGCAGCACGCATCGGCACAGGTACCGCACCGGTCGCAGCGTTCCCGGACAGGAACATAGCGGCCGCCGCTCAAGAGTACCGCTCCGTTGGGACACAGCTGATAACAGTCGCCGCACCGTACACACAGGTCTTCACGGAACGAAAGCTCGATATTCCTCTGTTGCCCTTCAGGGTTATGGCACCAGGTGCATTGCAGGGGGCACCCCTTCAGGAAGACCGTGGTCCGGATGCCGGGGCCATCATGGATGCAATAGCGCATGATGTTGAACACCGTCGCCCTGAGCTCGCCGGCCGAGGATGTCTTCGGGATGTCCGCGGTTTCCATTATCAGAAGAACGTTGTGAGAACGGGCCCCGGGGAGCGGGAACCCGTTCGAATGTACGGCACGAGAGGTTGACTATCAGGTGGGCAGGGAGAGATGCAAGGTCACGCACTCGCGGGTCCCGGCCGGCGGGAAATGGAGGGCCGGTCAGTCTTTTTTCTCCTCGCCGCTGGGCACCGGCACCTCTTCCCCCCCGATCATCCCGCGCAGGCATTCGGCCAGGCGGCCGATACCCTCCCTGATGCGGTCCTCCGGCATGTTGGAGAAATTCAGCCGCAGGGTATTCCTCCGCTCTTCCACCGGAAAGAAGGCACCCCCGGGGACAAACGCCACGTTGCGTTTCAGGCACAGATCCAGGAGGATTCTCGAGTCGACCGTCGCCGGCAGTTCGACCCAGAGGAAGAGGCCGCCGCGCGGCCTGGTGAAGCGCACGCCTTCGGGCATCTCCCGCTCCAGGGCTTCCACCATCGCGTCCCTGCGGCTTCCATACACGCGCCGCTTGACAGTCAGGTCCTTTTCGATATCATGGGCCTCCAGATAGGCTGCCGTCAGCATTTGATCCAGGGTGGAGCTGTGGAGGTCCGATGCCTGTTTGAGGATGACGTACCTGTCGATGTACCGCCGTTTCGCTGCGATCCAGCCAATGCGCAACCCCGGACAGAAGATCTTCGAAAACGTTCCGAGCGAAATGACGAGCCCCGCCTCATCGAGCGTCTGGATGCAGGGGGGCGTCGTGCCGTCGTAGCAAAGCTCGCCATAGGGGTTGTCCTCAATGACCGGCACATTGTACCGTAAGGCAAGGGCCGCCAGCCGGCGCCGCCGCTCGGCGGACCAGGTGCGCCCGGACGGGTTCTGAAAATTGGGGACGGTGTAGAGGAGCTTCACCCGCTTCTCGGAGCGGAGCGCACGCTCCAGCGCCTCCGGCTGCATGCCGTCGTCGTCCGTCGGGATCTCGACCCATCGGGGGCGAAACACATTGAACGCCATCGTCGCGCCGAGGTATGTCGGACTCTCACACAGAACGGCGTCACCCTCGTCGAGGAACAGCTTTGCCGTCAGATCCAGCCCGCTCTGGGAGCCGGTGGTGATGAGGATCTCGTCGGGACTCAGCCTCGTACCCCAGATCGCGTTCATCCGTGCCGCAATCTTCTCCCTCAGGGGAGGATACCCTTCGGTCGGAGAATACTGAAGGGCGACCTCACCGCGCGACCGGAGGAGCTCCGCGGCAAGCGAGGCGATGGCATCCCGCGGAAAGAGCTCGGGAGCGGGGAGGCCCCCCGCGAAGGAGATCATCTCCGGGTTTTGCGTGACCTTGAGGATTTCCCGGATATCAGAAGCCTTCAGGGTATCCATGCGATCAGCAAATGGTCGACTCATTGCCCTGCCCCTTTTTTTCCTGGGAAGTGTGTCAAGCTCTGTGGACACGGCCGTTCAGATAATCGGCCGTGTCGTCATTCGGCATTGGTGACGGTTGTTCTGGTGACGCCGAGGAGGGCGGCAAGCCGGCATTCCGGGGGGAGCCGGAACCCCGGCGGAAGCTGAGTGGTGAGAATCATCTCTCTCGCCTGCCTGACAATCTGCCGGTAGAGCGGGATGGCTTCCTCTCTGTCGCTCAGGATGTTCATCAGCCTGAGGCCCTGGAGGTCTGATTGGACCGTTCCTCCTGAAGAATGCATTATTCGTTTTTCATTATCAATAGCCACAGCAGTATGATTGGACTGCTCCAATTCCACCTCATGGCATGGATCAGGCCGCGCCGTGCTTTGCATGGACGGAATAAGGAGGGTAAGGCGCGGAAGGGCGCGTGACAGCCGGGAGTGAGAGGAAGGACANNCATTCGAGGGGAAAGAAGAGGGGGAGAGCGGGCATGACGTCAGCCATGCCCGCCCACCGCGCATCGTCATTTCAAAAGCATCATCCGGCGCGTTGTTACTGATGACCCCGCGGAGAGTCTATACAGGTAGATGCCGGAGGCAAGTCCGTTGGCATTGAACTTCACTTCATGAACCCCTTCAGATTCCACACCATCGACGAGCGCCGTGACGAGTTGACCCAGCATGGTGAACACCTCGAGGCGGACTCTGCCGGAATGCGGCAGCGAATAGCGCAGGATTGTCGATGGGTTGAAAGGATTCGGGTAGTTCTGCGCGACCGAGAACTCCGCCGGCGGCCTGGCCTCTGCGGCACCGCTCAGCGGAGAAGCGGCAAAGTCCCGGCTGTATGAGATATCCCCATCCCCGCCGAGCTGCCGAAGCCGGTAGAAGTACTGCGCGCCTGACACAGCGGTGGAATCGGTGTAACTGTACGCGTTGGCTTTTCCGGTCATCCCCTGAGCGTTCACGAAGCTCCCCGTGAGCTGGATGAAGCCTCCTGAGAGATGTGTCGAACGCTCGACCGCAAACCCGAGCAGGCCGTTCTCCTCAGTGGTCGTCCAATCGATCCTTACACCGCACCCAGGGACCGATGTCCCTGTCAGAGCCGAAAGCAGCGCCGGGAGCGAAGAACCTGAACTCCGGAAAACGCATCCATCCACGGTCCCGGCAAAGATGCGGCCAGACTGCAGGATTGCATAACAGGTGATGCCGGAATGTCCTCCCAGGCCGGTGCCGATGTCACGCCATGAGATCCCTCCGTCTTTGGAGAGCATCGGGCCGTCCAGCTCAAAGTTGCCATAGTCTCCGCGGAAGAGATAACCCGCGGCATTGGCAGCAAGGCACCATGTCTCCTGGCCTGCAAGCTGTTTCCAAGAAGTCCCCGTATCGGCCGAGGAGAAGACACCCTGATACGTCCCGGCATACACCACGCCGGAGGAATCCTCCACCATGGAATAGACCGACGATCCGATGCCCGCGACTGTCCGCCATGTGAGCCCATCGTCGGAGGAGCGCGCCGCTCCGCCGGCCGAATCCCTCAGAAAGATCACACCGCTCCGGGAGCCAAACACAAAACCGCCTCCCCTCACCTGCAGCGTAGACCAGGATGCGCCCCTGTCAGTGGAGCGCTGCACGGCCGATGATCCAACGGCGAAAATGGTTCCCGCAGGAGTGACGACGATGCGTGAATAGTATGAAGACGGAATCGCGGCGCTGCGGGACCAGCTCAGGCCCTGGTCGCTGGATGTGAAAACGCCGTCGTACCCCGCAGCGGCAACGAGCATCCCTGCCTGGGTCTCCTCAACGGCGTACACGGGTGAGGATTCGCCGGGAATCTTGCGCCAGCTTTTCCCCTCGTCGGTTGTGAGGAACAGCCCTTCGAGCGTTCCTGCGACCAGGCCGCCGTCGCGCGTCGGGTGCAGTGCAAGGATCCACCGGGCGGACAGCGAGCCCACGTTGCGGACCCACGTTGCGCCGCGGTCGGTAGACCGCATCAGGAAGCCGTCGATGGCGTCGGTGCCGGCGACGAGAGAAGTGCCGTCTGCGGCAAGTACGAGCAGGCCCGCCCCGGCGCCGGGATAGGAGGATACAGCTTCCCATGCCGGCGAACCCGGCTTCAGACGGTAGAGGATGCCGGCGGACGATCCGGCCAGAACGGACCCTGACTCCTCACGTGCCAGGCAAATCACGGCGTCGCCCGGCTTCAGGCCCGCGCTCCACGAACTCCAGGTCGATCCGCCGTCCGACGTGCGGCCCACACCCCGGTCTCCCATGGCCACAAACGCCACCCCGCCGCCGGCCGACAGCAGAGCGGAGGCTGTGGCGTTCGCATTGTACACTTCCTGCCACGACGTGCCCGAGTCCAGCGACCGGTAGACTGTCCCCGCATGCAACAGGCTTGAATCCATGGTTCCTCCGTCGAGGCCCAGTTCGAAGGATGTGAAACCGGCGGTTCCGGCAAGAAAGGCGCCGCAGGAGTCCACGGCGACTGCATAGGCGGGTCGTGTGAAACCGGTCCGCACCCAGTTCAGACCGCCATCCGTAGAGCGGTACACGCCGGAGCCGGTGGCTGCAAGCACGCCTCCCGGAACCCCCGCGAACGCGTACACCCACGTCCTCAACGACGACCTGGTCCACGTCATTCCGGCATCGGCGGAGACATAGACGCCGTCGCTCCCCACGCCGCCGGCGGCACCCGCCAGGAGGCGTCCTGTGCTTTCAACAAAGATCGCGCGCACCGCGGTGGTACTGAGAATGACCGGCATCTGCTCCCACTGCATCCCTCCGTCAGTCGAACGGTAGAGAGCTCCACCCCCGGTGGAAGTCCCCGTGCCTGCCACCATGATCCCTCCCGGCACTATTGCAAGGGCAGTGATCGGATCGCGAAACTGACCGCGGGCGGATTCCCAGTATTCGGAGCCGGTCTGTCCGTACGAGACAGCCGAAACTGCACAACAGACACAACAGAATAGTGCGTTGAGTGACTGGCGCAGCGGGCGAAATGCAGTCATTGACGCTCTCCTCACGACCCTGTGAATGGTTCTGGTGCTTGAGTCACCGGGGACGGGCAGCTCCCCTGTTTCGATGGTCTTGCAGCGACGAGTTCAGGTTTGGTGTCACCCCTGAGTGAACATAGGGGCGAATATGGTAGGACAAGATCGCAAGACGGCATGCGGGAAACAGTGACTGAAGTCACACGATAGGGCTTGCCGGAGGCTCAATCCGGCGACAGACATCACACATCGGTGACGCGGGCGGGATGGGAAAAGGTTTCGACCCGATTCCGTGGGACCACGGCAGGGCTGTCTCGAGCCGCAGAGGGGCTGGGACCGTTCGACCGGCGACTGCTCCCGGCGCGTTTACTTCTTCTTCTCAATGGTGCCGACGGTCTTCACCGCGTGTGCCGACGGCCTGACTCCCGAGCCGAGCCTGCTGGAATACACGTAGGTGAATTCCGCACCCAGGAAGAGGATCTGCGCAGAGTAATACACCCAGACGAAAATGATGGCAAGCGAGCCCGCGGCGCCATATGTTGAGCCGATGGACCCGCGCCCAAGGTAGAGCCCGATCAGGAACTTCCCGATCACAAAAAGAACGGTCGTCACCAGGGCGCCGGTGCGGACATCCCTCCAGGAGAGCTCGACATCGGGAAGGATCTTATAGATCATGGAGAAGAGCCCGAAGATAACGACGAGCGTAATAACATTGTTCAGAACCTCAAGAACGATGGGCGTTATCGGAAGGCGGGCGCTCAGGTAGTCGTAGAGGGCTCCGAGGGCGGCGGTTATGATGAGCGAGACCAGCAGCAGGAATCCGAGCGCGACGATCAAGGCGAATGACACAAGGCGGATGCGGAAGAAACCCCAGATGGCCTGACCCGGCCTGGACTTGACCTTCCAAATGATGTTCAGCGAATCCTGCAGCTCACTGAAGGCCGCAACAGCCGAGATAATCAGCACCGCCAGGCTGATGATCGCGGCGATCGTACCGCCATTGGACTCGGCCGTCTTCTTGATGGCAGCCTGAATGAGTGAAGCCGCCTGCTCGCCGAACAGGTCTTGAAGTTCCCCCACGATCCGGCCCTGGGCGGCGTCGGCCCCGAAAATGGCCCCTGCAAGCGCGATACAGATCACAAGTATGGGCGCCAGCGAAAAGACCGTGTAGTAGGAGAGTGCCGCCGCAAGTTTCGGCACCTTGTCATCGCTGTATTCATTGACGATTTCTCTGGCGATCTGCCAGAGGGATTCCAGTCGGGTCAAGGCCAGGTCCCGATGTGTGGGAAGGGGTGCGGACGGCGGTACGCCGCCTCATCACTAACATAATACAAAACCGCATCCACGAATTCATCGGGGAAGCGGTGTATTTCGCGGATACGGTATCCGCCCGAGAAGAGGCACGGGGGTAAGATTGAAACGGTGCCGCAAATGGACTATATTTGCTGTATGCGGATCCTCATTGTCGAAGACGAGAAAAAGGTCGCGACCTTCCTTCAGAAGGGCTTTCAGGCCGAGTCATACACGGTCGACGTTGCCCAGGACGGAATCCGGGGCGCCGCCATGGCCCTTTCGGGCATCTATGATGTCATCATCCTGGACGTCATGCTTCCGGGAAAAAACGGCATCAACATCCTGAAGGAAATCCGCGCCTCGGGCTCTACCACTCCCGTGCTCATGCTCTCGGCCCGGAGCGAGCTGGAACACCGCGTGGAAGGGCTCAACCTTGGAGCCGACGACTACCTCCCGAAACCGTTCGCGTTCTCCGAAGTCCTTGCGCGCACGAGGGCTCTCATCAGGAGGAGGACCCCCGATCTCCAGGGCTCGACGCTCGCGGCCGGGGATCTGCGCATGGACGTACTGGCCAGGAAGGTGCGGCGGGGCGACCGCGACATCACACTGACCAACAAGGAGTATGAGGTGCTCGAGTACCTCCTCAGAAACAAAGGGCGCGTCCAGTCACGCGTCCTCCTCACGGAACATATCTGGGACATGAACTTCGACAGCGAAACCAACATCGTTGACGTGGTCATCAACAGGCTCCGCAGAAAGATCGACGACGGCTTCCCCGTCAGGTTGATCCATACTGTACGGGGAGTCGGCTACGTCGTGGAGGAAGAGCCCGATGAGACTGCCGCACAGCGTTAGGTCGACACGGTTCGTCCTGACGTTCTGGTATTCCCTGATCCTGCTCGCCGCCTTCGCGATTTTCGGAGCAAGCACGTACCTCTACCTCCGCCACATGGAGGAAACGGAGCTTGAGCGGAACCTCCTGGAAGAAGTCGACTGGATATCCCGGCTTGTGGACCTCGAGCGCAGGCGGATGGATTTTTTCACGCCCTTCGATGCTCTCTCGTATTCACTTCAGCAGCAGATCGTCGCGCATTACAGGTCCAACCCGCGGAACTATACGGTCCTGCTCACGACCGTGGAGGGGACCATTCTGTACGAGTCGCCCGGAGGCGTCACGGGCCGCCTCCCCGGACTGGCGCTCCCGCCGGAGAGAACGATGGTNNTACCTGTTGTCGATCTTTTCCATCCTCGTCCCCGTGGTCCTCTTCGTCGCAGTCGCCGGAGGCTGGATCATGGCGGGGATGGTCCTGCGGCCGGTCAGCCAGATCACCCGCCTCGCCAACCGGATTTCGGCCGAGCACCTCAACGAGCGGATCCCCGAGCGCGATGTGCCCGATGAGTTCGGGCGGCTGATCGCAACCATCAACCGGATGTTTGCGCGGCTCGAGACATCGTTCGACCAGATCCGCGAGTTCTCGCTCAGCGTGGCGCACGAGCTGCGGACCCCGCTCACCATCCTCAAGGGGGAATCGGAATTGGCGCTGGCCCGCCCTCTCTCGCCGGAAGAGACACAGCAGCTCATCAGCACCTATCTCGAGGAAACGGTGCGGATGTCGCGAATCGTGGACGATCTCCTCACGCTCGCGAAGGCGGATGCCGGGCAGATCATTATCCAGCGGGAGGATCTGCCGCTTGCGCCTCTCATCGAAGAAGTCACGGAAGACGCTTCGATCCTCTCCGCCGAGAAGGGGCTCAGCGTCGAGAGCACCGCCAACGAACCGGCGACCATCCATGGAGACGCATCCCGGCTGCGTCAGTTGTTCCGTATCCTGGTCTCCAATGCCGTGCAGTACACCGATCCCGGCGGATGCATCACCATCTCCTCCCGGGTCCAGGGAAAGCGGGTGCACGTTGCGGTCCGGGACACAGGGATCGGAATTCCTGCAGAGCATCTCACGAGGATTTTCGAGCGGTTCTACCGGGTCGATGAGGCCCGGTCGCGCGCCAAGGGAGGTTCAGGCCTCGGCCTGGCCATCGCTCGATGGATTGCAGAAGCCCACCATGGTCTGATCCGCGTGGAAAGCACTCCGGGCAAAGGATCGGTGTTCACGGTGGAACTCCCTCTCTAGCCCTTCCTCATCAACGCACAGAGGCCGGGGTATCTCCCTCGTCCTCCTTTCCCAGGCAATGATCCCGGCGCCGCCCCGCGAGGCAGCTACCCTGCGGGGACCCTTGTGTAGAGCGCGGGCCTTCATTCGACTACTGAGACAATTTCGTCAGAGGCCAGACCTTCTTAGGGTATCCTGGGGGTACCATGGGCTTCCGGGCACATGCCCCGTTCAAGGCTTCCGTTGAGAAATCATTTCAACTTTGTCATGTTCTGTTCATAGTTCCTTCATCTTCCATGCGTACCATATCCTAGATGCGCGAGTGGAGCAGCCATGGAGCGAAGTGGAAAAACANNCGGTATTGTTATCTCTGAGAAGAAAAACAATGTCATCGAGAAGAAGAATAGCGTCATCAATGAGAAAGGCAGGATCATGACTATCACACGCAAGGCATCACTCATGCTGACCGCAGTGCTCGTTCTGGGCTTCGGCGCAGGGGTGTTCTTCATGACGAGTCTGGGGGCGGGTTCAGGCGGGCATCCCTCTGAGCAGCCCCCGGAACAGGCGGAACCGGCCGCTTCCCAGATTACGGTGCCTGCCCAGGGAAAAGAGCTGCTCCACTATTTCAGCACCGCGTTCGAGGCTGCGGCAGCCCGGGTGAACCCGAGCGTCGTGCCGATCCAGAGCGAGCAGGTCACCAGGACGCAGGATCCGTTCAGCCAGTTCGGGGGAGACGATTTCTTCCGGCGATTCTTCGGGGCTCCCCGCGGCGAACCGACGCAAACAATTCGCGCCTTGGGGTCCGGGGTCATTGTTTCGGCCGACGGG
>PMBF01000091.1 GCA_003152875.1 Ignavibacteriota bacterium | reverse complement strand
TGCCCATTCAGAGTGAAGACAAAATCCTCCGACTCCTGCGCTTTCTTCCTTAGAAGCATCAGAGCCACACTATGGAGAGGTACAGTTCGTCGCTTTCCCTTCTTTGTTTTGAAATTCCCGGCACTTTGAATGTTGAGCACACGGCGATCTAAATCCACTTGCGTCCAGCGGAGGTTCACAATCTCTCCTCGGCGTAACCCTGTCAACGCTGCAAACAGCACCACCTCTTTCAGCCAGGGTACTTCAATCGTGGAAAGAAGGCCTTGGAATTCTTCGACGGTCAAGAATATCGGTGCTTCTTCTGGAAAATTCGCCATTCGGATTCCTCTACACGGGTTTTCCATCAGCAACTTCCAGCGGATCGCTGTTGTGAAAGCAGCTTTCAAGCATCTTAGCTCAATGTTCACAGAAGCTGGTCGCACTTGACTAAGCCTTTTAGCCTTGAAAAGATCCATCTCGCGCGGAGTGATTTCATTCAGATACTTGTCGCCAACATGCGCCTGCAGATACGCGAACGATCTCTTGTACATATCACAGGTCAGTGGAGAAAAAGTCACCTTTGCATATTCGAGGAATTCTTCCGCGAATTGCTGCAGTCGCTCCGTCAGAGGCTTAGCCGCTTCTGTATTTTCCACCTTGAAGTTTCTTAGGAATTCGACGGCATGAACCTTTGATGTCGTACGCGTCGAGACTTTCTGACGTTGGCCCGTGGGATCTCTAATAGAGCTGATAAACTCCGGACCGGGATTTTGACAGGAACATGATGTGCCTCCACAAGTTGTAGCTGGTGGAGTCACCACTTGGGTCACCACTGGGACAAAACTGGGTAGGTCTGACAACTTGGCGGAAAATGAAAAACCCTGCAACGTACTATGTTACAGGGCCTTCCATGAGTTCTGTGGAGTGGACGCTGCCGGGATCGAACCAGCGACCTCCTGCTGGTCACGCAGGCGACTCCACGTACCACACCCGGAGGATTGATCTGGGCGAGCACCGATCGCGGACGCGATCACACCACCAAACAAGACCAGCCTCACTCTCGCAATTCCCGCATCGGAAAAGTGTAGATATCAGACGGCAACATTCATCTCTTCCCGTTCAGCCAGCCAAGCCAAAGCCGGAGGTTCTCGGTCCAGGAGCCAACGTGGGGGTTGTTCACGGCCAAGCCGAACCCATGCCCCCCTTCCGACACGAGGTGGAACTCCACGGGAATCCCTTTCTTGCGCAGAGCTTTCACCATCAGCAGGGAGTTATCTGCGGGGACAGCTCCGTCGTCGTTCGCCTGGACGATGAACGCCGGCGGCGTGTCATCGCGCACCTGCAGCTCACTCGAAAAGGAGACCAGCAGGTCCTTGCCGGCGTTCTTGCCGAGGAGAGCCTCTTCCGAGCCCCGATGCGCTGAGGAATCGACGAATGAGATCACGGGATAGATCAGGACCATGAAATCGGGGCGGCAGCTTAGCCGATCAGTCGAGTCCGCGGACGTTTTCTCTCCATAATCGAAATGCGTGCCGAGCGTCGAAGCAAGGTGCCCGCCCGCCGAGAATCCCATGACCCCGATCTTGCCCGGGTCGACATTCCACCGCGAGGCGTTTCGACGTACAAGACGGAGGGCTCGCTGGGCATCTTCCAGCGCAACCCTCTGCGGCTCACTCCAGTTCCCCGAAGTCGGCAACCGGTACTTCAGCACCGCTGCGGCGACGCCGATCGAGTTGAGGTAGCGCGCGATGTCCGTGCCTTCCAGATCGTAGGCCAGGATCCAATAGCCGCCTCCCGGACAGATGACCACTGCCTGACCGGTGGCGAACCGCTTGCTCGGAAGATAGACGGCAATGGAGGGAGTTTGAACGTTCCGGATGCGGATGATGTCCGTCTTCTCCGACGTCTCTTCGCCGCCGCTCTTTGTCATGTGCGGAACGGCGCCTTCATAGAGCGGAAGGATTTGCTCCTGACCGAACGCAAGGGTGACAAAGAAAAGACACGCCACGAATAGGAGAGTCCGTATTTTCATTGTTGCCTCGATCTATTATGAATTCGCACCGCCGAAATGCGTGAGGATGGTTTCCTTTCAACCTCGCGGCCGTTAGCCGCGACGGCATAGAGAGCGCTGGTCGTCAGTCCCGGGATCGGGAGAAGAGGGGTTACCGAGGAACCCTGGCCGGCCAAAGTCCCGGCCGTTATAAGAAGAGAGAGCAGAAACGCTGGCTGAAAAGCACATCGCAGCTTTATAATCGTCTCGGAACACAAGTTTGATGTGCACGGGATCGGACATACAGGTCGGTTCGTCCGAGATGGAGGCCGTGCCAGCGGCCATTGTAGGCATTGTTTCTTTGAAAATCCATCCGGGCGATGGTAATGAGACGGGCCCGGACAAGAGTTTTGGAGGGGATTCTCATCCAAGCTGGTTCCCGCGTATTACATGGATTGCATGAAACAGCCAATTGATCTCTGCACTCGGCTCAGTTGCTGGGCGGAGGTCTCAAGGGTGGACTCCGCGTCGTGACTCGTCAGTCCAAATTGCGGGCCCGAATTGTGCATTTTCTTCATAATTCCTTGTCTGATATGCTCAATCTTGTGTTCGTTGTTTAAGCATCTTTCACTTACATTGTCATCACGTCTACCCATGAATCCAGGGAAGGACGTTCGACAAGCAAACACGCGAACTCGGCAACGTCGATTGTTCATCGCTCTGCCGTGATCCTTACACGTCATCCGTCCTTTATGCCTCAATTTGCCGCTATCCGGGACAATCGANNGAGCTGGAGACGACCGAAGCACTTTCCCCATACCTCAAAAGACACCGAGGGTTCTATGAAGATACGCTGTGTGAAGAACGTCGCGGGAACGATCATTCTGTTCATGATCTTCGGGTCTTCAGCCGAATCTCAACAATCCTCCGGCATTAGCATCCTGAATCGGGCCGCCGTCGTTCATCCCCTCGATTCCGTGGTCATAGGGAATCGCCACAGCGGCACCATTGTCGTGAGAGATTCGAAAGGCCGGGAATATGTTCGCCTTAAAACTTTCCCCATGACGACGTTCCAGGCAGGGGGCGCGCTCGGGAAGCAGTGCGTCCTCCTGCTCGATGCGGGAGGGAGAGCGATCGACAGCGCCGCGTTCAGGGTGGAAGCGTTCACGGGAGTGTCGGACGGCGGAGAAGTCGGCGAATTGTTCACGCGGCTGCACGATGGCATGATGGCGGCCGCCCCCAACGGCTACGACGAAGTGAGTTGGAACGGGAAAACCTACCGGATGTTTGTCAGTTGGGTGCTCGACAACAACAACACGATGAAGGGGATGAAGTATTTCTCTCCTTTGGGAGGAGATCTTGTCGATATGCTCCGGCAAGTCCAGAAGCCCGACGGCATGATCTGGAGTTTCGTGGGAAACAAAATGCCGGACTCGTCGTACTTCCGGACTGCCTACAGCTCTCTGGGCTATTTTCAGAGAGACGGCGACCAGTGGTTTGTCCGCCAGCCGGTCGAGAATCATGTGGAATACAATTACGTGAACATGATACATCAGTACTGGATGGCGAGCGGAGATGACGCCTGGATGAAGAGGAACCTGCAAAGTGCCTGCAGAGCGCTGGACTACAGCATCACTGACACCCTGCGGTGGTCACGTCGGTTCGGGCTGCTGAAACGCCCCTACTGCATCGACTCCTGGGATTTCCAGGTCGACGACCAGTATACTCCCCCTGCACCACTCAGCCCGACAATGGTGATCGTGCCGGGGAAGACGAAATATGGGGTATTTTTCGGAGATAACACGGGCTATTACGAAGCGTGCGATCAGCTGGCGAACATGCTCGACCATGCGGGGGATACTGACAAGGCGTCTCTCTACAGACAGCGGAGAAAAGAGATCTTTGAACGCCTGTCTACGTTATCCTGGAACGGCAAGTTCTTCACCCACTTCATCGAGGACGATTCGACAGTGAAGAGAGATCTCGGCGTGGATGAAAAATCGCAGATCGCGCAGGGGAATATGTATTCGCTCAATCGCGGGTTGCCATACGAAATGAACGCCGCCATTATCAGGACGTATATGGACCTCAGGTCCAAGCTTCCCCAGGGGTCCCCGGGGGAGTGGTATTCGATCTATCCGCCATTTGAGAGGGGTTTTGGCCGCCACAACGAGAAATGGCAATACATGAATGGGGGGGTGGCCGGGCATGCGATCGGTGAGCTTGCACGGGGAGCGTATGAGAACGGGTTCGAAGACTATGCCTCGAAAACGTTGAAGCGCCTGCATGATCTCGTCAAGAGCCACGACAATCATCTCTACTTCGCCTACACCGGATCCATTCCATCCCCGCCTCCGCCGCCGCACTACAGAACCGTCGACATCTCTCGGCAGACAAACATGGATTTGTGGGATCAAGGAGATTCGTCGACTTTACCCTGGATGGATGGGGAGAGATCTGCCGGGAACGACATGCGTGGACTTCCCACGGGGGACCATGCCTTTCATGGCATCACGTTTCATGTGATTGATCCGGCGATGAATCAGCGCCGCGCTGTTGTTGCCGTGTCCACTCAACGCAAATTCTCCGGGGAAACGGAGATCCCCGTCAACGACACTGCATCATCGGTGTATCTTCTGCATGCTTCGTCAGACAATATTCCCAGCCATGTGGCCGGGGCAATCACGTTTGAATACGGGGATGGAACCGAGGTTTCGAAGTACCTGATCAAAGGCAAAGACATCACCAACTGGTGGTTTCCGATTCTTGACAATCAGACCGCGGGAGTCGCGTGGTCCGGACCGAATCCGAGAAGCACACGTGTGGGGGTATGCTGGACAGCGATCGACAATCCGTTTCCACAGAAACAGATCAGAACCCTAAAGTTCCAATCCTCGCTCGAAGGCGGAATGTACGTTTTGATCGGAATGACGCTGTCAGACAGGCCGCATTACGTGCCGCCCCAAGCTGTCTCGTACGGCGGGCCGGACAATTGGGCTGCAGCGACGGGGATGGCCGCAATCATTGAGGGTTTGGCTGGCGTCTCCGCCGAAAAAGCAGGGTTCGGCGAGGCCCGTCTTGCTCCACGCTGGCCCTCATATCCGGTCGATTCCGCGGATGTCTCAGTAGTGTTTCCGGCATCGGATGGATACGTGGCGTATCGGTATTTCCACTTGCCGAACCGGAAGGAGATTCGCCTCCTTGTGACCGGAAGCGGAAAGATGATTCACGCTCATGTGCTGTTGCCGAAGAGGGCCGCTGCGGTCGAGTCGGTTGTCGTCAACGATCAGCCAGTGCATCCTGTCATCTCCGGAATGGGAGTATCCAAGTACGTCGATTTCACCATGCCGCTGCCGATGGTGCAAAAAGTGACGATCAGGTATCAAGAATAAGACCGCCGTTTTGAGGCTGGAATTACCGGGGTTTCGTGCAGGCAGTTGTGGCTGGATGTGAAAGGAGCCTGAGCGAGGTTGGCGCATCATCGACAACCGAGGGATGATCGAGCTTCACCCGCTTGCTTACGACAAGTGGCGGCTTCTCCCAAAGAGAGTGTCGTCATTTCCCCTGTAGCCGCTGCAGCACCTCCTCGGCATTCTTGTTCTCGGGATCCAAAGCCAGGCTTGTCCTGTAGTTCTCGATGGCCAGCGTGGTGTCGCCGGAAGTCAGGTACGCCTCACCCAGGCTGTCGTACGTGTTCCCCGACTTTGGGAACGCGTGCACGTTGAGTCGGAAGACCTCGATCGCCTGCTTGGCACTTCCTCCCTGGAGAAGCTTATAAGCCTTTCGGTTCACACGTGCTTCCAAGAGACGCTCTCCCGATTTCCCCTTCGCAAGTTCGGTCATCCCGGCCTCAGCCCCCTGCAGCATCGCTGTTTCGATGATATGGTCTGTGAATGACCGGTTCGTTTTGTTGTTGGCGACCGGTACAACGGGTGTATAAGCCGGGGAGAATAACGCCTTGCCAATCTCTCGGCCCGCCTCCTGGAAGCCGTTCGACCTATTGGTCAACACAATGACGGTTGTGCCTTCATCGATGAACCGGTAGAAATCGGCATAGAAGATCCCGTTGGCGCCATTGTGCCAGTAATATGTCGTATTTCTCGGGGTCCTGTGAACGTCTCACCCGTAGGCATAATAATTGGCCGAATCCTCCCCTTTCCGCAACTTCGGGTGGTACATTTTAGCCTTGGCTCCTTTCGAGAGAACCTGATCCGTCAGGAGCGCTTGATGCCATCTGAACATGTCTTCGGCAGTCGAGAGGATCCCGCCGTTCCCCTTCAGGTGCCAGAAGGGACCATCTGCATCCCATTGCTTCTCGGTGGGCTTCCCCCAGACATTATCCTCGTTGTCATACCCTGTCGCCAGAAGGTCATCGCGGAACTGTGGCCGGGTGTAGCCCGTCTGCTCCATCCCAGCGGGGTGCCAGAGCTTCTGGTAAAGTAACTTCTCGTAGGGCATCCCGGAGACTTTTTCAATGATGATGCCCAGGAGGCTGTAGCCGATGTTCGAATACGAGAAGTCGGTGCCGGGCCGAAATCTGAGGGGACTCCTCATGACCGTGTCTATGAACGCGGCCTCGGTGATCTTCTCGTAGTCACGGCCGACAGTGCCAGTGAGGCCGGAGGAGTGCCTCAGGATCTGATGAATCGTGATCTCGGACTTGTCGGTGGGGACGTCCCCGAAGTACTTCGACAACTTGTCTTCGGTCGACAACTTCCCCTCCATCTCCAGCTTCATGATCGCGGCCGCGGTAAACTGCTTGGTGATCGAGCCGATGTCGAAGACCGTTCGCGTGGAGTTCTTCTTCTTGTTCTGGACGTCGCTGTACCCGTACCCCTCGGAGATGACAACCTTCCCCCGGAATTCGATGAGAACCGCCCCCGAGAAGCCCTCCCGTTCAAGCGTGTCAAGGTATGCACGCACGGTAGCGACGGTTTTGCCCTGCTCCATCCCGGCGACAGGTTGGGAACAGGTTCCTGCTCCATAGAGTGACAGGAGAACAACCAGAATTGCGATGGTTTTCATGATGGACATATCCCCCGACTGTTAATGTGCAATTCCCGGGAGAGCATATACTCTCCCCGTGCCGCTGCCGATTTCAGGGTGCGGTTCAGTTCAAAGGGGGTTCTGTGAACGTCGTGATCAGGCCTCTCAACGAACCGTTTGACTGTGTAGTTCCGAGTTTCTTATTAGAGGAGAGTCCTGGCCCGAATCTGTTGCATGGCCCACCGGATGTGGCTACGAACCTTCTTGTATTCGATCCTTTCCCAACTCTCAAGGAACGGTATATAGCGTGCGTCCCCCCGCGTCGCCAGAATGTCGAGCAGCAACCAGATGATCTCCCGATTCCGGTCCTTGAGAAAGATCATGTCGAGGCTGATGTTGCCTGATTCCATGGCAACAGTTAGCTTGGCGAAGAGCTCTTCGGCATAGGTTTGCCGCTCAATCTCCCAACCGGCCGGGGCGAATTCCAGTAGAGGAAGCCTTCCATCATAGAAGTACTGCAGGTAGTGATGCGTGATCAACCAATCGATCTTCTCAAGGACACCCTCTTCGGACAGATCATGAAAGATTCCGTAGACGGGAACTTCATCAAGCCCCAGTTCGAGAACCTTCTTCTCCCTGGAACCTCTGAGAAGTTTGACCAGCATCGTCCGTCCCCCCGATCCGATCAGAGGGTCGGCACCGCGCAGGATGGCTCTAATCTCGATAAACGGGAGCTCCTGAATTTCGGCCGGATGGAGGTGCACCGGGGTGCGTGTGTTCCGTCGGGTCATCATTCCTCTCGCCCGCTCAACCGAAAGGACGGGACAGCGTTCAGCGTGGACTCATCTATCGAATCTCGGAGCTTTAGGAGAGGAACTTCACTGCAAGGGTCATAGGAGAGGTGCATTTGACGGGGGGTGAGTCCGTCAAAGTCATCGGATGGCCCGTCATTGGAGGAGGCCCGGTACGCGGGAATGTCAATCGTACCCATGCAGGATCCACTTTGAAGGGGTTTGAGTTGCCTGGAAGGAACTCGGCGGAAGATAGCGGGAACCGTTTCGCAAGTCAAGGACGCAAGTACATCAGCTGTCCCGCTAATGAGGTTATTCTGGCGAGGCGTCAGAGAGACCGCACTTGGTGCCGCCTTAGGGGGGCTCGTAGGAGGAACGAATCGGCGGATTGATCGGAAGCGGCGGACGGGCTGAAAATCGATCCCAGTGACTCGTCTCAGGCTGAGAAATTGCAGGGGTCCTCGCGGTTTACCGGCTCAGAGCCGGACGTTCGGGACGCATGGCGCTGAGTTTCGGCATTGTACGGGAAGCTCACGACGCGTCACCGGGTCCTATTGGGGAGAAACGGTTACCCCCTCGGGGTCCTCCTTCACAATCCGATGTCAAATACTTTACTGAACACTTCCGTACGGGTGACCGGGTCCTGGCGCTTGTCGGCAAGCAGATCGCTCTGAGCGACCTTCACTAGTCCAAACCACTCCAGAAACCTGTCGAAGGTCCGCACACTGTAGCACCGGCTAAAGTCCTTCTCAGGTGTGCTGAACGGATAGGCGGGGAGTCGATGGAAGAGACCCGGGAAGGCCGCGCGATATTTGTCGGCATAGAATTCGGTCGGCCGCGGGGTGTCGCCGAACTTCGCCAAGAGGTAGACGGAGAATCCCCAACAGAATTGCCCAATCTCAGAATCGGCGTATCGGTCATTGTAAGACCAGCTGAACTTCCGCGTAAAGGCTGAAAAGATCTCCCGGAATAACTGGAGGCGTTCCGTCGGTCTCAGGAGCTTCTCCCCCTTTCTGGTCATACTCAGCTTGTTATGTTCCTTTCTGATTGCCCCGGAAAGCCGCGCGACAAGGTGCATCACTTGGAGCGCGGTCGAATCCGCTTCTCGTCGGACTGAAGAGTAGCCGGCTTCGACAATGTCCTCGACGATGAGCTTGTGGGCGTAGAGCTCCTGGACGATCTTTACGGGCAATGCTCCGGTCGTCGTGAGCTTGAGAGCTCTTTGCTGCTGAATGATCTTCAGGAATTCCTCGGTCAGTCGAAAAAACGGCAATGCGTTCAGCGTATCATCATCGATGGCCGGTCGTATCTTGAGCGGAGAGCTTCCCTCATCTACGCCATTGAGAAGGCGTTGCACCTGCGCGTGCGAAAGTCCGGAGAAGTCAGCAGTGGGAGTTTCGCTCCCGGCGATCCGATGTGTCCCGGGATCCTTCCGCCCCGTCGATTCTTCAACATCAAGACCGAGCGTGCTGCGCAGCTTTGTGATGTCAACCCTGTTGAAATCATCGGAGAGCCGGGCATTGCGCGATTCGAAATCCAGTAGAAGCGACTCCAGAAGTTCACGGCCGACAGGATCGTCTGCAGCCTGCCGGGGCGTCATCCCTTTCAGGGCTGGCACAGGTGTATCGGGCCATGAGGCCCAGTGCCTGTCCATCTGTTCCTTCAGGTAGGCCTGCACCTCGGGATGTTTTCTCATGATGCGGTCATGTTCGGACTCGCGCTTCTCCGTTCCCCTGGCCTTTCCAGAACGCTCCGCCGTCCGCTTCATCAGTTCTTCATGCGAGAGAACGTCTGTCCGGATCAGGACGGCGTCTTCACCAAGGCGCCTGGCAATCTCCTTCTGAACGAGCCGGGAGCGCTCTTCGGAATTGACATTCACGACGAGCATCCTGTCGCCGATCGAAAAGTGCGCCAGGGTCACCGTGTCAAGTCCCCCGGCCTTCCGGGATTTCTTCATCCAGTCAATACGGGCCTTCACGGGGGTTTCGAGCTCGTCTTTCCCGCCTTCGTGCGCCACCGCGCGCTCCTCCTTGCTTTGTGCGTCGGCGTCGAGGCTCTTCAGCGCCGCGAACGCGCGCTCAAACGAGGAGATCTCATAGTGCAGAGCGTACAGCGCAAGGGGCTCGCCGTCAGTGTTCCGGAAGTCCGGCCGATCATGCTCCTCGGATCGAATAATCTCGAAGTAGGTTTCCCGGAGATCTTCCTCGATCTCTAAGAGAGCCGCTGCGTCAGAGGGGCCTCCGGTCAGGAGCTGGTGGCGCTCCAAGCTGGCGCGGAATTTAATCAGTCCTTCCAGATAGTGCGGCAGAATGACATGGCCGCCGAGTCCCATCAGGAAAGTCACTTCTTCCATCTCGAGCACGCGCGCAAAAATGATATTACCTTTCTCGAGCGTGGTGGAAGCCCCACGTTCGGTCACAGAGACCTCTTGTTTTCGGAGGATGTCCCGGAGTCGGATGCTATGGCCGGGCTCAACATCAAGAACCTGATAGTAGCTGTAGGGAGCCGCCATGACCAGCCCGACGAATCGGCGGATGTCATCCTCAATTTTGACATGAGGGTCCCCAAGGACCTGCTCGGGCAGCCTCGTGTTATCCTCTGCAGGTTTCCAATCATAACAGGCCCAGAGGGCGAAATACCGAAATTCAGGGTCGTCCGGGTCAAAGAGAAGCTCCTCATCCAACACGAAGTCTTCCCACGCTTGCTCAAGGACATCGTCGCCGTACTGCTCCTTCGCGTACCTCAGGAGGAGTGTGTCGGATTCGTTGTCAAGCCGGCGGATCCGGTCATATATCATCTCGGGGTCGGGGAAATCGGCGGCGCCGTGGCACCTTTTGTACTTCTTCCCGCTGCCGCAGGGGCAGGGGTCGTTTCTACCGGGCTTGCTCATCAGGATTCCACATGGATGGTCCACGAGAACATACCAATACCTGCCAAGAAAGTCCATCGGGAAAGGGCCGGAACGGGAGGTATCCGAAGGCTCAGCCAGAGACACCGGCATTTCAGGCCCGGCGGTACAGCGTTCCCGCCTGAAGAGCGCGATGGGCCTGGAGGAGGGCACGCTCGGCGGCCCGTGGCCTCACACCAAGCTTCCGGGCCAATCGTCTGAGAAGATCGAGATAGCAAACCCAGTGCCGGCCGGTGAACCCCACCCCACCGGGGTTGTCAGTCACCGCTTTCATCGCATAGAGCACCTGCCAGACACGGATGTCGAGCACCGGATAGAGGCG